>NZ_JBEWZI010000015.1:0-92665 GCF_040566545.1 Uliginosibacterium flavum
TATGGCTGCAATCGACTCCGTGAGTCGTCATCAATGAAAAGATTGGCTTTGCAAACGGGGGCGTCCATGTATGCGCACCGCGCACGCGGATCGGGACCATGCCTACGCACGGCGCCATTGAGTCGGCTCCGGCGATGATTGCGGTGTGGGAATGGTGCGCAATGCGCACCCTACGCATTCTGCCGCCCGAAGTACTTTTCCCTGCTTCACTCTCCAGCCCGCCTTGTGCGGGCATTTTCTTGTGCTGTCAAAAACGACAATGCCTGCACGGCCGCATGTGGATTGGCTGTGCAGGCATTGTGTCTGGAGCGCCTTGCCTGATGCGCTTGTGCCGGCGGCCTGTCTGTACAGGTCCGCCAGGTGAGGCTCTACGAGCAGTGCCTAGCGGTGGCCTTAGCCGCCGATCACACCGCCATCATTGCGGGTGATGGCCACCACCGAGGGGCGCGGCGGCATGCTGCGGCTGAAATCCGGCCAGCGGGTGGAGGGTGCGTTGAAGGTGGAGTCGGCATCTTCGCCCGGGTGTTGTACGGCGACGAAGAGGGTGCGGTTGTCCGGGGTGAAGGCCGGGCCGCACATTTCCGCGTCTTTCGGGCAGGCGTAGAAGAACTTCGGCAGCGCGCGGCCGGCGCCGCTTACGTCGCAGGCATACACGCCGTCCGGGATGCCGCTCTTGCTCTGCGCCGAGCCCTGGTCGGTGGTGATCCACAGGCGCCCACGGTTGTCGAAGCAGCAGTTGTCGGGGGCGGCCATCCAGTTGCCCTTCTCGGCGGTATCCGGATGGTATTTGGCGCCGTGCTTGGGCTCGCTCGGGTTGCCGGCGAGCAGCAGGACTTCCCAGCGGAATTCGTCGGCCGTGTGCTGGGCGATGGGGGCGCCATCGTTGCCCTGGGTGCCGGGCGGCAGCAGTTCAAGGATGTGGCCGTAGGCGTTGCTGGCGCGCGGGTTCATCTTGTTGATCTGCTCGGGCTTGCGCGTGGTGTTGTTGGTGAGCATCACATAGACGCGGCCGTTCACCGGATTGGCCTCCACATCTTCCGGGCGATCCATCGGCGTGGCACCGACCAGGTCGGCGGCGCGGCGGGTTTCGATGAGTACATCGGCTTGCGACTGGAAACCGTTGGCCGGGGTCAGCGGGCCCTGGCCGAACACCAGCGGCAACCAGCGCAGGCTGCCGTCTTCGCTGAACTTCGCGACTGACAGTACGCCGGTGTCGAGCAGGTCGCGGTTGGCGGCCAGGTTATTGGCGTTGTATTTTCCGGCGGTGACGAAGCGGTAGATGTATTCGAAAGCCTCGTCGTCGCCTGAATAGACCACCACCTGGCCGTTCGGCGCCACCACGCAGGTGGCGGCTTCGTGTTTGAAGCGGCCCAGGGTGCTGCGCTTGACGGGCACGGATTTCGGATCATACGGATCGATTTCGACGACCCAGCCGAAGCGGTTCGGCTCGTTCGGTTCCTTTTCGATGTCGAAACGCTCATGGAAGCGCGACCAGCTATAGGCCGACTTGCCCTTGATGCCCAGGCGCTTGTAGTTGGCGGCTTCGGGCAGGCCTTCCGGGTCGCCACCGAAGTAGTTGTTGAAGTTTTCTTCGGCAATCAACACGGTGCCCCAGGGGGTGACGCCGCCGGCGCAGTTGTTGATGGTGCCGATGATGTGGCGGCCCGTCGGGTCGGCCTTGGTCTTGAGGCGGGCATGTCCGGCGGCAGGGCCGGTGATCGTCATCGGCGTGCTGAGGGCGCTGATGCGGCGGTTGTACTGGCTGCTTTCGACGACTTGCCAGCCTTCTGCAGTCTTGCGGATTTCGACCACGGAATGGCCGTGGGCCGCCATCTCGATTTCGGCCTGAGCCTGGTTCATCTGTTTGACCGCACCGGTCTTGGTCAGCCCCGGGAACATCAGTTCCGGATTGGTGTATTCCTGATTGACGCAGAGCAGGCCGTGGCCGCTGTTCTTCGAGCCACGCGGCAGCGGCATGAAGGCGACGAAGTCGTTGTTGTAGCCGAACTGTTTTTCCTGCGCGGCGGCACTTTGATTGAGCGGGTCGAAAGCAGGCGCATCGGCCAGTACCTTGTCGCCCCAGCGGATCAGCACTTGCCCGCGATGGCCGGTGGAGACCTGCTGGTATTGCTCGATCTTGTGCGGTGGCTGGGCGAACTGCAGCGAGGATGGATCGCTGGAGGCTCCGGCAGCTTCGGCCAGACCGGAGCCCATCAGGGCGGCGCCGCTGGCGCCCGCCAACAGGCCTTTCAATGCCGAGCGGCGTGAGAGGCGCGCGTCGATCAGGTCGGCAAGCGGTGTCGACAGCGGGGCTTTCGGGTCATTCATGTCTGCATCCTCAGAAGAAGAAATAGCGTTTCTCCGCCGCACAGTGCGGGCACAGCCAGCTTGCGGGGAGGGTTTCAAAAGGCGTGAAGGGAGGCGTGCTGGTCAGCGGCTCCCCGGCGTTGCCGTCATAGACATGGCCGCAGCGGCTGCAGACCCATAGCTCAAGCTTGCCGTTCTTGCGGCGGGCAAAGGGTGGGGTGGGGTTGTTGGCGCGGACAGGCGTGCTACTCATGGTTTAGCCATGCTGCCTATAGTGCTTTACAGGAATGTGACAGGCTGCGAATACAGTCTGTGGGAGGGTTGCCTGAAGAGCCGCCATGGGCGCGAATCTTCAGGCCATATGACTGTAGAGGCCCGCGGGGGGCGGCTCTTCAGGCAGGTCGTTTATTTCTTGCGGAAATCTTCGCGCGGCGGGCTGAAGGAATCCAGCAGCAGGGTTTCTTCGCCCTGCATGGCGAGGAAACCGTGCGGCAGGGTGCCGGGCACAAGGATGATGTCGCCGGCGCGCATTTCGTAGGCGCGGTCTTCGATGGTGTAGGTGCCGCCGCCGTAGACGACATAAGTGGTCTGTTCGTGCGGGTGATTGTGGGTATAGCCTTCAGCGCCGGGCTGGAAGTGGACTTCCACCTGCATGAGCTTTTCGCCATCGGCGGTGATGCGGCGTTTGATGCCGCCGCCGAGGTCTTCCCAGTCGGGCTTGGTGAGGATGGGCATGCCGGTTCTCCAGATGAACGTTGAACAGGCCCTAACTATACGACAAAGATTTATTGAATTGCCGGGGGATGTGCCCGCTTTACCCGATTGTCACGCCTGCGCGGGCTGCGTATGCTGCGGCGGACTTGATGTCACGCCCGGAGCGGATTGCGCAACGCTGATCCGCTTTGCCCGATGCGATGGATGGCCCCGTGCTGCAGCGCGGGTGGTTTTTGTGAGGGCTCGATGGCTTTTTCCGTTCGTCAGCGTTTCATTCTGCGTGCCACGGTGGGCTATGCCGTTTTTGCGCTGGCCTGGATTTTCCTGTCCGATCAGCTGCTGGCCCAGTTCACCGATATTTCGCGGATTCTCTGGTTGTCGAACGCCAAGGGGGTGAGCTTTGTGCTGGTCACTTCCCTGATCCTGTACGTCGCTTTGCGAGCGGTGCCGGCAGAGGGCGCAGGGGCGGCGAAACTGGATGTAACGCAGATGCGCCAACAGGCTTTGCTGGGCTGGCCACGCTGGGTGAGTTACGGTTTTTCCGTCTTGATGAGCATGGTTTTTCTGGCGCTGCTGGAAGGCATCGGCATGCGTCCGGGCGAGCGCCCCTTGTTGATCATCCTGATGCTGCCGATCATTCTGGGCGCGGCCACAGGCGGGCTCGGGCCGGGGCTGTGTGCTACTGCGATCTGTGCTTTCGGCGAGCAGTTTTTCCTGACGCAGCCACGCTTCAGTTTCAGTTTTGCTACGCCTCAGGATTTTTTCCAGTGGTGTTTTCTGATTGTTAACGGCGCGCTGGTCAGCGTGCTGTGCGAAGTGCTGCGTCGCTCATGGCTGCGGCTGGAGGTGAGCGGGCAGCAGCGCTCGGTGATTCTGGGGAGTATCGGCGATGCGATCATCGCGACGAATGCCGAGGGGCGGATCACCTATCTGAATGCGGCCGCCGAAAAGCTTACGGGCTGGTTTGGGGACGCTGCCGTGAGTCAGCCTCTGGCGGTGGTATTCGCTCCGCTGGATGAGGCGGGAGAGCACCCTCTGGGGGATCTGCGCGCGCAGATCACGGGCCCGGGGGCGCGTTTTGTGTGCAACGCGGTGTTGCTGGATCGCACGCAGCAGCGTATTCCGATTCATGTGCAGGGCGTCGCGGTGCGACTGGCTGACGGAGCATGCGTGGGTCTGGTGCTGGTGTTGCGTGATGAAACCGAGCGGCGGCGCATGGAGGAAAGCGTGCGCCACATGAACGAGTTGTTGCAGGGGATGGGGGCTCTGGCGCACGTAGGCGGCTGGGAAATTGATGCGCTGAGCTTGCAAGGCGTGTGGACGCAGGAGCTGGCCAACATCTATGAGGTGGGGCCTCAGGCGCTGCCTGACATGGCGTACTGGATGCAGTTCTGCGAGGGGCGCTGGCGTTTGCTCCTTGAGTCTGCTCTGGCTCGCTTGATGCAGGACGGCACGCCCTACGACCTGCAACTGGAGTTGATCACGCCCACCGGCAAGCGCAAGTGGGTGCGTACGGTGGCCATGCCGGTGTATGCCGAGGGGCGTCTGGTCAAGGTGCGCGGCGCCATGCAGGATCTGACTGCGCAGAAACAGGCGGAAGACGCGCTGCGGGCGAGCGAGGCGCGTTTCGCGCGGGTGATCGAGGGCTCGGATCAGGGTTTCTGGGAGTTGAATGTCCAGACCAGTCAGTTTGACGTCAGCCCGCGTTTTGCGATCATGCTGGGTTACTCGCCCAAGGACCTCGATGTTTCGCTGCCCCGCTGGAGTGAGTACGTGCATCCGGCGGATCTGGACAAGGCACATCGCTCGATTGCCGCCCACCTTGCCGGGGAATTGCCTGCGCATAACGTTGAAATCCGGATGCGGACAGCATCGGGTGAATGGAAGTGGCTGCTGACGCACGGCAAGATCGTGCAGTGGGATACCGACGGCCAGCCCTTGATCATGTCTGGCACGCACACCGATATTTCGGAGCGCAAGCGCACGGAGGCCGCATTACGGCAGGCCGCTGCGGTGTTCGAAAATTCGCAGGAAGGGGTGGTGATCGCCGATGCGGAGCTGATGATCGTGCGGGTCAATGCGGCTTTTGTTCGCCTGACGGGTTACCGCGCAGATGAGGTGGTCGGGAAAAAACCTTTGTCGTTTCTGTTCGGAAGCGGCAAGGAGGAAGTGTCGATTGAGGAGATTCAGGCCCAGATCGCCAAGCAGGGCAGCTGGCAGGGCGAGTTGTGGGGGCGGCGCAAGAGTGGCGAGCTGTTCCCCCGGCTGATGAGCGTCAGCGTGGTGTGCGACGAGAGTGGCAATGTCGTCAATTACGTCCAGGTGTTCACCGACATTTCTACTCTCAAGGCATCCGAGGAGCGCCTCGATTACCTGGCGCATCACGATCCGCTGACGCATCTGCCCAATCGGCTTCTGCTGTTCTCGCGCCTTGATCATGCGCTGGCTACCGCACGCCGGGATGGCGGCGTGCTGGCCCTGCTGATGTTCGATCTGGACCGCTTCAAGGACATCAACGACAGCTTCGGGCATCTGGTGGGTGACGCCTTGCTGCAACAGGTCGCCGCAAGGCTGACCGAGCGTTTGCGCGGCAAGGATTTCTTCGCTCGTCTGGGGGGCGACGAGTTTACGATTCTGCTCGAAGGCCTGAATCGCCTGGAAGATGCCGCCCGCGTCGCCGAAGAGGTGATCGAGGCGCTACGCCAGCCTTTCCATCTGGCCAATGGCGTGGAGGTGCAAAGCGGCGCGAGCATCGGCATCAGCCTCTTCCCCGGCCATGGCGACAGTGCCGAGAGTTTGTTGCAGCAAGCCGACGCAGCCATGTACCGGGTCAAGGCCGAAGGGCGCGGGCACTATCAGTATTTCTCGGAGAGCATGACCGACGCCGCGCGTGATCGGATTCACCTGGATGCGCGTTTGCGTCAGGCCCTGGCCCGGCAGGAGTTCCGCGTGTTCTACCAGCCGCTGGTGGACATCGCCAGTGGCCGCATCGTCGGCGCCGAGGCGCTGGTGCGCTGGCTCGACCCCGAGGAAGGCCTGATCCCGCCAGCCCGCTTTATTCCGATTGCCGAGGAAACCGGACTGATCCGCGAGATCGGTGCCTGGGTGCTGCAGGAAACCTGCCGTCAGGGCCGGGAATGGCTGGATGCCGGCATCGCCCCGTTGGTGCTGGCGGTGAACGTGTCGGGCCATCAGATCCGCCACGGACACTTCGGTGCCCAGGTCGAAGACGTGTTGCGTACCACCGGTTTCCCGGCCGCCTCGCTGGAACTGGAGCTGACCGAATCAACCCTGATGGGCGAGCGCGAAGAAATCACCGAACTGCTGGAGTGGTTGCGCTCCCGCGCGATTCGCCTCGCCATCGATGATTTCGGCACCGGCTATTCCTCGCTGGCTTACCTGAAGCGCTTCCCGCTGGATGTGTTGAAGATCGACAAGAGCTTCGTCGACGACATCCCGCATGATCGCGATGATTGTGAAATCACCCTGACCATCATCAACATGGCGCACACCCTGGGCTTCAAGGTGCTGGCCGAAGGCGTCGAAACCGCCGAACAACTGGCCTTTCTGCAGGCACATGGCTGCGACATGTATCAAGGCTATCTGCGCAGCAAACCGGTGCCGGCAGAGGCGTTTTTGAAGTTGCTGCAAGGCTGATCGCGGTGAGGCCCGGAGCTCACAAGCACTCGATTTGCCTTAGACTTGGCCGCTGCCGTATCGCATGCTCCCACCGGAGGACCCGTGGAGTTCTTTAGTCCCTTCCTGAAATCTCTTGTGCTGGTGCCGCTCACGCTGCTGCCCATCATCAACCCGTTGAGCGGCGCGGCTGTGTTTACTACCACGGCAGGCAGAAATCCTGTCGTGGTGCGGAAGATGGCGCGTCAGGTCGCGATCAATTGCTGGTGCATTCTGGTGGTGTCGATGCTGGTTGGCACCTATGTTCTGGAGGTCTTCGGCATCTCGCTCGCCATCGTGCGGCTCGGCGGCGGCTTGCTGGTGGCATCGACGGCGTGGCGCATGCTCGGCAGCGCCGATGCTGACGACATGCATAAGGCAGTGGCGGAGCAGGCCGCGGACATGCCGCATTCGGAGATTGTGCGGCGCAGTTTCTTCCCCGTCACCTTCCCGCTCACCACCGGGCCGGGCTCCATTGCGGCGTCCATCGCGCTCGGCGCAAACATCCCTGGCACGCCGATGCTCTACCTGCAAGGCGTCGTGGTCGCCGTCCTGGGGGCTGCGCTCACTGTAACGGTGGTGTATCTATGCTATCGCCACGGCGCGAGCCTGCTGTTTCGCCTCGGTGAAGTCGGCACGATGGTGATGATGCGTCTGCTGGCATTCATCCTGCTGTGCATCGGCATCGAGATCATGTGGACCGGCTGGGCTGATCTCAACCACCTGATACCGTGATCGACGCTTGTGGGGCCTTGAGTCTCAGCAAATGTCTGCTTTGGATTGATACAGCCGGGTAGGGTACGCGCCGCGCACGCGGATCGGGCGTCCAGAAGGGTCGGTGCGCAATGCGCACCCTACGAAACTGGGCGCTTGCAGAGCCGCTACCTGACTTGTTTTGCGGGCGGACATGCTGAAGAGTATTTTTTCATAAGCCTCTGCGGATGGGGTGGCTGAAAAGCGCCGCTGCATGCGGCTCTTGAGGCATGTAGATGTAAAAAGACCAGCCCGCAGGCTGGCCTTTTGCTTTTCTCGGGCAGATCAGAACGGTAGTTCGATGCCCGGCCAGGCGGCGCTGATCTTGCTGCGGAATTCGCCCTGGATGCGTTCGATAGCCGTTTGGGTGTCGGCTTCGAAACGCAGCACCACGACGGGCGTGGTGTTCGACGAACGCGCCAGGCCGAAGCCGTCGGCGAATTCGACGCGCAGGCCGTCAATGGTGATGCGCTCGACTTCGCCGTCGAACTGCATGGTTTTGAGTTTCTCGACCAGCGCCAGCGGCTCGCCTTCCTGCATCTTGATGTTCAGCTCGGGGGTGCAGATCGCGTCCGGCAGGGCCTTGAGGATGGCGTTGGCGTCAGGGCTGCGCGAGAGGATTTCGAGCAGGCGCACGCCGGTGTACAGGCCGTCGTCGAAGCCGTACCAGCGTTCCTTGAAGAACATGTGGCCGCTCATTTCGCCGGCCAGCGGGGCGCCGGTTTCCTTGAGTTTGGTTTTAACCAGGGCGTGGCCGGTGTTCCACATCAGGGGCACGCCGCCGTGTTTGCGAATCCACGGGGCGAGGTTGCGGGTGCATTTCACGTCGAAAATGATCTGGCCGCCAGGCACGCGGCTGAGTACGTCAGCGGCGAAGAGCATGATCTGGCGATCCGGATAGATGATTTCGCCATCTTTGGTGACCACGCCGAGGCGGTCGCCGTCACCATCAAAGGCCAGACCGATCTCGGCGTCGCCGGCCTTGAGCGCGGCGATCACGTCTTGCAGATTCTCGGGCTTGGACGGATCGGGATGGTGGTTGGGGAAGTTGCCATCGACTTCGCTGAACAGCTCGGTCAGCTCGCAGCCGAGGCGTTTGAAGAGTTCCGGGGCTGTGTTGCCGGCGACGCCGTTGCCCGAATCGAGCACGATTTTCATCGGCCGGGCCAGCTTCACGTCCGACAGGATGCGGGCGATGTAGGCCGGGCGCACGTCGGTATGGGTGATCTTGCCCGCGCCCTTGGCGAAGTCGTTTTCGACGATGCGGCGGCGCAGATCCTGGATCATGTCGCCGTACAGGGTTTGACCGCCGAGGACCATTTTGAGGCCGTTGTATTCGGGCGGGTTATGGCTGCCAGTGATCGAAACGCAGCTGTGGGCGTCCAGTTCGTAAGCAGCGAAATAGGTGATCGGGGTGGCGACGACGCCGACGTCGATGACGTCGATGCCCGTGCTGGTGATGCCTTCGGCCAGCGCGATGGCGAAATCGGCTCCGGACAGGCGCCCGTCACGGCCGATGACGATGCTCGTCTGCCCGCGCACGAGGGCTTCCGAGCCCAGTGCCTGGCCAATGCCACGCACGGTTTCAACGGTGAGGGATTTGCCGACGATGCCGCGAATGTCGTAGGCCTTGAAAATTTCGGGGGCGGGCGCTGGCATGCTGTGGCTTCCTGTGGAATGGGATAAGTGGGCGGGATTATACGGTGCGCAGATTTCTGTTCGATGCCGGAATGCGTGCAGGACAGGCGGTAATTAAATGGATTTTCCTTGGCCCTGCGCGGCTCACCGCAAAGACGCAGAGGGCTGCAAAGGATAAGCAAGATTTCGGCCACTGCCCGACAAATTCGGGTGGCTGAACTCTCTGCTTCCGCTGCGCCCTTCTGCTTTTTGGCGTCTTTGCGTTACAGGATTTCGACTGGCTTAGAGGAACAGGGTGAGCGTGCCGGTCTGGCCGAAGAGGTGATCGCCGGCGATTTCGCCCGCCGCAAAGAAGCCGGCCAGTGGAATCGGGCCGAAGACCTCGCGAATCATTTCGAGTTCGCTGTCGTCACGCTCGAACATGACGCCGCCGCGAGAGGCGCAGTTGACGTAGATGCCGCCCTTGGGTGGATGTGGGCAGGCTGCTTTCAGTTCGGCAAGCATGTGGGCAAGTTCGCTGCGGGCGGTTTCTTCGTCGCGTTTGAGAAAGACGATGTTCTGGCCCTTGGCAATGGATTCGGTGATGGCAATGCGTCCGCTGCGCACATCAAGCGCGACGATGCGCCGCGCGGCGAACTGGCGCCGGTCGTCGTCGGCATCGGTCAGGCCGACCAGGAGGGTGCTGACGGCGCGGCGCAGGTCGGTGCCGAGCGTGCCGGCGGCTTCGCGGAAGACTTCGACGGCGGGGCGGCCGTTGATGCGTTCGATCAGGCTGTCTTGCGCCTGGGTGACGCGCCAGCTGCCGGGCAGCGGCGCGCAGCCCTGGCTGACGCCGGTCAGGGTCTGGATGTGTTCGTTGAAGGCGACGCCCGAGAGCCCGCCGGTGAGTGCTTCACCAGCGATATGGAAGGCTTGCTGGCGCGCGCTGGCGAGGCCGCCGGCAATGCGCCCGCCGCGCACCTTGAGGGCCATGTCCTGCACCAGTTCGCTCATGTCCGGGGTGAGTGGATCGGCGTGGACGAGGGCGGCGTAGGGGGCGAAATCGCGCGGCAGCGGACGGCGCCCGGAGAAGACGCGGAAGCTGTCGAGCGGGAAGGCGCCGAGCATCACGGAAATGCCGGGTGCGTCGAGGGCCGCGCCCTGCGTGCCGATGACGCCGACGCCAGTGGCGCCGACCCATTCAAGGACGCCGGTCTGGGCGCGCAATTGCCCCAGAATGGTGTCGATGGCGAAGGCAAAGTGATCGGAGACGTAGAGAAAGCCGAGGTTGGCCTGCGGCAGGCGCGGCAATTCGGCAATTACGGCATGCAGCGCGTCTTCCCAGCCGGCGGCTGTGGCCCACGCGCTGGCGAAGCGTGGTGAATTCATGGTTTGCGAGGGGATTGCTTGGAAGCCGCTTTGGGCTTGGATTTCGGGGTAGGGGCTTCGGAGACGTCGGCTGCGGGCGGCTCTGCGGAAGGAGTGTCTGTAGACGCTGGCTGCGCGCCGTTGTTGAAAGGCCAAGCCCACAGTGCCGGATTCGCGAAGGGGTTGTTGCCTTCGTTGTCGGCGTGCGCCTTGCTCATGGCCTGCATCGCGGCGATGGTGGAGCGCTGTACTTCAAGGCCCTGGATGGTCATTTGCAGGGTGCCAAGATTGATCTTGAGCCAGCCTTCAACGGCTTGCAGATCCTTGATGCGGCGTTCGAGTTCGTCGACATCCATCGTCGGCGTGACCATGCCGGGCAGGCCGAAACCCATGTTGCCCCACATGTTGCGGATGAATTCGAAACCGTCTTCTTGTTGATCGCTGGACATCTCGGGCTTCCTTTCAGGGGGCGGATAGTTTGATCATACGCTGCGTTCGGCGGCGTGCTGGAGCAAATGGGCGAGGGAGGCGCGCAGCTTCGCCGGGCGCACCGGTTTGTGCAGCAGCGGTACGCGCTGGGCGGTGGCCAGACGCAAGGTTTCCGGTCCGGTGTCGCCGGACAGGAGCAGGGCGGGCAAGTCGGCGCCGAAGCGCTCGCGCAGGTGGGCGATGATGTCCAGACCGGTGTGTTCGCCGGGCAGGCGGAAGTCGCTGACCATGATTTCAGGCTCGACTTCGAGCTCTTCCAGCGCGCTGAGCAAGCCGGGCAGGCTGTCGCTGGCCACCACGAAGCAGCCCCAAGCGCGCAGCAGACCGGCCAGACTTTCCTGGGCCAGCGCGTCGTCATCCACCATGGCGACGATGCGGCCAATGAAATTCTGTTCGGGGTTCAATGCCGGCTCCTGGTTCGCTTCAGCCGGCGCGCTGGGTGCGACGACGCCGAAAACTGAGCCACGACCCGGTTCGGAGCGCAGGGTGATGGGGTGGTAGAGCAGATCGGCCAGACGACGGACGATGGCCAGGCCAAGCCCGAGTCCTTTGCTGCGATCGCGCGCCGGATTTTCGAGCTGGACAAATTCGAGGAAGATATTGGACTGATTTTCCGGCGCGATACCCACGCCGCTGTCACGCACCTCGACCAGCACGTGATCGCCACGCCGGCGCGCGGTGATCATGATGGCGCCGCGCGGGGTGTAGCGCAGAGCATTGCCGACCAGGTTGATGAGGATGCGCTCGAAGAGCATCGGGTCGCTGTGAATCCAGAGTTTGGTGGGCCGCACGCGCAGGCGCAGGCCGCGTTCTTTGGCGGCGTGCCCATAGTCGGCGCCAATGCGTTCAAACAGCGGGCCGAGCGCAAAGGAGCGCGGGTTGGAGCTGACGACGCCGGCATCAAGTTTGGAGATGTCGAGGAGGCTGTCGAGCAGGTTTTCCATGGCCTCGGCCGAGGCGGCGATGCGTTCGATAAGCAGGCGCGTGTCGTCGGTGTGCTCCTTGCGCGACAGGTCGGCGATGAACAGACCGAGGGCGTGCATGGGCTGGCGCAAGTCGTGGCTGGCGGCCGCGAGAAAGCGTGATTTGGCCATGTTGGCGCGTTCCGCATCTTCGGTGCGTTCGCGCAACTGCAGGGTCGCACCGGAAATGCGCTGCTCCAGATTGCCCCGGGCAATCGACAGATGGGCTGCCATTTCATTGATGCCTTCGGCCAGTCGGCGCAGGGCGCCACGCCCCTCGATTGGCACACGGGTGGCCAGATCACCACTGCCGATATCCGACATGGCGGCGGCAATTCGCTGGATCGGCGTGCTGACCGAGCGGCTCATCAACACCGCCAACGCAATGCTGCCGGCCAGTACCGCCAGCAGCATGAATAGCGCGGTGACGATCTGGTTGAGCTTGCGGTTGTCCAGGGTTTCGCGCGAGATCAGGACGACGACTTCGCCCAAAGGTTGATACAGGCTGCCGCCGGTCAGGGTGTAGGGGTCTTCTTCGAGCGAGGGGGCGTGGCGCACCGGTTCGACAATGCGCAGCATCTGGCTGCTGATTTCCATCACCTCCGCTTTGCTGGGCGGGCTGACGTTCGAGGCGGAGTGGACTTGCAGGCCCGCTACGGCCATCAGGCTGTTGTCACGGTCGTAGATGGCGACGCCGTAAATGTCGGCCGATTCCAGCGCCGAGGCAGCAAGGCGTTGCAGTACGTCCCGGTTGCCTGAGAACAGTCCGTATTCGGCCGCGGAGGCGAGTTGGCGGGCGGTGGCCTGGCCGCGTTGGGTGAGCGCTTCCTCAAGATCGTTCAGGCGCGAGAAGGTGAGCAGCGTGGTCAGCAGCAGGCCGAGTACGATGGTGGGGACGAGCGCCACGATCAGCACACGGGTGCGGATATCCATATCCCAGCTGAGTCTCATGGTTGGCGCTCCAGGCGTTCCAGGCGTTCCCTGATCAAGGCTTCTCCTTCAAGCGATAGTCCCAGCGAACGAGCCACCCGTTCGTTGATTCCGATGGTGTAGTGGCGCGGGTACTGCGGTGCGGGCATGCTTCCTCCAGCAAGAAACTGCAGGCTGATGTCCGCAGACTGTGCGGCAAGTTGTTCGGGGGTTGAGTACAGCGCCACCATAGCGCCAGCATTGATGTAGGCGGGTGAAAAACCGATTACCGGTACGCCGCGCCGGTAGGCGCTGAGCAGGATGCTGGGAATGGTTTGCGAGTTGAAGACGGAGGTGTCGGGGGTGGCAAGCAATGCCCCGCTATCGGCAAACAGGCGCTGCATGGCCGGATAGATGTCGGCTTCAGAGCTGATGGTCTCGGCTTGCGCGCGCAGGCGGGCATCGCGGGCGGCGGCCATCAGGCGCGCGGCAGCGTCTTTGCTGTCACGTCCAACGAGCAGACCGATGTGTTCGAGATCCGGGATCGCCGCGCGGGCCAGTGCGATGTAGCGCGCGGCGGGTTGATCGATATAGACGCCGCCAATTTTTGCTTGCGGACTCTGCAAGCGATCAAGGTTGGTTCGGGGCAGCATTGCCAGCAACAGTGGTTGATGCTGGTTCCGGGTGCCCAGAGCTTCTGCCGCCCGGCTGCCCACAGCGATCAGCAGGCTTGCTTCGGGCAAGGGCTGGTTGGTGAGCTGACTCAGCTCGAGTATTTGGATCTCGATGGTGCTGCCGCGCTTCTCGAGGCTGGCCCGGAAACCTTGGGCATAGGCCTGATAGGCCGGCGCAGGCTCGCTCAACACCACCACAATGTTCGCTGCCATCAGGGGTGACGCGGCCAAAACCAGCAGGCACATGAGTGCCGATCGGAGTGCGCAGGTGATTGACAGGAAGTGGGAGTGCACCGTGCGGAACATCAGGGGACGAAGGTGTACGGGGAGTTTTGTTGCAACGCGAGAGCATACAAGACGGCGAGGGACTCGGGGGTATGTCAGAAAGGAAATCGCCCCCTAAAATCCTGCCCTGTCGGGTAGTCCTTTCGTTACGATTCTGTCGGGCACGCTGCGCCAGCGTAATATGCAGGCTCTTTTGTTTGTTGGATCGTCCTACTATCCCCATGGAATCTTGTCGCGTACTGGTCATTGAAGATCACGCTCTGGTGCGCGAAGCACTGGTGCGTGCGCTCGGCCAGCTGGAAATTCCTTGTCACCATGCACAGGCCGCTTGTGCGGCTGAGGCAATGGCGCTGGTGGAGGCTGGCAACGAATATGATCTGGTGCTTACGGATCTGATGTTGCCGGATATGAGCGGCTTCTCTCTGGTTTCCGTGCTGGCGCATCGCTTTCCGACAATTCCGGTGGTTGTGGTGTCGGCGCTGGCTGATGAGGCTTCCGTCAAGCGGGCGCTCAAGGCCGGGGCTGCAGGTTTTATCTCCAAGGCAATGTCGTCCGAGCAGTTGGTGAATGCGATCCGCTCTGTGCTCGAGGGTGGGGTGGTCATGCCCGACAACCTGAGCGCAATGCCGTCGCAGCCACGGACGGGGCGTCGTCGCGGTATGGATTCGCTGGCGGAGCAATATGGCCTGACCGCTGCACAGACGCGTGTCATGGAGCTGATGATTGAAGGCCGCACCAATCGTGAAATTGCTGATTTGCTGGGGTTGGCCGAGGGCACCATCAAAGTGCATTGCTCGGCAATCCTGAGGGCGCTGGGCGTGCCTAACCGCGCTCAGGCGCTGGTTGTGCTTGCACGCCAAGGCTTGCGCGCCTGATTTTGGTTTCGCGCGGGCGTGCTCCGCAGTGTGCTGGTTTCTGCAGTTAAAAGCGGATAACTTCAGCAGTGTTTCCTGTAGCCCCCTTGTGTGTTTTTCCCGAGGGAATCCGGTATACGAAGAGTTGCGTCTGGCGACGGTCGTTAATGGACAGGATCTTGTCGGGCGTGATCCCCGGGATTGGGAAGCTATTGCTGATCAGCAGGCTGCCTGGACGCATTTCTTTGCGTGCCTTTTGCCAAAGCGATGGCATGGGAACTGGCGAAAGAAACGCATATACAACGTCGTAACTGGCGAGTGAGTGCGGCCAGAAGTCAGCGCGCAGCAGGGTGAGATTGTTTGCTTTTCGGCCCAGCCAGCGCGAGATGACAAAGGGGCCGGGGGCGGATTCGATGCCTGTGACTCTCCAGTCTGGGCGCAACTGAGCAAGGGACAGTGCAAAACTTCCGGTTCCACTGCCAAGGTCCAGCACTTTCAGCGCCTGGTCGTCCGCGAGCCATGCCGCGAGTCGGTGTACCGTGATGCGGTTGGAAAGAAACAAGGGGACTTGGGTGCGGAATGTTGACCAATACGTCAGTAGCAGGATGAAAAAGCCAGCCGCGTAGATGGAAATCGGTAGCTGTAGTTGAATTGCCAGCACCAGTGCCGGGACGAAAACCAGATGAATGGGCCACCACCAGCGCGGAGCAAGCAGCAGTGCGGAAACGATGGCTGCCAGGCCTCCCTGCAGGCAGGCGAGGCCGAGTAGGCTCATGCTAGGAAGTATCCCGTTGCGCGCGAGGGCATACACAAAGATGAGTCCGGCGGTTTGAGCGGCCAAGGCTTTGATGAGTGCAGGAGGCATTGGGTGAGGCGCGGTTTAAGTGAGGATGTTTTGTATGCTACCGGGGCTTGCCGGGTTGGAGAAGCGCCCGTGAGAGTAGAAAGAAAAAGCAGGTAACCCCAGTTTTCTGTTCGTTGTCGGCAAACAGGGCTTGACTTGCTTTTGTTTCATCTCTATATTCCTGCCTTCTTCACGGAGGGGTGCCCGAGTGGCTAAAGGGGGCAGACTGTAAATCTGCTGGCTAACGCCTACGTTGGTTCGAATCCAACCGCCTCCACCAGATTAGAAGCAAGCCGCTGCAAGATGTTGTTAATTGGCGTCGCAGTGGTTGTAGTGCGGGTCGAGTGATCGACGAGGCAGATTTTAGTAGGGCGGGTGTAGCTCAATGGTAGAGCAGAAGCCTTCCAAGCTTATGACGAGGGTTCGATTCCCTTCACCCGCTCCAGGTTTTTAGTGCCCTTGTAGCTCAGTGGTAGAGCACTCCCTTGGTAAGGGAGAGGCCACGTGTTCAATCCACGTCAAGGGCACCATTCTTTTGTTTCTTTAACTGTTTTTGCTCGGGTTGACTGGGGTAGATTATGGCCAAGGAAAAGTTTGAACGCACCAAGCCGCACGTAAACGTCGGTACGATTGGTCACGTTGACCATGGTAAGACCACGCTGACTGCAGCTATCACGACCGTGCTGGCATCGAAGTTTGGTGGTTCGGCCAAGGCGTATGACCAGATTGACGCAGCGCCGGAAGAAAAAGCGCGTGGTATTACGATCAATACTGCTCACGTCGAATACGAAACCGCAAACCGTCACTACGCCCACGTTGATTGCCCGGGTCACGCTGACTATGTGAAGAATATGATCACCGGTGCCGCCCAGATGGATGGCGCGATCCTGGTCTGTTCTGCTGCTGACGGCCCCATGCCCCAGACCCGCGAGCACATCCTGCTGGCGCGTCAGGTTGGCGTGCCGTACATCATCGTGTTTCTGAACAAGTGCGACATGGTTGATGATGCCGAGCTGCTCGAACTCGTCGAAATGGAAGTGCGCGAACTGCTCTCCAAGTACGACTTCCCGGGCGACGACGTGCCAATCATCAAGGGTTCCGCACTCAAGGCGCTGGAAGGCGACAAGGGCGAGCTCGGCGAAGTGGCCATTATGGCTCTGGCTGAAGCGCTGGACTCCTACATCCCGACGCCGGAACGTGCCATCGACAAGCCCTTCCTGCTGCCGATCGAAGACGTCTTCTCTATCTCCGGTCGCGGCACCGTTGTGACTGGTCGTGTTGAGCGTGGCGTAGTTAAAGTCGGCGAAGAAATCGAAATCATCGGCATCAAAGACACCGTCAAGACCATCTGTACCGGTGTTGAAATGTTCCGCAAGCTGCTCGATCAAGGCCAGGCTGGCGACAACGTAGGCGTGCTGCTGCGTGGCACCAAGCGCGAAGACATCCAGCGTGGTCAGGTTCTGGCCAAGCCGGGCTCCATCAAGCCGCATAGCCACTTTACGGGCGAGATCTACGTACTGTCGAAGGACGAAGGTGGTCGTCACACCCCGTTCTTCAACAACTACCGCCCGCAGTTCTACTTCCGTACGACGGACGTGACTGGCTCCATCGCGTTGCCTGAAGGCACCGAAATGGTCATGCCTGGCGATAACGTGTCGATCACCGTCAAGTTGATCTGCCCGATCGCCATGGAAGAAGGTCTGCGCTTCGCTATTCGCGAAGGTGGCCGTACCGTTGGCGCTGGTGTTGTTGCCAAGGTTATCGAGTAATCGCTAACCAGAAAATCCAGTGATTTTGGGTGCTGGATTTTGATAGCGCTCTGGGGATTTCCTCAGGGCGCTTTGTAGTCTCTGCTGCAGGGGTGTAGCTCAATTGGCAGAGCGTCGGTCTCCAAAACCGAAGGTTGGGGGTTCGAGACCCTCCGCCCCTGCCATAAATACAAAGGCAAGTCTTCCATGGCGGATAAACTGAAGTTCGCACTCGCGGTGTTGTTGCTGGCCGCGGGCCTGGCGGGGTATTACCTGCTGTCCGGGCAGGCGATGATTTTCCGTGTCCTGTGTGTGCTCGCGGGGGTTGCAGCGTGCGCTGCGGTGGGCTGGTTTACTGAACCGGGGCGTCGTCTAGGCGCTTTTGGTGGCGAAGCGATCACTGAGGCCAAGAAGGTCGTTTGGCCGACACGCAAAGAAACTACTCAGACCACGCTTGTTGTATTCGCGTTTGTGGTTGTTATGGCTTTGTTTTTGTGGCTGGTTGATGCAGTTGTTGGCAAGTTGATTGCCGCAATCTTGGGGTGGCAGCAATGAGTAAGCGTTGGTATGTCGTGCACGCTTATTCCGGCTTCGAGAAGTCTGTTATGCGTGCCTTGATTGAGCGTGTTGCGCGTTCAGGTATGCAGGATAAGTTCGGTCAGATTCTCGTTCCCGTTGAGGAAGTCGTCGAGATGAAGGGTGGCCAGAAGAGCGTAACCGAGCGCAAGTTTTTCCCGGGTTACGTGCTGGTTGAAATGGAGATGGATGATGACTCTTGGCACTTGGTTAAGAGTACTTCCAAGGTGACGGGATTTGTCGGTGGTACAGCTAACAAGCCGACTCCGATCTCTGAGAAAGAAGTTGAAAAAATCCTGCATCAGATGCAGGAAGGTGTTGAAAAGCCCAGACCCAAAGTCCTGTTTGAGGTGGGTGAGTTTGTGCGCGTCAAGGATGGGCCATTTACGGACTTCAATGGCAGTGTCGAAAGTGTGAACTACGACAAGAGCCGTTTGCATGTCTCGGTCACTATTTTTGGCCGTTCAACACCGGTAGAGCTTGAATTCAGTCAGGTTGAAAAAACCTGACAAGCAAGGGAGGGTGTCGGAGCCTCTCGTTTCAATTTCCGGCATGAGGAGCATCAGATGCTGATGCGTTAACACTCACTTCAAGGAGCCATCATGGCAAAGAAAATCGTTGGCTACGTAAAGCTGCAAGTGCCTGCGGGCAAGGCTAATCCTTCGCCCCCAATCGGCCCCGCTCTCGGTCAGCGCGGTCTGAACATCATGGAGTTCTGCAAGGCCTTTAATGCACAGACCCAAGGTCTGGAGCCGGGTCTGCCGATTCCTGTCGTGATCACCGCTTTTGCGGACAAGTCTTTCACGTTCATCATGAAGACTCCGCCGGCGACCGTGCTGCTCAAGAAGGCTGCCGGGATTCAGAAGGGTTCGCCGAAGCCCCATACCGACAAGGTTGGTAAGGTGACGCGCGCTCAGCTGGAAGAAATTGCCAAGGCCAAGATGAAAGATCTGACGGCTGCCGATCTGGATGCAGCTGTTCGCACCATCGCTGGCTCTGCTCGCAGCATGGGCCTAACCACGGAGGGTGTGTGATATGGCTAATCAATCCAAACGAGTGAAGGCGCTGCGCGCTGGTGTTGATCGCAATAAGTTGTATGCAACCCAAGAAGCTCTGGGTCTGGTCAAGCAAAATGCTACGGCCAAATTCGACGAGTCTGTGGATGTTTCCGTCAATCTGGGCGTAGACCCCAAGAAGTCGGATCAGGTTGTGCGCGGTTCGGTCGTGCTGCCAGCAGGAACGGGTAAGACTGTTCGCGTCGCTGTGTTTGCTCAAGGCCCGAAGGCTGAGGAAGCCAAGGCTGCTGGTGCCGACGTGGTTGGTTTTGATGATCTGGCTGAGCAAGTCAAAGCTGGCAATATCGATTTCGATCTGTGTATCGCTACTCCGGACGCAATGCGTGTGGTGGGTGCTCTGGGTCAGATCCTCGGCCCGCGCGGTTTGATGCCGAATCCGAAGGTCGGTACGGTGACGATGGATGTGACCACGGCAGTCAAGAATGCCAAGGCTGGTCAGGTGCAGTATCGCACCGACAAGGGCGGCATTATTCATGCCACGATTGGTCGCGCATCATTCTCCGTTGAAGCGCTGCAGCAGAATCTCAGCGCTTTGGTTGATGCTTTGGTGAAAGCCAAGCCGGCAGCATCCAAGGGGGTGTATGTGCGCAAGATCGCTCTGTCCTCGACGATGGGTGCAGGCGTTCGCATTGAGCCAGGTTCGGTTAACGCGCAGTAAAAAATACTTGGCGCGGCGCAGAGTGTGCCGCGCCTTTTTGAACTTTGGGACTGCTTTTTACATAGCTGTTTTGTGTGTAATGGCAGGGTTGTCAAAGACCGTTGGGGGCAAGCCACAAGCAATGCCTTAATAAGGGTTACGAAAATTTTTCGTTATCCACCCAGCGCAGATGGTGTTACCCGGAAACAGGATTCTGGTTGTTTGATTTTCTGAACAGCCCCTGAATTTGAGGTCGCCGTTGTTGGACGTGCGGCATTTCGCCGTGACGTTCGTTAGAGTAAGGAGCTGACCTTGAGTCTAAATCTAGAAGACAAGAAGGCTGTAGTTGCCGAGGTGTCTGCACAGGTAGCGAGCGCTCAGACCATCGTTGTAGCCGAGTATCGTGGCATTGAGGTAGGACACCTCACCGTGCTGCGCGCCAAGGCTCGCGAACAGGGCGTGTATCTGCGTGTGTTGAAGAATACCTTGGCAAAGCGAGCTGTGGCTGACACCGCTTTCGCTGGCCTCGCTGACCACCTGACCGGACCGTTGATCTATTCGATCAGTTCCGATGCAGTGGCTCCGGCGCGGGTTCTGAATGACTTCGCTAAAACCAACGACAAGCTGGTTCTGCGTGCAGGTTCGTACGGTGGCAAGGTGCTGGATAAGGCAAGCGTGCAAGCGCTGGCTTCGATCCCGAGCCGTGAAGTGCTGCTGGCACAACTGTTGGGCGTTATGCAATCCCCGATTTCCAGCTTTGCGCGCGTTATTGCCGCTGTTGCTGAGAAAAAAGGCGAAGTTGCTGCTGCCTGAAGCAAGCCGAATCAACGTAATTACATTCAAATTTAGGAAATTAAAATGGCATTCGATAAAGACGCATTTCTGGCGGCACTCGACACCATGTCCGTGCTGGAACTGAGCGAACTGGTTAAGGCTGTTGAAGAGAAGTTTGGCGTGTCTGCTGCTGCAATGTCGGCTCCGGCCGCTGGCGGCGCTGCTGCTGCAGTCGCTGAAGAGCAGACTGAATTCACCGTGAACCTGTTGGCTTGCGGCGAGAAGAAGGTTGAAGTTATTAAGGTTGTGCGTGCTGCAACGGGTCTGGGCTTGAAAGAAGCCAAGGATCTGGTTGATGGCGCTCCGAAGTCCGTCAAGGAAGCGATTCCGAAAGCTGACGCAGAAGCCCTCAAGAAATTGTTGGAAGATGCTGGCGCAAAGGTCGAGATCAAGTAATCTCGTTTTTTGCAAGCAGGGTTGGTGGTCGAGGCCACCAACCCTTTTGTCGTTTTTCGGCATCACCGTGAAAACGGAATGTTGCTAATTGGCAGTGGCCAGAATACAGCACTGACTTGGCGGAATCCCCCGCCCTCAACGCTGTCTTGTGTCCTCTGTTGCTGGACTCTTGACCCGGAGCTTCCATGGCGTACTCCTATACTGAAAAAAAACGAATCCGTAAGAGCTTTGCCAAACGGCCAGCTGTTCTGGATGTCCCTTTCCTGTTGGCAACCCAACTGGAGTCTTTTACTGCCTTTTTGCAGGCCGATGTACCGCCCCAGTCGCGGCGCAACGAGGGTTTGCAGGCTGCATTTACATCGATTTTCCCGATCAGCTCGCATTCGGGCTATGCCCGTCTCGAGTTCGTTCACTTCATTCTGGGCGAGCCGGCATTTGATGTAAAAGAATGCCAGCAGCGTGGTTTGACCTTTGCTTCTCCGCTGCGTGCTCGTGTACGCCTGGTGA
The DNA here is from genome assembly GCF_040566545.1 of Uliginosibacterium flavum. Taxonomy (NCBI): domain Bacteria; kingdom Pseudomonadati; phylum Pseudomonadota; class Betaproteobacteria; order Rhodocyclales; family Zoogloeaceae; genus Uliginosibacterium; species Uliginosibacterium flavum. Next base: position 21,226 of record NZ_JBEWZI010000015.1, read on the forward strand.
TCATGGACCGCGAGGCGTCCAAAGAAACCATCAAGGAAGTCAAGGAGCAGGAGGTCTATATGGGCGAAATTCCGCTCATGACGACCACAGGTTCTTTTGTGATCAATGGCACCGAGCGTGTCATCGTGTCGCAGCTGCACCGTTCGCCGGGTGTGTTCTTTGAGCATGACCGTGGCAAGACCCACAGCTCGGGAAAGCTTCTGTTTTCCGCGCGAATCATTCCTTATCGCGGTTCTTGGCTGGATCTTGAATTCGATGCCAAGGACTCGCTGTTCTTCCGCGTCGACCGTCGGCGCAAGATGCCGGTGACGATCCTGCTCAAAGCCATTGGCATGAGCAATGAAGAAATCCTGAGCACTTTCCATGATTTCGAAACCTTCGAATTCGCAGGCAACGAGATCTATTTTGAAGTTGTTGCTGATCGACTGCGCGGGGAAGTAGCGCGTTTTGATATCGCGGACAGCAAAGGTAATTTGATTGTTGGCAAAGACAAACGCATCAATGCCAAGCATGCGCGTGATATCGCAGCTGCGGGTATCAGTTCGGTTGTCGTGCCTGAAGACTTTGTGTTGGGTCGTGTTCTGGCTCACGATGTGGTTGATCCAGAGACCGGCGAAGTGCTGGCCCGCGCCAACGACGAGCTGATTGAAGATCTGATCGCCAAGTTGTCAATCGCCGGTGTGAAGAGCTTCAAGACGCTCTATATCAATGATCTGGATCGGGGCGGTTATCTATCGCAGACTCTGCGTTCGGATGAGACTCTGGATCAATGGCAGGCCCGCGTCGCCATTTACCGCATGATGCGTCCTGGTGAGCCGCCGACTGAAGATGCGGTTGAGTCGCTGTTTCAGAGCCTTTTCTATTCGGAAGACCGCTACGACCTGTCGGCTGTCGGCCGCATGAAGTTCAATCGCCGCGCTTATCCTGAGAAAGTTGACGATAAGTCACCGGAGTGGATCAAGCGGTTTTACGCCAAGGTCGGCCCGCAAGGTGAAGAGGGTTCTGGTGTTCTGTGTAACGACGACATTCTCGCAGTGATCGGCGTTCTGCTTGAGCTGCGCAATGGGCGCGGTGAGATTGACGATATCGATCACCTTGGCAATCGTCGTGTACGTTGTGTTGGCGAGTTGGCCGAGAACCAGTTCCGTGCGGGCCTTGTTCGCGTTGAGCGGGCTGTCAAGGAGCGCTTGGGTCAAGCTGAGAGCGACAATCTGATGCCGCATGACTTGATTAACGCCAAGCCGATTTCGGCCGCAATCAAGGAATTTTTCGGTTCATCGCAGCTTTCGCAGTTTATGGATCAGACGAATCCACTGTCGGAAATCACTCACAAGCGTCGCGTATCGGCTCTTGGACCGGGCGGTTTGACACGCGAGCGTGCTGGCTTTGAGGTGCGTGACGTACACCCGACTCACTATGGTCGCGTGTGTCCGATCGAAACGCCTGAAGGTCCGAATATCGGTCTGATCAATTCTCTGGCTATTTACGGGACGACCAATCGCCATGGTTTCCTGGAAACACCGTATCGCCGCGTCGCGGACAATAAGGTGAGCATGGATATTGATTATCTGTCGGCAATTGAGGAAGGGCAGTACATCATTGCCCAAGCCAATGCTCAGATGACTGAAGGCGGCGTTCTGCAGGGCGAGCTGGTCTCTGCGCGTTATAAGGGCGAAACCATGCTGGTTGATCCCAGCCAGGTTCAATATATGGATGTGTCTCCGTCACAGATCGTGTCGGTCGCTGCATCATTGATCCCCTTCCTTGAGCATGACGATGCGAACCGCGCGCTGATGGGCGCCAACATGCAGCGTCAGGCCGTACCTTGCCTGCGTCCGGAAAAGCCACTGGTTGGTACCGGTATTGAGCGCACTGTAGCGGTCGACTCTGGAACGACCGTGCAGGCTTTGCGTGGTGGTGTGGTGGATTACATCGACGCCAATCGTGTGGTGATTCGTGTTAACGACGATGAGACCGTGCCAGGCGAAGTGGGCGTTGATATCTACAATCTGATCAAATACACCCGCTCTAATCAAAATACGAATATCAATCAGCGCCCTATCGTGCGGATTGGTGATCGTTTGGCCAAGGGCGACGTGATTGCTGATGGCGCATCCACTGATCTGGGTGAGTTGGCGCTCGGGCAGAACATGCTGGTCGCGTTCATGCCTTGGAATGGCTACAACTTTGAGGATTCGATCCTTATCTCAGAGCGTGTCGTGATTGAAGATCGTTTCACCTCGATTCATATTGAGGAGCTGACAGTCGTTGCACGTGACACGAAGCTCGGGCCGGAAGATATTACCCGCGACATTGCTTCCTTGGGCGAAGCCCAATTAGGACGTCTGGATGAAGCCGGTATTGTGTACATCGGTGCAGAGGTCGAGGCTGGGGATGTGATGGTGGGCAAGGTCACTCCAAAGGGTGAAACCCAGCTCACGCCGGAAGAGAAATTGCTACGCGCGATTTTTGGTGAAAAAGCTTCTGACGTTAAAGATACTTCACTGCGTGTGCCATCCGGCATGAATGGCACGGTGATTGACGTGCAGGTGTTTACTCGCGAAGGCATTGAGCGTGACATGCGCGCTCAGTCCATTATCGATGACATGCTCAAGAGCTTCCGTCTCGATCTGGCTGATCAGATGCGTATTGTTGAGCGTGATACTTTCGAGCGGATCGAGCGCCTGATTGTTGGTCAATCAGCCAATGGCGGTCCAAAGAAACTCGCCAAGGGCACTAAAATCAGCAAGGAGTACCTGAAGGATATCGAGCCCTACAACTGGTTTGATATTCGTATGGCCGACGACGCTGTAGCTGTTCAGCTGGAGCAGTTGCGCGAAGGCTTGGAGAAAACGCGTAAAGACTTTGATCTTGCGTTCGAGGCCAAGCGCAAGAAGCTGACTCAAGGCGATGAGTTGCCTCCTGGCGTGCAGAAAATGGTTAAGGTCTATCTGGCCGTCAAGCGCCGCTTGCAGCCGGGTGACAAAATGGCCGGCCGTCACGGTAACAAGGGTGTGGTGTCCAAAATTGTGCCGGTTGAAGATATGCCGCACATGGAGGATGGAACCTCTGTCGATATCGTGCTGAACCCGCTGGGCGTGCCTTCCCGGATGAACATCGGTCAGATCCTGGAAACCCACTTGGGCTGGGCTGCCAAGGGATTGGGTAACAAAATCGATGCAATGTTGCGCGCTCAGGCGACTGCCAAGGAAGTACGTAGTCTGCTCAACGAGATCTATAACGGCAGTGGCAAGAGCGAAAATTTGGGCGAGCTGAATGATGCCGAGATTTTTGACCTCGCCGGAAATCTGCGTAAGGGCGTACCTTTTGCTACTCCGGTTTTTGACGGAGCAGCGGAAGAAGACATCATCGGCATGCTCAAGCTTGCTGGTATGGACGTCGGCGGACAAGTGACTCTGATCGATGGCCGGAATGGTGAAGCTTTCGAACGCAAGGTGACTGTGGGTTATAAGCACGTACTCAAACTGCATCACCTTGTCGATGACAAGATGCATGCGCGTTCGACCGGACCTTATTCGCTTGTTACCCAGCAGCCTTTGGGCGGTAAAGCGCAATTCGGCGGTCAGCGTTTTGGCGAAATGGAAGTGTGGGCACTGGAGGCGTATGGCGCAGCCTATACCTTGCAGGAAATGCTCACCGTGAAATCCGATGACGTGAATGGTCGTACGAAGGTTTACGAAAACATCGTCAAGGGCGAGCACAAGATTGATGCCGGCATGCCGGAGTCCTTCAACGTGCTGGTGAAGGAAATTCGTTCACTCGCCATCGATATTGATCTCGAGCGTTATTGACCTGCGACCGGAATGGAGTAACAGATAGATGAAAAGCCTGCTCGCTGACCTCTTCAAGCAAAGCCTTCCCAATGCGGAAGAGTTCGATGCAATTACCATCGGACTCGCTTCGCCGGACAAGATCCGTTCATGGTCTTACGGCGAAGTCAAAAAGCCTGAGACCATTAATTACCGTACCTTCAAGCCTGAGCGTGACGGTCTGTTCTGCGCCAAGATTTTCGGCCCAGTAAAGGATTATGAGTGCCTGTGCGGTAAGTACAAGCGCCTCAAACATCGCGGCGTTATCTGCGAAAAGTGTGGCGTTGAAGTTACGCTGTCCAAGGTGCGTCGTGAACGCATGGGCCATATCGAGCTTGCATCGGTGGTCGCTCATATCTGGTTCCTGAAGAGCCTGCCGAGTCGTCTTGGTATGGTGCTCGACATGACTTTGCGCGATATCGAGCGCGTGCTGTATTTCGAGGCCTTTGTGGTCGTCGAGCCGGGGATGACCCCACTGGCTCGAGCCCAGTTGCTGACCGAAGACGACTTCCTGGCCAAGACCGAAGAGTACGGTGATGAATTCGTAGCCATGATGGGCGCCGAGGGTATTCGGGGTCTGCTGCGCAACATCAATATCCATAAGGAAATTGATCGTTTGCGCAGTGAGCTTGAGACCACGGGCTCAGAAGCCAAGATCAAGAAGATCGTCAAACGCCTCAAGGTGCTGGAAGCCTTCACCCAATCCGGTATCAAGCCTGACTGGATGATCATGGAAGTGCTGCCGGTGCTGCCGCCGGATCTGCGTCCGCTGGTGCCGTTGGATGGCGGTCGCTTTGCGACCTCCGACCTGAACGATCTGTATCGTCGCGTCATCAACCGTAACAACCGTCTGAAGCGTCTGCTGGAGTTGAAGGCCCCTGAGATCATCGTGCGCAACGAAAAGCGCATGCTTCAGGAAGCTGTTGACTCGCTGCTCGACAACGGTCGTCGTGGCAAGGCCATGACTGGTGCTAACAAGCGTCCGTTGAAGTCGCTGGCTGACATGATCAAGGGTAAGGGTGGTCGTTTCCGTCAGAACCTGCTGGGTAAGCGCGTGGACTACTCCGGTCGTTCCGTGATTACCGTAGGTCCGCAGCTCAAGCTGCACCAGTGCGGCTTGCCGAAGCTGATGGCGCTTGAGTTGTTCAAGCCCTTCATCTTCAACAAGCTTGAACTGATGGGCTTGGCTACGACCATCAAGCAAGCCAAGAAGTTGGTTGAGTCGCAAGAGCCGGTGGTATGGGATATCCTCGAAGAGGTGATCCGTGAACATCCGGTGATGCTCAACCGTGCGCCGACACTGCACCGTTTGGGTATTCAGGCTTTCGAACCGACGCTGATCGAAGGCAAGGCCATCCAGCTGCACCCGCTGGTTTGCGCGGCCTTCAATGCCGACTTCGACGGTGACCAGATGGCTGTGCACGTTCCATTGTCGCTCGAAGCGCAGATGGAATGCCGTACCCTGATGTTGGCGTCGAACAATGTTCTGTCGCCCGCCAATGGCGAACCGATCATCGTTCCGTCGCAAGACGTGGTGCTGGGTTTGTACTATGCGACCCGTGCTGGCGTTAACTGTGCCGGTGAGGGCATGCTGTTTTCCGACGTTTCGGAAGTCAAGCGTGCGTACGAGTCAGCGCAGATTTCATTGCACGCCAAAGTAACGGTGCGTATTCGTGAAGTTGAGGTTGACGCCGAAGGCAATAAGACTGAAAAACTGACACGCTACTTCACGACAGCAGGCCGTTCATTGTTATCGGAAATTCTTCCTGCAGGCCTGCCGTTTTCGGTTATCGATAAGGCCTTGAAGAAAAAAGAAATTTCCAAGCTTATTAACACGTCCTTCCGTCGTTGTGGCCTTCGCGAAACCGTCATATTTGCTGACAAGTTGATGCAGTTCGGGTTCAAGCTCGCAACGCGCGCAGGCATCTCGATTGCCGTGAAAGACATGCTGGTTCCAAGTACCAAGGAAACCATCATTACGGCGGCTGAGCACGAAGTGAAGGAAATCGCTCAGCAGTATGCTTCGGGACTTGTGACCGATGGCGAACGCTATAATAAAGTGGTGGATATCTGGGGTCGTACCGGCGATCAGGTGGCCAAGGCGATGATGGAGCAGCTGGGCCAGGAGCCCGTTGTTGATCGCGAAGGCAAAGCGACGAAGCAAGAGTCCTTCAATTCCATCTACATGATGGCGGACTCCGGCGCACGCGGTTCTGCTGCGCAGATTCGTCAGCTGGCCGGTATGCGTGGTTTGATGGCAAAGCCTGATGGCTCCATCATTGAAACGCCAATTACCACCAATTTCCGTGAAGGTCTGAACGTTCTTCAGTACTTCATTTCGACTCACGGTGCGCGTAAGGGTTTGGCGGATACCGCTCTGAAAACTGCGAACTCTGGCTATCTGACGCGTCGTTTGGTTGATGTGACCCAGGATCTGGTGGTCATCGAGGATGATTGCGAAACGACCAATGGTTTCGTGATGAAAGCGATGATCGAGGGTGGTGAAGTTGTGGAGCCCTTGCGCGAGCGCATTCTTGGCCGGGTCGCAGCTGATGATGTGGTGAATCCTGAAACACAGGAAACGCTGATTCACGCCGGCAGCCTGCTTGATGAGGACTCATGCGACCAGATCGACGCCTTGGGTATCGATGAGGTGCGCGTGCGCGCTCCGCTGACTTGTGACACACGATATGGGTTGTGTGCCAAGTGCTATGGCCGTGATTTGGGCCGTGGCTATCTGGTCAATGTCGGTGAGGCTGTTGGTGTTATCGCCGCCCAATCAATTGGTGAGCCGGGTACCCAGCTGACAATGCGGACCTTCCACGTTGGCGGTGCGGCATCTCGCGCGGCCGTGGCGAGCTCTGTCGAAGCCAAGTCTGCTGGTACGGTTCGTTTTGCCGGGAATATGCGCTACGTAACCAACCCGAAGGGCGAGAAAATTGTTATTTCCCGTTCGGCTGAAGTTGTGGTGGCGGATGATGCTGGTCGCGAGCGTGAGCGCCATAAGCTTACTTACGGTTGCACCTTGTTGGTCGATGACGGCAAGACGGTTAAGGCTGGTGCGCAATTGGCTGTTTGGGATCCACATACCCGTCCGATCATTACCGAGTATTCCGGCACTATCAAGTTTGAGAACGTAGAAGAAGGCTCTACGGTTACCAAACAGATCGATGAAGTGACCGGCCTGTCGACTTTGGTGGTTATTGATGCCAAGCGCCGCAGTGTCAGTGCAAGTAAAGGCGTTCGCCCTCAGGTGAAATTGCTGAATGCTGCGGGTGAAGAGGTGAAGATGGCAGGCACAGACCATCCCGTGACCATCACATTCCAAGTCGGTTCGCTGATCATGGTGAAGGATGGTCAGGAAGTCGCTGTCGGTGATGTACTAGCCAAGATTCCGCAAGAATCGGCCAAGACGCGAGACATTACCGGCGGTCTGCCACGCGTGGCTGAGTTGTTTGAGGCTCGCGCCCCGAAAGATGCAGGAATGCTGGCAGAAGTTACCGGAACGCTGTCGTTCGGTAAGGACACCAAGGGCAAGCAGCGTCTGGTTATTACCGAACCTGATGGTCAAGTGCATGAATTCCTGATTCCCAAGGATAAGCATGTGCTGGTTCATGACGGCTTGGTCGTTCAGCGCGGCGAGTTGATCGTTGATGGGCCAGCAGATCCGCACGACATTTTGCGTTTGCAAGGTGTTGAGGCGCTTGCGCGTTACATCATCGACGAGGTGCAGGACGTGTATCGTTTGCAGGGTGTGAAGATCAACGATAAACACATTGAAGTCATCGTTCGTCAGATGCTGCGCCGTGTTGTTATCAGCGATCCGGGCAATACCCGATTCATCCGCGAAGAGCAGGTTGAGCGTTCAGAGTTTCTGGATGAGAACGACAAGATCAATGCGGAAGGGAAGTTGCCTGCGACGTTCGAATACATGCTGCTGGGGATTACAAAGGCTTCCTTGTCTACGGACTCCTTCATCTCGGCAGCATCCTTCCAGGAAACAACGCGAGTTCTGACTGAAGCCGCAATCATGGGCAAGAAGGACGATCTGCGCGGCCTGAAGGAGAACGTTATCGTTGGCCGTTTGATTCCGGCGGGTACAGGCTTGGCCTATCATCGCACCCGCCGTGCTCAGCCTGCGGGCATTCATTTCGGGGGACTCAATCAGCCCGGAGCGGATGATGTTGTTTCAGCAGTTGAGGGAGAGGCTCCCGAGGCTGCTTGACGTGAGTCGCGGGGGTCGCATATACTCCCGCGTCTTTAAGGGGGTCGTCCAATCGTAGACGGCCTGAACTGTTTGATCGCGGCCCGTGTCAGTTTTACTGACTGGTGGTGAGATCCGAGGAAATGTAATGCCAACCATTAATCAACTCGTTCGCAAGGGTCGGGAAGCTCCCGTCTCCAAGAGCAAGGTGCCTGCACTGGAAGCCTGTCCGCAAAAGCGCGGCGTGTGTACCCGTGTTTACACTACGACCCCGAAGAAGCCGAACTCTGCGCTTCGTAAGGTTGCCAAGGTTCGTTTGACCAACGGCTTTGAGGTTATCTCCTATATCGGTGGTGAAGGCCACAACCTGCAAGAGCACTCGGTGGTGCTGATTCGCGGCGGGCGTGTAAAGGATTTGCCGGGTGTGCGTTATCACATTGTGCGCGGTTCGCTTGACCTTCAAGGGGTCAAGGGCCGTAAGCAATCCCGCTCCAAGTACGGCGCCAAGCGCCCGAAGAAGTCCTAATTACTGACGAAAGGAGATAGACATGCCCCGTCGTCGCGAAGTGCCTAAGCGTGAAATTCTGCCAGATCCGAAATTTGGTTCCCAGGATGTTTCCAAGTTCATTAACGTCATCATGGATAGCGGCAAAAAGTCTGTAGCCGAGCGTATCGTGTATGGCGCGTTTGCCAATATTTCTACCAAGTCGGGCAAGGATCCGCTGGAAGTTTTTCTGGCGGCCATTGCTAACGTGAAGCCGGTTGTCGAAGTAAAAAGCCGTCGCGTTGGTGGTGCTAATTATCAGGTTCCTGTTGAAGTGCGTCCGTCCCGTCGGATGGCTCTTTCGATGCGCTGGTTGCGCGAATCGGCACGCAAGCGTTCCGAGAAATCCATGGCTCAGCGGCTTGCCGGTGAGTTATTGGAGGCTGCAGAAGGTCGCGGCGCGGCCATGAAGAAGCGTGACGAAGTTCATCGTATGGCTGATGCCAATAAGGCGTTCTCGCACTTCAGGTTCTGATTGATTGGCGCGTAGATGTAGGTCGGGCCCTGTATAGGGCTCGATTTATTTGAAGCCTGTCCGCAACACACAAAAAATTTCGTTTTTTCACCCCGCTTCAACTTAAAAAGGCTGAAACCGTGGCTCGCAAGACCCCCATCGAGAGATATCGCAATATCGGCATCTCTGCACACATCGACGCCGGCAAGACTACTACTACCGAGCGTATCCTTTTCTATACCGGCGTGAACCACAAGATCGGTGAAGTGCATGATGGCGCGGCCACCATGGACTGGATGGAACAGGAGCAGGAACGTGGTATCACCATTACCTCCGCAGCAACGACTTGCTTCTGGAAGGGGATGGGCGGCAATTTTGATGAGCATCGCATCAACATTATCGATACTCCTGGGCACGTAGACTTTACTATTGAGGTTGAGCGCTCCATGCGCGTGCTGGATGGCGCATGTATGGTTTATTGCGCTGTGGGTGGTGTTCAGCCGCAGTCTGAGACCGTTTGGCGTCAGGCTAACAAATACGGTGTGCCGCGCTTGGCGTTTGTGAACAAGATGGATCGCCAAGGCGCGGACTTCTTTAAGGTCTACAATCAGATGCGCACTCGTTTGGGTGCAAATCCGGTGCCTCTGCAGGTGCCAATCGGCGCCGAAGATAATTTTCAAGGCGTGATTGATCTGGTCAAGATGAAGGCTGTGTTCTGGGATGAGGCATCGCAGGGCACTAAATTCACCTACGAAGAGATTCCTGCTGAGTTGCTCGCAACCGCCAAGGAGTGGCGCGAGAACTTGCTGGAAGTCGCAGCAGAGTCTTCCGAAGAGTTGATGAACAAGTACCTTGAAGAAGGTGACATGTCGGAACTCGATCTTAAGGCCGCGATTCGTGCGCGCACCATCAAGAGCGAAATTGTTCCGATGATGTGTGGTACGGCCTTTAAGAACAAGGGTGTTCAAGCAATGCTTGATGCCGTTATTGAATACATGCCTTCGCCGGTAGATATTCCTCCTGTCGATGGTTTGGATGAGGATGGAAATGCCGTCACTCGCGATGCCGACGATAACGAGAAGTTCTCGGCCTTGGCTTTCAAGTTGATGACGGATAAGTATGTTGGTCAGTTGACGTTTATCCGTGTCTATTCAGGTGTTCTGAAGTCCGGAGATTCGGTGTACAACCCGATCAAGGGTAAGAAGGATCGTGTTGGTCGTTTGGTGCAGATGCACGCCAATGATCGCCAGGAGATCTCTGAGGTGTATGCGGGCGATATCGCGGCGTGCATCGGCTTGTCGTCAGTGACGACCGGTGAAACCCTTTGTGATCCGGCTGCGGAAATTACCCTTGAACGCATGATCTTCCCTGATCCGGTGATTCACGTTGCCGTGGAGCCGAAGACTAAGGCTGACCAGGAAAAGATGGGTATCGCTCTGGGGCGTTTGGCTCAAGAAGATCCTTCTTTCCGCGTTCGCACTGACGAAGAGTCCGGCCAGACGATTATTTCTGGCATGGGCGAGTTGCACCTTGAAATTCTTGTTGATCGCATGAAACGCGAATTTGGCGTTGAGGCAAATGTCGGTGCGCCGCAAGTTGCTTATCGCGAAACGATTCGCAAAGTGGTTGAGGATGCTGAAGGTAAATTCGTCAAGCAGTCGGGCGGTCGTGGTCAGTATGGTCACGTAGTCATCAAGATCGAGCCTAACGAAACGGGCAAGGGTTTTGAATTCGTTGATGCCGTCAAGGGCGGTACTGTTCCGCGTGAATATATTCCTGCTGTCGAAAAAGGCTTGCGCGAAAGTATTCCGAATGGCGTGTTGGCAGGCTTCCCGGTGGTTGATGTCAAGTGCACCTTGCATTTCGGCTCTTACCACGACGTGGACTCGAATGAAAACGCGTTCAAGATGGCTGCGTCCATGGCCTTTAAAGAGGGTTGCCGTCGCGCCAGTCCAGTGTTGCTTGAGCCGATGATGGCTGTCGAAGTAGAGACGCCGGAAGACTTCATGGGCAATATCATGGGCGATCTGTCAGGTCGTCGTGGTGTGGTGTTGGGTATGGAAGATCAGCCTGGTGGGATCAAAGCTATTAAAGCCGAGGTGCCGTTGGCGGAGATGTTCGGTTACTCGACAACGATGCGTTCCTTGTCGCAAGGCCGCGCAACGTACTCCATGGAATTCAAGCATTACAGCGAAGCGCCGAAGAATGTCGCTGACGCCATCATCAACAAGAAATAACTATTTTTGATTTAAGGAGCTAGAAATGGCCAAGGAAAAGTTTGAACGCACCAAGCCGCACGTAAACGTCGGTACGATTGGTCACGTTGACCATGGTAAGACCACGCTGACTGCAGCTATCACGACCGTGCTGGCATCGAAGTTTGGTGGTTCGGCCAAGGCGTATGACCAGATTGACGCAGCGCCGGAAGAAAAAGCGCGTGGTATTACGATCAATACTGCTCACGTCGAATACGAAACCGCAAACCGTCACTACGCCCACGTTGATTGCCCGGGTCACGCTGACTATGTGAAGAATATGATCACCGGTGCCGCCCAGATGGATGGCGCGATCCTGGTCTGTTCTGCTGCTGACGGCCCCATGCCCCAGACCCGCGAGCACATCCTGCTGGCGCGTCAGGTTGGCGTGCCGTACATCATCGTGTTTCTGAACAAGTGCGACATGGTTGATGATGCCGAGCTGCTCGAACTCGTCGAAATGGAAGTGCGCGAACTGCTCTCCAAGTACGACTTCCCGGGCGACGACGTGCCAATCATCAAGGGTTCCGCACTCAAGGCGCTGGAAGGCGACAAGGGCGAGCTCGGCGAAGTGGCCATTATGGCTCTGGCTGAAGCGCTGGACTCCTACATCCCGACGCCGGAACGTGCCATCGACAAGCCCTTCCTGCTGCCGATCGAAGACGTCTTCTCTATCTCCGGTCGCGGCACCGTTGTGACTGGTCGTGTTGAGCGTGGCGTAGTTAAAGTCGGCGAAGAAATCGAAATCATCGGCATCAAAGACACCGTCAAGACCATCTGTACCGGTGTTGAAATGTTCCGCAAGCTGCTCGATCAAGGCCAGGCTGGCGACAACGTAGGCGTGCTGCTGCGTGGCACCAAGCGCGAAGACATCCAGCGTGGTCAGGTTCTGGCCAAGCCGGGCTCCATCAAGCCGCATAGCCACTTTACGGGCGAGATCTACGTACTGTCGAAGGACGAAGGTGGTCGTCACACCCCGTTCTTCAACAACTACCGCCCGCAGTTCTACTTCCGTACGACGGACGTGACTGGCTCCATCGCGTTGCCTGAAGGCACCGAAATGGTCATGCCTGGCGATAACGTGTCGATCACCGTCAAGTTGATCTGCCCGATCGCCATGGAAGAAGGTCTGCGCTTCGCTATTCGCGAAGGCGGCCGTACCGTTGGCGCAGGGGTTGTTGCCAAGGTTATCGAGTAAGTTTTGTAAGTGCGGCGCGTCTGACTAGGCGCGCCGTTTGTTCTTTGTGCTCTTTAGGAATAGAAATGGCAAACCAGAAAATCCGCATCCGCCTTAAGGCTTTCGACTATCGCCTGATCGATCAATCTGCTCAGGAGATTGTTGAGACCGCCAAGCGTACAGGTGCTGTAGTGCGCGGCCCCGTGCCGATGCCGACAAAAATCGAACGATTCAACATTCTGCGTTCGCCGCACGTCAACAAGACGTCTCGCGACCAGTTTGAAATCCGGACCCATTTGCGCTTGATGGACATCATTGATCCGACAGATAAGACTGTTGATGCCTTGATGAAGCTGGATCTGCCGGCGGGCGTAGATGTCGAAATCAAGCTGCAGTAATACTTGCGCTTGCATTTTTTTGCCACTTTGAGATAAACTCTTGCGCTTCGCGTTTTGAATGCGGATTTGTCTGTTGTGGTGTCAATAGCGACTCGGTCAATCGAAACCGGGTCATAGGAGAAAAACATGAGTCTAGGCCTTGTCGGTCGCAAGGTCGGCATGACTCGCATTTTTGCTGAGGACGGCGCATCCGTTCCAGTGACTGTGCTTGACGTGTCGAACAATCGAGTGACCCAGATCAAGACAGCTGACGTGGACGGTTATTCCGCCATTCAGGTGGCTTTTGGTCAACGGCGTGCCAGTCGCGTTACCAAATCTATTGCCGGCCATGCGGCCAAGGCAGGGGTTGAGGCTGGTAGCGTAATGCGCGAATTCCGTATCGGCGCTGAGCAGCTTGCTGGCTATAAAGCCGGTGATGTGATCAGCCTTGAGATTTTTACCGTGGGGCAGAAGGTCGATGTGACCGGCACCTCTATCGGTAAGGGTTTTGCTGGTGCAATCAAGCGTCACAATTTCAGCTCGCAGCGTGCGTCTCACGGTAACTCCCGTAGCCATAACGCGCCTGGTTCCATTGGTATGGCGCAGGACCCGGGTCGAGTTTTTCCGGGTAAGCGGATGGCGGGTCATCTGGGGGCGGTCAAGTCGACCGTGCAAAACCTCGAGGTGGTGCGCGTGGATGTGGAGCGCGGCCTGTTGCTTATCAAGGGCGCTGTGCCGGGTCATGATGGTGGGGACGTGATCGTGCGTCCGGCTGTCAAGGCTAACTGAGAGGGGACGTCATGGAACTCAAGCTGATTAATGATCAGGGTCAGGCGTCCGCAACTGTGCAAGCTTCCGATGCTATTTTCGGTCGTGAGTATAGCGAGGCGCTGGTTCACCAATTGGTGGTGGCCTATCAGGCGAATGCCCGTTCGGGCAATCGTGCACAAAAGGATCGTGGTGAAGTCAAGCACTCTACCAAGAAGCCTTTCCGTCAAAAGGGTACGGGTAATGCTCGTGCTGGTATGACATCCTCGCCGCTGTGGCGTGGGGGCGGCCGTATTTTTCCGAATCGTCCGGATGAGAATTTTACCCAGAAGGTGAATCGTAAGCAGTTCCGCGCAGGTATCGCATCGATCCTGTCGCAACTGGTGCGTGAAGATCGTCTGGTTGTGGTTGAGAGTATTGTTCTTGATGCTCCCAAGACTCGCCTTTTGGCTCAAAAGCTGAAGGGTTTTGGTGCCGAATCTGCTCTGCTGATTACCGATACGATGGATGAAAATCTGTGGTTGTCGTCACGCAATCTGCATAATGTGTTGGTGCTTGAGGCCCACGAGGCTGATCCAGTGTCGCTGGTGCGCTATCCGCGCGTTATCGTGACTCGTGCTGCGATCGCCAAGATTGAGGAGATGTGGCAATGAGCTATAGCCAAGAGCGACTTCTGCAGGTGCTGCTCGCGCCGCAGATTTCAGAAAAGGCAACACGCGTTGCCGAAAAGAATGAGCAGGTTGTGTTTCGTGTGGCGACAAGCGCTACCAAGCCCGAGGTGAAGGCTGCTGTTGAGCTATTGTTCAAAGTTCAGGTGGCATCCGTTCAGATTCTGAACGTCAAGGGTAAGGTTAAGCGCTCGGGCCGTTCGGTTGGTCAGCGCAAGGGCTGGAAAAAAGCTTTTGTTTGCCTCAAGCCGGGCCAAGAGATTAACTTCGTTGACGGAGGGATTGCGTAATGTTGGTTAAAGTAAAGCCTACCTCTCCGGGGCGTCGTGGCCTTGTCAAGGTTGTTAATCCTGGTCTGCATAAAGGTAAGCCTTTTGCTGGCTTGGTTGAGAGTCAGTCGAGGCATGCTGGCCGCAATACGGATGGTCGTATTACGGTTCGTCATCAAGGCGGCGGTCATAAGCAGCATTATCGTTTCATCGATTTCAAGCGTAACAAAGATGGCATCGTCGCCAAGGTTGAGCGTATTGAATACGATCCAAACCGTACCGCGAATATTGCGCTGTTGTGCTACGTGGATGGTGAGCGTCGTTACATTATTGCACCGAAGGGCTTGGTTGTTGGTCAAGAGCTATTGAGTGGTTCTGAGGCTCCCATCAAGACAGGCAATGCACTGCCGATCCGCAATATCCCTGTTGGTAGCACGATCCACTGTGTGGAAATGTTGCCTGGCAAGGGCGCTCAATTGGCTCGTGCCGCAGGTACTTCAGCTCAGCTTCTGGCGCGAGAAGGTACTTACGCTCAGGTGCGTCTCCGTTCTGGCGAAATCCGTCGCGTGCATATTGAATGCCGTGCGACGATTGGCGAAGTCGGCAATGAAGAAAATAACTTGCGCAAAATCGGCAAGGCCGGTGCGCAGCGTTGGCGCGGTATTCGCCCGACCGTTCGCGGTACGGTGATGAACCCGGTGGATCACCCGCACGGTGGTGGTGAAGGCAAAACCGGCGAAGGTCGTGTGCCTGTCAGCCCGTGGGGCCAGCCGGCCAAGGGCTATCGTACGCGCAGCAATAAGCGTACTGACAGCATGATCGTTCAGCGTCGTCACAAGCGATAAGAGGTAGTCATGGCACGTTCCGTTAAAAAAGGGCCGTTTGTAGACGACCATCTGATCAAGAAGGTTGAAGCTGCTGCCGGTTCCACCGATAAGCGACCAATTAAGACTTGGTCACGTCGTTCAACGATTCTTCCCGAGTTTGTTGGTCTGACGATTGCTGTTCACAATGGCAAACAACACATTCCGGTTTATGTGACTGAAAATATGGTTGGTCACAAGCTGGGTGAGTTTGCGCTGACGCGTACCTTCAAGGGTCACGCCGCCAGCAAGAAGGCGAAGAGGTAAGGGGAAATCATGGAAACCAATGCAAGTTTGCGCGGTGTCCGCCTCTCCGCTCAGAAGGGACGCCTTGTGGCTGACCTGGTGCGCGGCAAGCCGGTTGGACATGCTCTCAATGTTCTGGCTTTTTGCCCGAAGAAGGGTGCGACCATCATCAAGAAAGTGCTCGAATCAGCGATTGCTAATGCTGAGCACAATGACGGTGCTGACATCGACACGCTCAAGGTCAAGACCATTCACGTGGAAAAGGGAACTTCTCTGAAACGTTTTACCGCTCGCGCCAAAGGCCGCGGTAATCGGATCGAGAAGCAAACCTGCCACATCTATCTGACCGTCGGGGAGTAATATGGGACAGAAAATCCACCCAATCGGGTTCCGCCTGGTTGTGACACGGAATTGGAGTTCTCGCTGGTACGCCAACAGTCAGAGTTACGCCAAGATGTTGTTGGAAGACATCAAGGTTCGTGACTATCTGAAAAAGAAGTTGTCTCACGCTTCTGTTGGCCGTGTTTTGATTGAGCGCCCGGCTAAAAACGCGCGCATCACCATTTACAGCGCCCGTCCAGGCGTGGTGATTGGCAAAAAGGGCGAAGATATTGAAAGCCTGAAAGCTGAATTGCAAAAGATTATGGGCGTGCCGGTGCATGTCAATATCGAAGAAATTCGCAAGCCGGAAACGGATGCGCAATTGATTTCGGATTCGATTGCACAGCAGCTCGAGAAGCGCATCATGTTCCGCCGTGCGATGAAACGCGCCATGCAGAATGCAATGCGTTTGGGTGCTCAGGGTATCAAGATCATGAGTGCCGGCCGCTTGAATGGCGCTGAGATTGCTCGTACCGAGTGGTATCGTGAAGGTCGTGTTCCTTTGCACACATTGCGTGCAGATATCGACTACGGTACATCCGAAGCCAGTACGACATACGGCATCATCGGAATCAAGGTATGGGTCTACAAGGGCGATATGGTTGCCAAGGGCGAACAGCCCGTAGCTGCTGAGCCTAACGAGAACGAAGGTCGCAAGAACCGCCGTCCTGCACGTAATGATGGTGATGCCAAGCCGGCTCCCCGTCGTGCTGTGCGCAAGACAGGTACTGTGACAAACGCAGGAGCTAGCGATGCTGCAGCCGAATAGAAGGAAGTACCGCAAGGAGCAAAAGGGTCGGAATACCGGCGTTGCGACTCGTGGCGCGAAGGTAAGTTTCGGTGAGTTTGGTCTGAAGGCCATTGGCCGTGGTCGTTTGACGGCCCGTCAGATCGAAGCTGCTCGTCGGGCGATGACGCGACACATCAAGCGCGGCGGCCGGATCTGGATTCGGATTTTCCCGGACAAGCCCATCTCCAAGAAACCCGCTGAGGTTCGAATGGGTAACGGTAAAGGTAATCCGGAGTATTGGGTTGCAGAGATTCAGCCGGGCAAAGTTCTGTATGAGATGGATGGCGTTGACGAAGTTCTCGCTCGCGAGGCTTTCCGTTTGGCTGCCGCGAAGCTTCCAATTGAGACCGCGTTTGTAACACGGCTTGTGGGGTAAGAAAAATGAAGGCGAATGAGTTGCGCTCCAAGAGCGCTACCGAGCTCCAGGAAGAATTGGTTGCGCTGCTGAAAGAGCAGTTCTCCCTGCGGATGCAGATTGCCACGCAACAACTGAACAATACGTCCCAGTTGCCGCGTGTGCGTCGCGACATTGCGCGCGTTCGTACATTTCTGCGTGAAAAGGCGGTGGCGTAATGAGTGAGCAAAAAGTTGTAGTGCGTCGCACTTTGAGCGGCCGTGTTGTAAGCGACAAGATGGACAAGACGGTGACCGTTCTGGTTGAACGTCGCGTCAAGCATCCGCTTTACGGCAAAATCATGGTGCAGTCCAAAAAGTATCATGCCGATGTAGCCAATGGCGTAGCCGCTGATGGTGACCTGGTTGAGATTGAGGAGTGCGCTCCGATTTCAAAGACTAAGGCATGGCGTGTGACGCGTGTGCTCGAAAAGGCGCAGGCCTGATCGAAATATTTGCGTAAACACTTGCATCAAGATCTCGAGCTAAGCTATACTGCTTAGCTCGATTTCCCGCTTCATGCGGGGCCTTTTCCCGGACGGGATCCAAGACTGGGCACTTGGTGTGTTCAAGTTGGATGGAGTAAAAAAATGATCCAAATGCAGACGATTCTTGAAGTCGCCGACAATACCGGTGCGCGTGCAGTTATGTGCATCAAGGTTTTGGGTGGTTCCAAACGCCGCTATGCCGGCATTGGCGATGTTATCAAGGTAAGTATCAAGGATGCGGCTCCTCGTGGCCGTGTCAAAAAAGGCGATGTATATAACGCCGTGGTGGTTCGTACTGCCAAGGGTGTACGTCGTAGTGACGGCTCTTTGATTAAGTTTGACAAGAATGCGGCTGTGCTGCTGAACGCCAAGCTTGAGCCGATCGGTACGCGTATTTTTGGGCCGGTTACGCGTGAGTTGCGTAATGAGCGTTTCATGAAAATTGTTTCGCTGGCCCCTGAGGTCCTCTAAGGAGCGAAGATGGATAAGATTCGCAAAGGGGACGATGTGGTCGTCCTGGCTGGCAAAGATAAGGGTAAGCGCGGTGTTGTGCTGACTCGTGTTGATGTTGAGCGCGTGGTTGTTGAGGGTGTGAATCGCGTTAAGAAACACACCAAGCCGAATCCGATCAAGGGTCAGGTTGGCGGGATTGTTGAAAAAGAAATGCCGATTCAGGTTTCGAATCTGGCACTCTTTAATCCTGCTACGCAAAAAGCTGATCGTGTTGGTTTCAAGGTGCTTGAAGATGGCAAAAAAGTTCGCTTCTTCAAGTCAAATGGCGAACTGGTCGGTGCGTAAGGGATAGTCATGGCTCGTCTTCAAGAGTTTTACAAGTCAGATGTGGTGGCTCAATTGAGTCAACGCTTTGCCTACAAGTCAATCATGGAAGTGCCGCGAATTACCAAGGTGACGCTCAATATGGGTGTTGGCGAGGCAGTTGGCGACAAAAAAGTTTTGGATAATGCTGTTGGTGATATGACCAAGATTGCGGGTCAGAAGCCGGTAATTACCAAGGCTAAAAAATCTATCGCGGGTTTCAAGATTCGTGAAGGTTATCCAATTGGCTGCATGGTGACTTTGCGTGGTCCGCAAATGTTTGAGTTTCTGGATCGTTTAATCACTGTGGCAATGCCGCGCATCCGCGATTTTCGTGGTGTGGTTGCCAAAGGTTTTGACGGTCGGGGTAACTACAATCTGGGGGTGAAAGAGCAAATCATTTTCCCCGAGATCGAGTACGACAAGATCGATGCGTTGCGTGGTTTGAATATTAGTATTACCACGACGGCGAAAACGGATGATGAGGCGCGTGCGCTTCTGGTCGCGTTCAAATTTCCGTTCAAGAACTGAGGGTGACATGGCGAAATTGGCTTTGATCAATCGCGAAGAAAAACGCCGCAAGACAGTTGAGAAATTTGCTGTCAAGCGCGCTGCTCTCCAGTCCGTAATTGGCGATGCTTCAAGCTCTGAAGAAGAGCGTATGGAAGCGCGTCTGAAGCTGCAAAAGCTGCCGCGTAATGCTAGTCCAAGTCGTCAACGCAATCGTTGCGCTCTGACTGGACGTCCCCGTGGTGTGTTCCGTAAATTTGGTCTGTGCCGTAATAAGCTGCGTGAAGTGGCTTTCAGGGGCGAAGTGCCCGGCATGACCAAGGCTAGCTGGTAAGGAGATCGAGATGAGTATGTCTGATCCGGTTGCCGATATGCTGACGCGCATTCGCAATGCTCAACAAGCTCAAAAGGGGGCGGTTTCAATGCCCTCTTCGAAGCTAAAGGTTGCAATCGCCCAGGTGTTGAAGGACGAAGGTTATGTTGACGATTTTGTGGTTCGTGGCGAGGGTTCTTCCCGCGAGCTGACGATCAGTCTGAAGTATTATGCGGGCCGTCCGGTTATCGAACGCATTGAGCGGGTTAGCAAGCCTGGTCTGCGCGTTTATAAAGGCTGCGATGACCTGCCCAAGGTTATGAACGGCTTGGGCGTAGCAATCGTTTCCACTCCTGGTGGTGTCATGACGGATCGTCGTGCGCGTGCTACCAAGGTTGGCGGCGAAGTGCTTTGCGTCGTGGCATAAGGAGGAATAAATATGTCACGCGTCGCAAAAAATCCAGTCGTATTGCCTGCTGGCGTTCAGGTGGATGTTGGTGCTGGGGAATTTACCGTCAAAGGGCCTTTGGGTTCCTTGACGCAGCGTCTTCATTCGTCGGTTACGCTTGAGCGTGAAGGTGATTCTTTGAAGGCTGTTGCTGTGGTTGGTGGTGATAATGGTAATGCCATGTCAGGTACAACCCGCGCGCTGCTGAATAATATGGTTGTTGGTGTCACCAAGGGCTTTGAGCGCAAGCTCAACTTGGTAGGCGTGGGTTATCGTGCCCAGGCTCAAGGTGACAAGCTGAATCTGACGCTTGGTTTCTCCCATCCTGTGGTGCATCAGATGCCCGCCGGTGTAAAGGTAGAGACTCCGACCCAGACGGAAGTCGTCATTAAAGGGGTCGATAAGCAGCAGGTTGGTCAGGTGGCCGCTGAAATCCGCGCATATCGCGCACCAGAGCCTTATAAAGGCAAGGGTGTTCGTTATTCGGATGAAGTGGTGCTCCTGAAGGAAACCAAAAAGAAGTAAGGGCGGACGAATATGAACAAGAAAGAAGCGCGTTTGCGCAGAGCTCGCAAAACCCGGGCTCGTATCGCGGAGCAAAAAGTTGCTCGGCTGACGGTGTTTCGTTCGAATTGCCATATCTATGCGCAAATCATTTCCGAGTGTGGTTCGCGCGTAGTGGCTTCTGCCTCTACAGCGGAGGCGGTGGTGAAAGGTGTTACGCCTAACGGTGGCAATGTCAGCGCGGCTACCGCGGTTGGCAAGCTTATCGCCGAGCGTGCAGTTGCTGCGGGCGTGCAATCGGTAGCATTCGATCGTGCGGGTTACATGTATCACGGTCGCGTGAAGGCGCTCGCTGAGGCGGCGCGTGAAAGCGGACTGAAGTTCTGAGCGAGATATTCATGGCTAAGCAACAAGCAAAGAAGGTTCAGGCTTCCGAAGAGCGCGATGATGGCCTACGCGAAAAAATGGTTGCGGTTAATCGCGTCACCAAGGTAGTGAAGGGCGGCCGGATTCTCGGTTTCGCTGCACTTACCGTTGTTGGTGACGGCGATGGCAGCATCGGTATGGGTAAAGGTAAATCACGTGAAGTGCCCGTTGCCGTTCAAAAGGCAATGAATGAGGCTCGTGCGAAGATGGCTAAGGTCAATCTGCGCAAGGGAACCTTGCAGCACTCAGTGGTTGGCAAGCATGGCGCTGCAGTTGTTTTGATGCAGCCAGCGCCTAGCGGTACCGGCATTATTGCCGGTGGTGCGATGCGTGCAGTATTTGAAGTGATGGGTGTGACGGATGTAATTTGCAAATGTCTTGGCTCCACCAATCCTTACAATGTCGTGCGTGCAACACTTAATGGCCTGTTTGCAACCAGCACTGCTGCTCAAATCGCAGCTAAGCGTGGCAAGACCGTTGAAGAGATTTTGGGGTAATCATGGCTGACAAGAAGATTCGCGTCACGCTCGTCAAGAGTCTGATTGGCACAAAACAGCCACACCGCGCTACCGTGCGTGGTTTGGGTCTGCGTCGTATCAATCACTGTGTCGAACTGGAAGATACGCCGGCTGTGCGCGGCATGATCAATAAAGTTACGTATCTGCTGAAGTGCGAGGGATAAATGGAACTTAATAAGCTTAAACCCGCTGAGGGTTCCAATACCGCCCGTCGCCGTGTAGGTCGTGGCATTGGTTGTGGCCTGGGAAAGACGTGTGGCCGTGGTCACAAAGGTCAGAAATCGCGCGCTGGTGGTTTTCACAAAGTCGGTTTTGAAGGCGGTCAGATGCCTTTGCAGCGCCGCTTGCCCAAGCGTGGCTTCGTGTCATTGACGGCTGGTCGCAACGTTGAAGTACGTCTCAGCGAAATTGCAGCTTTGCCGATTGACGAAATTGATTTGTTGTCGCTGAAGCAGGCTGGCATCGTTTCAATTGAAGCGCTTACGGCCAAGGTTATTCTGTCCGGCAGTATTGATCGCAAGGTGATCTTGCGTGGCGTTGGTGCTACAAAAGGCGCTCGTGCTGCAATCGAGGCTGCTGGCGGTTCGATCGCCGAGTAACAATAAACGGGATATCCGCGTGGCTACTGCACCTGTGCTTGGGAATGGCGGCAAGTTTGCCGATTTGAAACGTCGTCTATGGTTCCTTCTTGGGGCTTTGGTGGTGTATCGCATCGGATCACACATTCCGGTGCCCGGGATTGATCCGGCTGAGCTTGCCAAGAATTTCGCCGAACAGAAAAGCGGCATTCTTGGCATGTTCAACCTGTTTTCTGGCGGCGCGCTGGAGCGGTTTACGATTTTTGCTCTAGGTATCATGCCGTATATTTCGGCTTCGATCGTGATGCAGTTAATGGCGATTGCATCACCTCAGCTGGAAGCCCTTAAAAAGGAGGGTGAAGCTGGCAGGCGCAAGATTACGCAATACACTCGCTACGGAACCGTTGGTTTGGCGCTATTTCAGGCTTTCGGGATTTCGATGATGCTTGAGCAGCAACCGAACCTGGTAATTGATCCGGGGTTCATGTTTCGCCTGACTGCAATCTCGACCTTGGTGACAGGGACGATGTTCATGATGTGGTTGGGCGAACAAATTACTGAACGCGGGATTGGCAACGGGATTTCGATTTTGATTTTTGCAGGTATTGCCTCGGGCTTGCCTAGCGCAATAACCCAGTTGCTTGACTTGGTTTCCAAACAATCAATTCACCCCGTAGCAGGATTGTTTATCCTTGCATTGGTAGTGGTTGTAACGGCTTTTGTTGTTTTTGTGGAGCGTGGCCAGCGCAAGATTCTGGTGAATTACGCCAAGCGTCAAGTGGGCAACAAGTTGTACGGTGGTCAAAGTTCGCATTTGCCACTCAAACTGAATATGTCCGGAGTGATTCCACCGATTTTTGCTTCATCAATCATTCTGTTTCCTGCCACTGTAGCGCAGTGGTTTGGGGCGAGTGATGGAATGTTGTGGCTGAAGGACCTTTCAAATGCGTTGTCGCCAGGCCAGCCAATTTATATTCTGACTTACTCGGCTGCGATCGTATTTTTCTGTTTCTTCTATACCGCACTTGTCTTCAACTCCAAAGAGACTGCAGACAACCTGAAGAAAAGTGGTGCGTTTGTGCCTGGGATTCGTCCTGGTGATCAGACAGCGCGTTATATCGACAAGATTTTGATGCGTTTGACTTTGATCGGCGCGATCTATATCACTTTTGTTTGTTTGGTGCCTGAGCTTTTGAGGCTGCGCTGGGAAGTGCCTTTTAACTTTGGCGGCACTTCACTGCTGATTATTGTTGTGGTTACGATGGATTTTATGGCGCAGGTTCAGGCTTATGTCATGTCCCATCAATACGAAGGACTCCTGAAGAAGGCGAATTTCAAGGGTGGTCCTGGTTTGGCTCGGTAGTAACTTGCAGTAAAGAAGGTGATGGTTCTGCAGGGTTTGCAGGCACATTGTGCCGGTACTATCGAGAGCAGATTCAGAGTCAAAATTGAGTGTATTTGCTGTTTCAAGATTGATGTTCTTTGAAATGACGCATTTTGGCCTGTAGTGCTTTGGGGCAATTGGCGTCGCAAACCGCTCAAATATGTAGAACGGTAATTAGGAGTCAAAAAATGAGAGTACAAGCTTCTGTCAAGCCGATCTGCCGCAAATGCAAGATCGTTCGCCGCAAAGGCGTAGTTCGCGTGATCTGTGAAGATCCGCGTCACAAACAGCGTCAGGGTTGATTTTGAGCCCCGTTTTCGTTAAACTTTCGCGCTTCGCGTTTTCGCGCTAAAAGGGTAAGTTCATGGCCCGTATTGCTGGTGTCAATATTCCGAATCATAAGCATGCTGAAATCGCTCTCACCGCGATTTACGGCATTGGCCGCACTCGCGCGCAAAAAATCTGTGATGTTGCTGGCGTAGCCCGCAGTGTCAAGATGAAAGATCTGACTGAAGTTCAGATGGATCGTTTGCGTGAAGAAGTAGGTAAGTTCACGGTTGAAGGTGATCTTCGCCGCGAGATCACAATGAATATCAAGCGTCTCATGGACCTTGGTTGCTATCGTGGCGTTCGTCATCGTCGTGGTCTACCGGTTCGTGGTCAGCGTACCCGCACCAATGCCCGTACTCGCAAGGGTCCGCGTAAGACCATGGCTGGCAAGAAGTAATCTGGGGTAGATCATGGCAAAGACCGTTGCGAAGATTCGCAAAAAAGTAAAAAAGAACGTTGCTGAAGGTATTGCGCATATTCATGCATCCTTTAATAACACTATCGTGACGATCACCGATCGTCAGGGCAATGCACTGTCGTGGGCAACTTCGGGTGGTGCAGGCTTCAAGGGCTCACGCAAGAGCACTCCGTTCGCTGCGCAGGTGGCTGCAGAGGCCGCTGGTAAAGCAGCGCAAGAGTGTGGTGTGAAGAATCTGGAAGTGCGTATCAAGGGGCCGGGTCCGGGTCGTGAGTCTGCTGTGCGTGCATTGAATGCACTGGGCCTCAAGATTACGTCGATTACCGATATCACCCCTGTGCCGCATAACGGTTGTCGTCCGCCGAAGCGTCGCCGCATCTAATTAGGAGTATCGAACGTGGCTCGCAATCTCGATCCGAAGTGCCGTCAGTGCCGCCGTGAAGGCGAAAAGTTGTTCCTGAAGGCTGAAAAGTGTTTTACCGACAAATGTGCCATTGAACGCCGTGCATATGCACCAGGCCAACATGGTCAGAAGTCGGGTCAGCGTTTGTCTGGCTATGGCCAGCAACTGCGTGAAAAGCAAAAGATTCGCCGTATTTATGGCGTTCTTGAGCGTCAGTTCCGCAAGACCTATTTCGAAGCAGATCGTCGTAAGGGCGCGACAGGTGAGAACCTGCTGCAGTTGCTCGAAGGGCGTCTGGATACGGTTGCATTCCGCATGGGTTTCGGCGGTTCGCGTGCCGAAGCTCGTCAAGTTGTGCGTCACAACGGTGTGTTGATCAATGGCAAGCGGGTCAATATCCCGTCTTACACGCTGCGTCCTGGTGACGTGGTGCAATTGACTGATGCAACGCGCGCTCACTTGCGTACCAAGGCGGCTCTGGCTGCTGCTGCTGGCCGCGGCTTCCCGGAATGGATTGAAGTGGATGCTGCAGCAGGCAAGGGCATTTTCAAGGCTTTTCCGCAGCGCGCTGAACTTTCCTCGACCATTAACGAGAGCTTGGTTGTCGAACTTTACTCGCGTTAATGCGGGATCAACCAGAATCACTCGTGACAAGGATAGGACATGCAGAGTAATAGCCTTTTGAAGCCTCGCATTATCGATGTCCAGAGCATCTCCCCGGTTCACGCCGTTGTGGTGATGGAGCCGTTTGAGCGCGGTTATGGGCATACGCTCGGTAATGCATTGCGTCGCATTTTGCTCTCTTCGTTGCCGGGTTGTGCCCCCACCGAAGTATCAATTGACGGCGTGCTTCACGAGTACTCCACGCTTGATGGCGTACGTGAAGACGTGGTTGATGTTTTGCTGAACCTGAAGGGCGTTGTGCTGAAGTTGCACAATCGTACGGAGGCTGTTCTGCGTCTGTCCAAGTCGGGCGAAGGCGTGGTCAAGGCCAGCGATATTGAAACGTCTCACGACGTAGAGATTATCAATCCGGACCACGTGATTGCTCACTTGGCCCCGGGTGGAAAAATCGACATGCAGATCAAGGTCGAGCAGGGTCGTGGCTATGTGCCTGGCAATGTTCGTCCCTTGAATGGTGATAACAAGGTGATCGGGCGCATTGTGCTCGACGCTTCGTTCAGCCCGGTGCGTCGTGTTAGCTACCAAGTTGAAAGCGCTCGCGTTGAGCAGCGTACTGACCTGGATCGTTTGGTCATTGATATCGAGACCAACGGTGCTGTGGAGCCGGAAGAATCCATCCGCTTTGCTGCCCGTGTGTTGATGGATCAGCTGTCTGTTTTTGCTGATCTGGAAGGTACTCCGGTTGCTGCGATTGAAGCAAAGCTCCCGCAGATTGATCCGATTCTGATGCGTCCGGTGGATGACCTGGAGCTGACGGTTCGTTCGGCAAATTGTCTGAAAGCCGAGAACATTTATTACATCGGTGATCTGATTCAGCGTACTGAAACCGAGTTGCTCAAGACCCCGAATCTGGGTCGCAAGTCGCTGAATGAAATCAAGGATGTGCTCGCTTCGCGTGGCCTCACGCTGGGCATGAAACTGGAAAACTGGCCGCCCGCAGGTCTCGAGAAGATCAGCTGAGCAGCAGGAATAGGGAATAGATAAAATGCGTCACGGTAACGGACTCCGTAAGCTCAATCGCACCAGCGCCCACCGCAAGGCGCTTTTGCAGAATCTTTCGAACGCTTTGCTGCGTCACGAAGTCATCAGGACAACTCTGCCCAAAGCCAAGGAATTGCGCCGCGTGGTTGAGCCCTTGATCACCATGGGCAAGACGCCTTCTTTGGCAAATCATCGCTTGGCGTTCAGCCGTCTGCGTGATCGCGAAATGGTGCTCAAGGTGTTTAACGAACTGGGCCCCCGTTTTCAGACTCGTCCAGGTGGTTACCTGCGTATTCTGAAGTGCGGTTTCCGTGTAGGTGACAATGCGCCTATGGCGATTGTTGAGCTGCTGGATCGCCCGGAAGGTCTTGAAGCTGTTGCTGCTGAGTAAGCGGTAATCAGTCAAACAAAAAGCCCGCTTTTAGCGGGCTTTTTGTTTTGTGCTTGAGAGTTTCGATGCCGTGATTATGGCGGCCGATTGTTGTTCAGAATGGAGTTGCGCCTGCCCGTAGAGCCTCACCCAGCTTGGCTCTTCAGGCTGCTGTCTGAAGAGCCTGGCCGAGCAAGGCTGTGCGTGATGCTACTGGCGGGAAGTGTTACTGCCCGCGCGCTTCAATTCGGTTTTTTGGGACGGCTTATCGATTCAGCGCCGACTCAGAAGATTGTGCAGGTATTTTCCGGTGTAACTTCCCCGGTGCGCCGCAACCGTTTCGGGGGTGCCCGAGACCAGAATCTCACCGCCTTTGTCACCCCCTTCCGGGCCGAGATCAACGACCCAGTCTGCGGTTTTGATCACATCCAGATTGTGCTCGATCACCACGATGGTGTTGCCGTGCTCGCGCAGGCGCTGCAACACTTTGAGCAGCATTTCGATGTCGTGAAAATGCAGGCCGGTCGTCGGTTCATCCAGGATGTAGAGGGTGCGGCCAGTGTCGCGCTTGGACAATTCAAGGGATAGTTTCACGCGCTGTGCTTCGCCGCCCGAGAGTGTCGTGGCACTTTGGCCCAGGCGGATATAGCCGAGGCCAACCTCCATCAGGGTGTCGAGCTTGCGTGCCACGGTAGGTACCGCATCGAAAAAGCGCTGGGCTTCTTCCACGCGCATTTCAAGCACGTCAGCGATGCTCTTGCCCTTGTAGCGGATTTCCAGGGTTTCACGGTTATAGCGTTTGCCGTGGCAGACATCGCAGGGGACGAACACGTCGGGCAGGAAGTGCATTTCGACACGCAGCATGCCATCACCCTGGCAAGCCTCGCAGCGTCCTCCTTTAACGTTGAAGGAAAAGCGCCCGGGCCCATAGCCGCGAGCCCGTGATTCGGGTACGCCGGAAAACAGTTCACGAATCGGGGTCAGCAGACCGGTATAGGTGGCCGGATTGGAGCGTGGGGTGCGCCCGATCGGCGCCTGGTCGACGCTGATGACCTTGTCGAAATGCTGCAATCCCTCAATGCTCTCGTAAGGCGCGGGTTCCTGTGAGCTGCCGTGGATGCCGTGAGCGGCAATGGCGTAGAGCGTGTCATTGATCAGGGTTGATTTCCCTGAGCCGGAGACCCCCGTGATGCAGCTCATCAGTCCGACAGGCAGTTCCAGCGTGACGTGCTTCAGATTGTTGCCGCTCGCGCCTGTCAATTTAAGTATGCGTGAAGAATCAGGCTGGACGCGCTTCTTCGGCACGGCTATCTGGCGACGTCCGTCCAGAAAGGCTCCCGTAATGGAGTCCGGATGGGCTGCGACTTCTGCGGGCGTGCCGTGCGCGATGACTTCTCCGCCGTGTTCGCCGGCACCCAAGCCCATGTCAACCACATAGTCGGCCATGCGCACGGCGTCTTCGTCGTGCTCGACGACGATTACGGTGTTGCCAATATCGCGCAGGCGCCGCAGGGTGCCCAGCAGGCGATCATTGTCGCGTTGATGCAGGCCGATAGAGGGCTCGTCCAGCACGTACATCACGCCGGTCAGGCCGGAGCCGATCTGTGACGCGAGACGAATGCGCTGCGCCTCTCCCCCCGACAGTGTGTCGGCGGAGCGGTTCAGGCTCAGGTAATCCAGACCGACATCCATCAGGAACTGCAGTCGTGTAGCCACTTCTTTCATTATTTTTTCGGCAACCAGCGCCTTTTGTCCGCTCAGGCTCGTGCTGGCGAAGAAGGCCTGGCAGTCGCCAATGGGCAGCGCAGCAATTTCAGGCAGGGATTTATCGCCAATCAGCACATGGCGGGCCTCGCGGCGCAGACGGCTGCCGCCGCAGGACGGGCAGGGGCGTGCCGAACGGTATTTACTCAGCTCTTCGCGCACCGCAATGGAGTCGGTCTCACGGTAGCGGCGTTCCAGGTTCGGGATGATGCCTTCGAAGCTGTGTTCCTTTTTGACTGTGCGCCCGGATT
Organism: Uliginosibacterium flavum; assembly: GCF_040566545.1. Lineage (NCBI taxonomy): Bacteria > Pseudomonadati > Pseudomonadota > Betaproteobacteria > Rhodocyclales > Zoogloeaceae > Uliginosibacterium > Uliginosibacterium flavum. Next base: position 49,631 of record NZ_JBEWZI010000015.1, read on the forward strand.
CGGACATGTACTTGAACGGGATCGTGCGCGTGCCGGAGCCGTGCAGGACCACTTCACGGATCGCCTTTGGCAGTTCGTTAAAAGTTGTCTCGGTATCGAATTCGTAGCTGGCAGCCAGGCTCTGCAGCATCTGGAAATAGAACTGGTTGCGCTTATCCCAGCCCTTGATCGCGCCGGCAGCCAGAGATAGCTCCGGATGCGCGACGACACGGCCGGGGTCGAAGAAGTCGTGGGTGCCCAGACCATCACAGCCCGGGCAGGCGCCTGCGGGATTGTTGAACGAGAACAGGCGCGGCTCAAGCTCCTGGACGGCGAAGCCGCACACCGGGCAGGCATAGCGCGCGGAGAAGGGATGTTCCTTGCCGCTCTCCATTTCCAGTGCGATGGCGCGCCCTTCAGCGTGAGCGAGTGCGGTTTCGAAGCTCTCGGCGAGTCGCTGGCGGGAGTCGGGGCGGATCTTGACGCGGTCTACCACCAGATCGATGCTGTGCTTGCTGGTTTTTGCCAGCTCCGGCACGTGGTCCATCTCGCAAATTACGCCATTCACACGCAGGCGCACAAAGCCTTGCGCGCGCAATTCGGCAACGAGCTCCTCGTGGCCGCCTTTGCGTTCGCTGACGATCGGCGCAAGGATCATCAGCGGCGTCCCTTCCGGCAGTGCCAGCACGTGATCGACCATTTGTGACACGGTCTGCGCTTCCAGCGGGCGATGGTGGTCCGGGCAATGCGGCGTGCCGGCGCGCGCGAAGAGCAGACGCAGGTAGTCGTGAATCTCGGTAATCGTGCCAACGGTGGAGCGCGGATTGTGGCTGGTGGCTTTTTGTTCGATGGAGATGGCGGGCGAGAGGCCCTCAATCAGGTCGACGTCTGGCTTTTCCATCAGCTGCAGGAACTGGCGCGCATAAGCCGACAGGCTTTCCACGTAGCGGCGTTGGCCCTCTGCGTACAGCGTATCGAAGGCCAGCGAACTCTTGCCAGAGCCAGACAGACCGGTAATCACCGTCAGGCGGTTACGCGGGATATCGAGGTTGATGTTCTTCAGATTGTGGGTACGCGCCCCACGAATACGGATCCATTCCATGGCCTGAGCTGCCAGCAAGATAACGGTCCAATATATCGAGCTGGCGTGGCTCGGCCAAGTCTTTTTTGTGCCGCAGCAAGCCGACGGCAGTCGTTGCGCATCCCGACTACCTTCGGGCTCTGGTTCAGGGTAGGATCACGCCTTGCCGTTTCGCCCGTCATGCGGCGGCAAACCACCCGAATCGGCCCTGAACGTATCTTGAGAGCAGGGCCGCAACTTTAGAATTGAAGGAGCAAAGAGCATGGCATCAGTCAATAAAGTCATCATCGTAGGCAACCTCGGCAAAGACCCGGAAACGCGCTACGCGCCCAGTGGTGACGCTTTTTGCACAATTACGGTCGCGACCACGGATACGTGGAAGGACAAGGCAACTGGCGAGAAAAAAGAGGCGACAGAGTGGCACCGCGTCGTTTTCAATGGCCGTCTGGCCGAGATCGCCGGCCAATACCTGAAGAAGGGTCGCCCGGTGTATATCGAAGGCAGCCTGCGTACGCGCAAGTGGACCAACAAGGAAGGCGTCGATCAATACACGACCGAGATTCGTGCTGATCAAATGCAGATGCTGGGTGGTCGTGATGGCGCCGAGGGCGGTGGCGCACGCGGTGGTGATGACTACAACCAGTCGCGCAGCGAAGCGCCGCAGCAGGCCCCGCGCGCTCGTCCACAACAAGCGCCCGCACAGGCTCAGCCACAATCAAGCCCGGCCTCCAGTGGTTTCGGTGACTTCGACGACGACATTCCGTTTTAAAAAACCCTGTGACACGCTCCGGCCTTTCCAAGAAGGCCGGGGTTTGCCGCCGTCCGGCCAATCGTTGGCATGAACGCGCCGCCCATGCGTTACAATGCGCCACAATTATGACGTAGTGAATGAGCTGTCATAGCGCCGATTTCTGGCGATCTGTTTTCAAATTACGGGGTTCTTGCATGTCCGATGCAGTCCAGACCGGCGCCAAGCCGGATCGTGAATTCTGCAGCACCAGCGATGCAGCGCAAATGCTCGGCGTCTCGCTGGGTACCGTGCAGCAAATGGTGGAAACCGGCTTGTTGGATGCCTGGAAAACCACCGGCGGCCATCGTCGCATTCGTATCAGTTCCGTCGAATCTTTCCTGCGCAAACGTCAGACCGGGGTTCCCGCGCCAGTGGCGCAGCCGCCGCAAACCATCCTGCGGGTTCTGATCGCGGAAGATGATCGCCTGATGCAGGCGCTCTACGAGAAGACCGTAGCCACCTGGGATATGCCGATCCAGGTCAAGATCGTGCCGTCCGGCTTCGAAGGCTTGATGGAAATCGGCCGCAGCGCGCCCGATTTGCTCGTGGCGGATTTGATGATGCCGGATCTGGATGGCTTCGCCATGATCCGTCGTCTGCGTGCCGATCCGCAGTTGGCGCACATGGATATCATCGTCGTGACGGGCTTGTCGGTCGAGGATATCGACGAGCAGGGTGGTTTGCCCGAAGATGTGCTGATTTACGGCAAGCCGATTCCCTTCCGCGAGCTCAAGGGCTATATCCAGGCCAAACTGATGCAGATGCAGCGCCGCGTGCGTGCCTGAGCGTGCGTTGCATGCAGGACTGAGCAATGAGTGCTGAGGACTGAGTTTCAGGGGTGCTTGTAGAGATGCGTCCGATTTCGTATCGGTTTTGAACAAACGGCGACCACAGTCGTCGTTTTGCATTTTTGGGTGCTGCCTGTAGAACCGCACGCAGTGGCGTTCTACAAAGTTGATGCTCTGAGGCCCTTGCTGGCCGGACTTGTTGGCGATAGTGCCTTGAAGAAGTCCGCCAGTAGCTGCTCTCTGGGCAGGTCTCGGCCTATCAGCACTATGCGGCTGTTGCGTGCTTCGTCGATTTCCCAGACCCGGCCATAGTCGAAACCGGCGATGCGATGCACGCCCTGAAAGACCAACCGGCGCGAGTCTCCTTCAATCGCCAGGATGCCTTTGTAGCGCAGCAGATCATTGGCGTGCGTCTCGATCAATCTTTCGACGAAGCCCGAGATGGCATCCAGATCGACCGTGCCTTCCGTCTCCAGCAGCACCGATTCAATCGTGTCATCCCAGGAGCGGGCTGGTTTGCTCTGGCCCAGCGCATTCGTGTTTTTCCCCGCTTGTTTCCAGCCTGTCTGGCGCATCGGCGGCAGGCCGTGTTCGTTCAGGCTGAAGCCACCCGTGTTCAACAGGCGCGGCCAATGCGCATCGAGATCCTGCACGTCGATGATTTCGGCGCGGGCGTTGATGGTGCGCAGGCGCGCCGGCAGGCTGGCCGTGTCGGCGATGTCAGTCTTCGTCAGGATCAGCCAGTCGGCATAGGCCACCTGCGCTGCAGCCACGGCTTCGCGATCCAGTTGCTCGTTGGCATGGCAGACGTCGATCAGGGTGATCACTGCATCCAGCTGGAAGTGTTCGCGCAGCGCTTCTTCCCAGAAGAAGGTTTGCACGACAGGGCCGGGGTCGGCCAGTCCCGTGGTTTCGATGACGAGGCGATTGAAGTAAATCTCGCCACGGGTGCGTCTGGCCAGCAGTTCGATCAGCGCCGTGGAGAGTTCGCCCCGCACGCTGCAGCAGATGCAGCCGTTGGAGAGTTCGATGATGGTTGAGGCGCCGGGCGCGATTAACTGGCCGTCGATGCCGGCAGCGCCGAATTCGTTTTCGACGATGGCGATGCGCTCACCAGGGTTCGCTGCAAGCAGGCGGTTGAGGAGGGTGGTTTTGCCGGCGCCGAGAAAGCCGGAGAGGACGGTGACTGGTGTAGGCGTCATGTCAGCAGCACTTTCCGACGGCGCCGCCAAAGCGCGCATCCTGACGATTGCGGAAAAACTCTTCGTAACTCATGGGTTCCAGGTCGGGGTGTTGGAGTCGGGTGTGCTGCACGTACACGTCATAGTCCGGCTGGCCGACCATGAGGCGGGCGGTATCGCCAAGATATTTGCCGAGTTTTGCGAGGTCGTTGAACACGCGAGCGATCCGGGATGAGTGATGGGTCAAATTTTTCTGGTGTGCTCCCTGTGCAGGAAGCAGGCCGGAAAAACCTGAACGGTGGCCGCAGGACGCAGCCACCGCAAGTTCAGAGATTACACCGCTGAACTTTCAGGCATTGCCTCATAGGCGGTTTCTTTTGAGGTCGGATGGTTGCTTGCGTAGGCCTTCATGCAGGCACGAATGCCGAACACCAGCACCGAGATCACCACCACCAGGAAGAGGCCGCACAGTGCTGCGTCCAGATACTGGTTGAAAATGATCTGTTGCATCTGTACCGCGCTCTTGGCCGGGGCGAGCAACTCGCCACGATCAGCAGCGGCGCTGAAGCGTGCGGCTTGTGCCAGGAAGCCCACCTTCGGGCTGGCGTCAAAAATCTTCTGCCAGCCAGCTGTGAGGGTGCAGATCAGCAGCCAGGTGGCCGGGGCGATGGTTACCCATGAATAGCGTTCGCGTTTCATCTTGAACAGCACCACGGTACACAAGATCAGCGCCACGGCGGCGAGCATCTGGTTCGCCACGCCAAACAGTGGCCACAGTGTATTGATGCCGCCCAGCGGATCGACCACGCCCTGGTACAGGAAGTATCCCCAGGCCGCCACGCACAGACCCGTGGCGATCAGATTCGGCCCCAGTTTTTCGGTGCGTTTGAAGCTCGGGATGAACGCTCCCAGCAGATCCTGCAGCATGAAGCGGCCGGCACGCGTGCCTGCATCAACGGCGGTCAGGATGAAGAGAGCTTCGAACAGGATCGCGAAGTGATACCAGAAGGCCATCATCGCCTTGCCGCCAATCGCACCCGAGATGATGTGAGCCATGCCCACGGCCAGGGTCGGGGCACCACCGGCGCGCGAGATGATGGTCTTCTCGCCCACGTCTGCCGCGGTTTGTATCAGCACATCCGGGGTGATCACGAAGCCCCAGTTGGAGACCACCTGCGCGGCTTCGACAGCCGTTTTGCCGAGGACGGCAGCCGGGCTGTTCATGGCGAAATACACGCCCGGATCAATCACCGAGGCGGCGACCAGTGCCATCACTGCCACGAAAGACTCCATGAGCATGCCACCGTAGCCGATGAAGGCCGCGTGCTTCTCGTTATCCAGCAGCTTGGGTGTGGTGCCCGAGGCGATCAGGGCATGGAAGCCGGATACCGCGCCACAGGCAATGGTGATGAACAGGAAGGGGAACATGCTGCCTGCCCACACCGGGCCGCTGCCGTCGATGAACCTGGTGATATGCGGCATCTGCATGACCGGGGCGACGAAGACGATGCCGATGGCCAGGCCGAGGATGGTGCCGATCTTCAGGAAGGTCGACAGATAGTCACGCGGTGCCAGCAGCAGCCATACCGGCAGGGATGCGGCGACGAAGCCGTAGCCGATCAGCATCCAGGTCAGTTGCACGCCGGTGAAGGTAAACATTGCAGCCCAGGTCGGGCTGGCTGCGACTTGCCCGCCGAGCAGGATCGAAGCGATCAGCAGCACGAAACCGACCAGCGAGATTTCGCCGATTTTGCCCGGACGGATGTAGCGCATGTACACGCCCATGAAGATGGCGATTGGAATCGTCGCAAACACCGTGAAGGTGCCCCAGGGCGAGTCGGCCAGCGCTTTCACCACGATCATCGCCAGCACCGCGAGGATGATGACCATGATCAGGAAGGTGCCGAACAGCGCGATCACGCCGGGAATCGTACCCAGTTCGGATTTGATCAGATCGCCCAGCGAGCGGCCATCGCGCCGTGTGGACACGAAGAGCACGATGAAATCCTGCACCGCACCGGCTAGCACAACCCCGGCCACGATCCACAGCAGACCGGGCAGATAGCCCATCTGCGCCGCCAGCACCGGGCCGACCAGTGGGCCAGCGCCGGCGATGGCGGCGAAGTGGTGACCGAAAAGCACGTTCTTGTTGGTTGGCACGAAGTCCAGGCCGTCATTCTTCTTGACGGCTGGCGTCATGCGCGTCGGATCCACGCCGAGCACCTTGTTGGCGATGAACTTGCCGTAAAAACGGTAAGCCACCAGATAAATGCACACGGCGGCCGACACGACCCAAAGGGCATTGATCGTTTCACCGCGTGACAGTGCTACGTAGGACAGGCAAATCGCGCCAATTGCAGCCAGCGCGGCCCAGCCCAGTTTGGGCAGGATGTTGTTCATTTTGTCTCCTCCTGTGTCGTCGCACCGGGGTGCGAACGCAAGGGTTGTGGTGTGGGCCTGGCACAGCTTGCTGCGGTGTTGCGCCCCTAGCCCGGCGCGAGGCGGATACGCCCATTGCCGGAGTGCCGTGAGTATGGCTTTCTGCAGCAGGCCGCACATCAGCATGACTACGCAGATTGCATGCGTGCGATTACGTAGCGGGGAACCCTGATCGCAAGTCGCAAGTCGCAAGTCGCAAGTCGCAAGTCGCGGGTATGGCGATAATGTTGACTCCGTCCGGAACTTGGGACTGGGAACCGGGAACTCGGAGGCTTGCTCGCAGAGCCACGCTCAGTAAGCGTCTTCAGGCTGGAGTGCTGAAGACGCTTGACTGGCGAGCCTCTCAGGCCACACTTCCCCAGTCCCCAGTCCCCAGTCCCCAGTCCCCAGTCCCCAGTCCCCAGTCCCCAGTCCCCAGTCCTTCGCCCGTATTCCCCGATAGCCAGCCGCCCCGCTGGCGGATTAGCATGGCGGCCATGAATCTTCGACTCAAGGTTGTTCTGCTGGCCGTCGCCCCTTTGTTGTTGGCGATTGCGGCGATTGCCTCGGTGGTGCGCATCGAGGCGCGTGCGCTTGCCGATGCCGAAACCCGGGCGGTGCTGCCGGTGCTCGAATCCGCCCGGCGCGCTGAGCTCAAGCACTACGTCGATCTGGCAATGGGCTCGGTCGAATATCTGCACGCTGCCGCCGACCAGTCTGCTGCGCGCGCACAGGCTCTGGCCATCCTGCAGCAGCTCGATTATGGCGAAGACGGTTATTTTTTCGTGTACGACCTGCATGGGCGCAACCTCATGCATCCGCGCCAGCCGCAACTGGTCGGACAGAATCTGTGGGAGCTTCGCGACAAAGCCGGCGAGCCCACCATCCAGCGTCTGGTCGCACAGGCCAAGGCCGGCGGTGGCCATGTCGAATTCATGTGGAATCGCCCTTCCACGCAGCGTGTCGAGCGAAAACTTGGCTATGTCGCGGTCGAACCGAAATGGGGCTGGATGATCGGCACCGGTATCTATCTGGACGACATGGAAGAGGCCCGTTTGCGTATCGACAAGGCGGCCAGCAATGCCATTTCCGACACCATGAGCATCATCGTGGTGATTGCTGGCGCGGCCAGTCTGATCGTGGCGATCTGCGGTTTTGCCCTGAATCTGTCCACTCAGCGCAGTGCCGAGGCGCGCATGCGTGCCTTGGCGCATCAGATTGTGCTCTCGCAGGAAACCGAGCGCGCGCGTGTGGCCAGCGAGCTGCATGATGGCGTCAGCCAGTTGCTGGTATCAGTGAAATTCATTTTCGAATCCGTGCAGGAGCGCATCAACCTGTTGGGTGATGAAGGCTTGCAGGCGCTGGGTGAGCTCACCAGCAAAGGCGTCACGCGGCTGAACGATGTGCTGCGCGAAGTGCGCCGCATCTCGCACGATCTGCGCCCCACTGCGTTGGATGACCTGGGCCTGAATGCCGCGCTGGCGCAAATGCTCACGGAATTCGGCCAGCGTACCGGTCTGCAGGTTCAGCTCAAGGCCGAGGACAACCCGAGTCTGCCCGGCCCGGTCGCCACCGCTTTGTTTCGTGTCGTGCAGGAAGCGCTTACCAACATCGAACGCCACGCCCACGCCAGCGAAGTCACCATCACCCTGATGAGCCGGCCACAGGCGCTGCGCCTGACGATTGCCGACAACGGGCGCGGCTTCGATGTCGAGGCGCTGGCCGGCCTGCCGCGTGGTGGCCTCGGCCTGACTAGCATGCGCGAACGCATCGAAACCCTGGGCGGCATGTTTGTCATGCGCGCCGGGCTGCAAGGCACCAGTATCGAAATCGTGCTGCCGCGCAGTGCTCTGCGTTCATGAAAAGTTTCTGAGAGGTGATGCAAATGGAATCGCAAGTCAAACTCATGCTCGTCGACGATCACCCACTGGTGCGCGACGGCCTGCGCGTGCGTCTCGACACTGTGCCGGGCTTTGTCGTCGTGGCCGAGGCCGAAGATGCGGCCAGCGCCCTGGCCGCGATGCAGCGCAGCCAGCCCGACGTGGTGTTGATGGATATCGCTATGCGTGGCACAAACGGCATCGAACTCGTGCGTCAGTTCCACGAGCAGTATCCGCAAGTGCAGGTCATCATGCTGACCATGCACGACCAGCCCCAATACGTGGTCGAAGCCTTCCGCAACGGCGCACGCGGCTACGTGCTGAAAGACAGCCCGGCGCAGGAAATCATTGCCGCCGTGCACGCCGTGATGGCCGGCAAACGCTACTACTCTGCCGGCGTGGCGGATGCGCTGGCGGCTGGCGCCACCCCTGCGCCATTGCTCACCCAGCGCGAGCAGGAAGTACTGAAGCTGATCGCCGAAGGCCTCTCCAGCAAGGAAATCGCCTCCCGCCTGGATCTCTCCGTGCGCACCGTCGAAACCCATCGCCTCAACATCAAGCGCAAGTGCGAACTCGAAGGCTCATCGGCCCTGGTCAAGTTTGCGGTGGAACGGAAGTGGACGGGGCTTTGAGCGCGCGTTGGGCGTAGGGTGGGTTCGCGCAGCAACCCACCACGATTCGGTGACAGGCGGTGGTGGATTGTCGCGATGCTCCGAACCCACCCTACGGCCTGAGTTTCAGGGGCATCTGTAGAGCTGCGCCCGGTAAGGGTCTTCGAGGTGGTGGCTGGAAAGTAAGGCGGGGTGCGGGTCTTCGGGCAGGTTTGCGTAGGGTGTCAATGAAGCGCAGCGAATTGCACCGCATGTTGAGTCTTTGCGGCAAGGCTTTGCCTGTTTTGGTGGACGGAACGTCCGGCTCGGTTTGATGTAATTTCTATCCGGCGCAATTCGCCGTACTTCATTGATGCCTTGAGCCGTGCCGAATCATGCGGTTTATGCCGTACTCCGTACGACATGCATTCCCGCGGAAACGGCCCAAGGCTTGCAAGTACTATTTGGCGGTAATGAAGCTCGCCCGTAAAGCAACGGTGGCGGTTTTTCCGTCCACGCTACATTCGTAATCCGCATCTACGGGGGGAAGCTTGTCATTCCAGTAGCTGTGCAGGGTAATTATCGATCGGTAATTCGTCTCTTTGAATTCATTAATCATCTCTTCCAAGGTGTTAAGCACAGCATCTTTGCAGCCGGCCTCTGCACCTAACTTTTTTACGTTCCCTTCTTCGGAATAACTCACAAAGCCAAATCGTTCGTTGTAGGGTGGTACGTCACCAAATCCCGCGTGAACTTTGATGTTGGGGGCAAAAAGAGCTTTCGCTTCAGGAGTATTCAGTACGTCGGTCAGCGACAGATAAATCGCGTTTTTTGCGGGAGGACGTTTTTCGCTACGAGCTAGTTCAGTGGCTTGTCGCTCGCTCTGCACCCGATTAGCAAGTGCCCGCTCACTCATTCCGAAAACACCGGACAAGGCGACCTCTGTCGTTCTATAGCCGGGGGTACAAGCGAATCCTCCCGTTTCTTCCGCAATTGATCCGGAGGTCACTGCGTGAATATTGCTGATGCGGTCGTAACCCATTTTTTGCGCATCAGAAATCATCGCGCCCAAAGCACGAAAAAAGCCTTCTTTGCAGTGCTTAACCCCTCCTCCAAATAGGCCCACACTCAAGCCCGATCGCCGGTAGGTTGTTGCCAGGGATGTTTCTGCCATGCCTGTGGCACGCTCATCGCCCCAAGATATCTTGACTTCAGGATTTAGTAGCTCTACGCCATCACTTTCTTGCATCAACTGTCCAAAATTTAAATGCAATAAGTTTGCAGCCCAAGATGAGTTCAAAAACAAGGCGCAAAACAGCGCCACCATATATCTCTTTGGCATTATCTATAGGGCTCCGGTAGTTTTTAAATTTCCCGCGCACCATACTTGAAAGTTGGCTTAACAGGCAAATACTGGAGACCATCGCCCAGCAAGCCTCTTCAGCATGCCAGCCTGTAGAAGCAATCTGCGCGCGGATTTTCAGGCAGGCTTGTCATCCTCGTCTTCACGCCCCTGCGGGAGTTGCAGGTAGAAGGTGGTGCCGCCTTCGGGGCTGGCTTCGAACCACAGGCGGCCGTTGTGTTGCTCGGCTATCGAGCGGCAGATCTTGAGGCCCATGCCCATGCCTTCGGGCTTGGTGGTGAAGAAGGAGTCGAAGAGTCGGTCGGCGATTTCGGGCGAGACGCCGGCGCCGCGATCACTGACGGCCAGACGTACGCCGTCGCCGACGGCTTCGCTGGTGACGCGCAGGACGCGCTCGGTGTCGGGCTTGTGTTTCATGGCGTCCATGCCGTTGCGCAGCAGATTCATCAGGAGTTGCTCGATCATGACGCGGTCTCCTATGATGGCGGGCAGATCCATGCCGAGTTCGATTTGCAGGCGCACTTTGCGGCGCAGGGTTTCGGTTTCGAGCAGGCCGGTGGCTTCGAGGACGGCGGCATTGACGTCGGTGCGTTCGCGCCGCGATTCGCTGCGTCGCACGAAGCCGTAGATGCGGTGGATGATGCGGCCGGCGCGCTGGCCCTGATGGTTGATCTTGCCGAGGATGTCGGTGAACTGCTTTTCGTCGTAGCGCCCGGCCTTGAGGGTGTTGAGGCAGCCGGCGCTGTAGCTGGTGATGGCGGAGAGTGGCTGATTCAGTTCGTGGGCCAGGGTGGAGGCCATTTCGCCCATGGTGACGAGGCGGGCGGTGGCTTCGAGTTGTTCCTGCTGGTCGCGGGCGAGGGCTTCGGCACGTTTGCGTTCGGTGATGTCGAGGACGGAGCCCATCCAGCCGGCGTGACGGCCGTCGGCGTCAATCAGCGGGGCTTCGTAGATCAGGACGTCGAAGATTTCGCCGTTTTTACGCCGGAAGCGCATTTCGGCAGTGGTGGCTTTGACTTGTTCGTCCTTGCCGGGCAGCGGGGGTTCGCTGGCGCCTTCGGGCCAGAATGGCATGGGGGCGTGCAGGCCGTTCAGTTCCTCGCTGTTCCAGCCGACCATGCGACAGAAGGCGGCGTTGACGTAGCTGATGCGCCCTTGTAAATCGAGGGCGCGCAGGCCGATGAGGGTGGAGTTTTCCATGGCCAGGCGGAAGGCGTGTTCGCTGCGCAGGGCGGTTTCGGTGTCCTGCAGGCGCAGCACACGATTGCGCAGCATCCACAGGCTCCAGGCAATGACCAGGGTGAAGGCGATCAGGACGACGACCACGATGATCGGCATGATCCGCGCGGTGGCGCGGTAGGCGGTGACCCGGATGCCGAGTCCACCCATGCGGTCGAAGGTGACGCCGAAGCCCTGATTGTCATTCAGGGTGCTCGCCAGGGTGGTGCTGGCGATGGCTTGCCCGGCGCCGTCGGTGAGCGAGAGGCGGTAGCGCTCGGCAAACCACCAAGGGACGTGGGAGCTGATCACGCGAGGTAGCGAAAATATTCCGACAGCGTAACCGTTGAAATCGTTGGCGCCGAATACCGGCATCACGACTTCGATGGCGTAGGTGCCGTCGGGCTGCAGGAAGGGGTGGGTGTAGGTGGGGCGGTTGAGGGTGCGCGCGCGGAGCACGCCTACGGGGTGGTCATCGGCCAGTTTTACCGGCGCGGCGCTGGCGGGCAGGGTGCTGAGCATGGCGCCTTCGGAATTGAGCCAGAGGATGGCGCTTAGCCCGGAGCTGCCTTGCAGGAGTTCGCGAACCTTGTCTTGTGCATTTTCCGAGTGGAGTTCGCCGCCGCCGCCGAATTCATTGCCAATCTGGGCAAGCCGGCTTTCGGTGTTTTCGAACTGGTAGCGCAGGTTCTGCTCCATCCACAGCGTATCGCTGACCAGTGCGGCGCGGCGTTCATCGCGCTCCTGGCTGAGGCCAAACCATACGAAAAAACTGATACAGGCGACCAGAATCGTGATGGCCAGCAGCGGCAGGCGCCAGAACCAGACGCCGGTACGGGGGAATAAGGCGAGCAGGGGGTGGGGTGTGCGCACGAGCATGGCGGTAATGGTAGCGCGAGACAGGCGGGTGCGGCGCGTGTCGGCTCAATCGCGTGAGACTGGGGGTTTGTGATTGAGCGGACAGCTGGCTGGAGAGCCGCGCCGGTTGGCCTTCTTCAGGTAGGGGTGCTGAAGATGCCCGCGTGGTAAGGCTGTTCGGGTAGGGGCGTCAGGCAAAGCCTTCAAGCTGTCGCGCTGGGTAAGTGTAATTGAGCTGCCGGGATGCGGGCGCTGCTGATAAAATGGGAAGCTTTTTACAAAAAAATCGTTTTCAAGCGGCCCTGGCCGTCCTTTTTTACCCAAGAGAGAACTCAAAATGGCAATCGAACGTACCCTTTCCATCATCAAGCCAGACGCCGTCGCCAAGAACGTGATCGGCAAGATTACCCAGCGTTTTGAAGACGCTGGCTTGAAAGTCGTGGCCGCCAAACTGGTGCAGTTGTCTGCGCTGGAAGCCGGCCAGTTTTACGCGGTCCACAAGGATCGCCCGTTCTACAAGGATCTGGTGAATTTCATGATTTCCGGCCCGGTCATGATCCAGGCACTGGAAGGCGAGAGCGCCATCAGCAAGAATCGTGACCTGATGGGCGCGACGGATCCGAAAAAGGCTGAGCCCGGCACGATCCGCGCGGATTTTGCGGATTCCATCGACGCGAATGCCGTGCATGGCTCCGATGCGCCGGAAACGGCTGCTGCAGAAGTCGCGTTTTTCTTTCCTGGTCTGAACGTGTATAGCCGTTAAGCAGCACCCGCCCGGCCGCCTTCGGGTGACCGGGCCTTGATTTGAGTACTCATGCAAAACCTCCTTGACTTAGATGCAGACGCCCTGATTGCCTGGTTCGCCGAACGCGGTGAGAAGCCTTTTCGTGCGCGCCAGATCCTGCACTGGATTCACCGTTTCGGGGAGACCGACTTCGATGCCATGACCGACGTGGCCAAAACCTTGCGCGCGAAGCTCAAGGAAACGGCGTGCATTCAGCCACCGCTGCCGGTTCGCGATGATGTGTCGAGCGATGGCACGCGCAAATGGTTGATGGATGTGGGTAATGGCAATGCGGTGGAAACGGTGTATATCCCCGAGACCAGTCGCGGCACGCTGTGTATCTCCACCCAGGCAGGCTGCGCGCTCGATTGCGCTTTCTGTTCGACCGGGAAACAGGGTTTCAATCGCAATCTGACGGCGGCCGAGATTATTGGTCAGTTGTGGCTGGCGAATCGCCTGCTCGGCGCTACGCATGATGGCGACCGGATCATCAGCAATGTGGTGATGATGGGTATGGGCGAGCCACTGGCGAACTTCGACAACACGGTGTCGGCGCTCAAGCTGATGCTGGATGATCATGCTTACGGTCTGTCGCGTCGGCGCGTGACGGTGTCGACTTCGGGCATCGTGCCGGCGATGGATCGTCTGCGCGACGAGTGTCCGGTGGCGCTCGCGGTGTCCTTGCATGCGCCGAATGATGCATTGCGCGACAAGCTGGTGCCGATCAACCAGAAGTATCCGCTCAAGGATCTGCTGGCGGCCTGTCGGCGCTATCTGGATCGAGCGCCGCGTGATTTCGTGACCTTCGAATACATCATGCTGGCGGGGGTGAATGATCAGGATGAGCATCTGCGCCAGCTCATCGATATCGGGCGTCAGGTATCGTGTAAATTCAACCTGATTCCTTTCAACCCGTTTCCGCAGTCAGGTTTTCAGCGTAGTTCGGCGCCGGTAGTCCGTCGTTTCTCGCAACTGCTCAACGAAGCCGGTATCGTGACGACCACGCGCAAGACGCGTGGCGACGATGTCGACGCCGCCTGTGGCCAGCTGGCTGGGCAGGTGAAAGATAAAACGCGCAGAACCCAGAAACGTGTAGTGCCCATTACCGAGGTACGTTCATGATCAAAAAACTGCAAGAGTGTTTGTTGTGCGCGCTGTGTGGAGCGTTGTTATCCGCGTGTACGATTGATGCGGCAGCCCCGAAACCGGTGGAGACGGCCGAGCTAGTCCGCGCTTCGACCGAGTTGCCCAGCAAGTCACCGGCACGGACGTCGGCCAAGGCGCATGTGGAACTGGGGAATGTTTACATGCAAAACGGCAATAACGGCGTGGCGCTGGACGAAGCACGCACGGCGATTGCGGCGGATAGCAGTTATGCGCCGGCACACTTGCTTATGGCAATGGTGTATGCCAGTCAGGAGCAGTTCTCGCAGGCGCGCCCGGCATTCGAAGAGGCTACGCGCCTTGCCCCTGGTGATCCAGTGATCAACGATGCCTATGGCTGGTTCCTGTGCTCGCAGGGGCAGGAGGGGCAGGGCCTGCAGCGTCTGGAACTGGCTGCGCGAAACCCTTATTACACGACGCCTACACGTGCTTGGACAAATGCTGGGTGGTGTCTTTTGCGTAAAAAAGATGACGCGGGTGCGGAGGAACGATTTTTGCGCGCAGTGCAGGCCGATGCTGGCAATGTAGCGGCTTTGGTCTCGTTGGCGGATATTGCTTACCGTACAGATCGCTTGCTGCGCGCCAAGCAGTGGATCGACAAGGCGCAGCAGCAGATGAAGCGTGTGGACGTAGAGGTGCTTTGGCTGGCGACAAGAATCGAGAAAAAACTGGGGAACAGGGACGTGGTTCAGGCTTACGGTAACAAGATGCGCAGTGAGTTTCCGGGGTCGAACGAATATCAGCTTTATCTGCAAGGGAAATTCGAGTGAGTGACACGGTGCAGGAAGATGGCGTGAATCAGCCCTTGTCCGGGCTGGAGAGTGGTTGGGCAGGCTTGCGCGTGGAGCGTGAGGCGCGTGGTTTGTCACTCAATCAGGTTTCGGCGCAGCTCAAGCTGGCTCCGCGTCAGCTTGAGGCTATTGAGCGCGGTGATTTGTCGGCTTTGCCTGGCTCTGCGTTTTCGAGAGGTTTTGTGCGTAATTACGCACGCTTCCTGCAGCTTGATCCGGCGCCCTTTCTGGCTTTGATTGACGCGAGCGAAGGCCGTCCGGCGGCCGCTATTTCGTCGCAGATATATTCACCCAGTCTGGGGCGCATGCCGACGCCGGGCAATCCACGATTTTCTGCTTTGCCAGCCGCTTTGATGGTGCTGCTGCTGGCGGGCGTACTGGGTGCCGGTTGGTATTTTCAGTGGTTCGAGGTCCGTGAAGAGGGTGTTTTGCTGGAGGAGGGTGTTCAATCTGAACCCGATGCAGAGGCATTGCTTCGGGCGCCTTTTGAAACCTTGACGGCGCTCAGCCAGCCTTCTTCTGTTCAGAGTATGCCGAGGGCGCTGGCGTCTTCGCCCGCTTCGGCTTCCACTCCAGCACCATCCTCTGGTGCTGCGGTGGAGAACAATATCCCGCTGCCTGTTTCCGCTCAGAGCGCTCCGCAGGTTCGGCAGTCCGCACCCTCTGCGGCACAAGGTCTGTTGCCAGCCGTTCGGCAATCAGCGCCGAGTTTGCCTGTGGCCAGGCAGTCTGCGCCTTTGAATGTGCCGCAAGCGGCGGCGAGCAGCTTGCCGCGAATCGTTCTGGCATTTGAGGGCGAGTCCTGGGTTGAGGTGCGTGACGCTGCCGACAAGGTGGTCTTTGCACGGATGAATCAGGCTGGAGTGTTGCAGGAAGTGCAGGGCAATGGCCCGTTTGTATTGGTGATCGGCAACGCGCCCAAGGTCAAATTGTCCTGGAAAGGCAAGCCTGTTGATCTGACGCCCTACATCAAGGGTGATGTAGCGCGCGTGACTGTGCAGTAACAGGATTCTTTATGACGCAAGTTATTCCTTCCGCTCGCGCTCAGGCGCGGCATCCGACCCGCTTGGTAAAGATTGGCCCGGTGCAGGTCGGTTCGTCTGCCGCGATCGTGGTGCAGTCGATGACCAATACCGATACGGCGGATCACGTCGCAACTGCGATTCAGATCGCCCAGTTGGCGCGCGCCGGTTCGGAGCTGGTGCGCATAACGGTGAATAACGATGAGTCGGCCAAGGCTGTGCCGAAAATTGCCGAGCAACTTGCCAAAATGAACGTGGCGGTACCGATCATTGGCGACTTCCATTACAACGGCCACAAGCTCTTGACCGACAATCCGGCCTGCGCCGAACTGCTCGCCAAATACCGCATCAATCCCGGCAATGTGGGGCAGGGTCAGAAGCGCGATGCGCAGTTTGCGCAGATCGTCGAACTGGCTTGCAAGTACGACAAGCCGGTGCGTATCGGCGTGAACTGGGGCAGTCTCGACCAGTCCGTGTTGGCTCGCATGATGGATGCCAACAATCAGCGCGCCGAGCCTTGGGATGTGAGTGCGGTAATGCGCGAGGCCTTGGTCGTGTCGGCGCTGGAGTCCGCGCAGATGGCTGAAGAGGTCGGCTTGGCGGGCGACCGGATCATTCTGTCGTGCAAGGTTTCGAGCGTGCAGGATCTGATTGCCACCTATCGCGAGCTGGCACGGCGTTGTGACTATCCTTTGCATCTGGGCCTGACCGAAGCCGGTATGGGCAGCAAAGGCATTGTTGCCTCGACAGCCGCGCTGGGCGTGCTTCTTCAGGAGGGTATCGGCGATACGATCCGGGTGTCATTGACGCCTGAGCCGAACGGTGCGCGTACGCAGGAGGTCGTGGTGGCGCAGGAAATCCTGCAGACCATGGGTTTGCGCGCGTTCACGCCGATGGTTACGGCTTGTCCGGGTTGTGGGCGTACGACCAGCAGCTTTTTCCAGGAGCTGGCGCAGAGCGTGCAGACTTATGTGCGCGATCAGATGCCGGTGTGGCGCGAGCAGTACGACGGGGTGGAGAACCTGACGCTGGCAGTGATGGGCTGCGTGGTCAATGGCCCGGGTGAGAGCAAACACGCGAATATCGGAATCTCGCTGCCGGGTACGGGCGAGACGCCGGCTGCGCCGGTGTTCATTGACGGCGAGAAAGCGATGACTCTGCGCGGTGACAATATTGCCAATGAATTCCGCGGCATCCTCGACAATTATGTCGCGACAAAATACGTGAAGAAGATCGGATAGATGAGTATCAAACTGCAAGGCCTGCGGGGCATGAATGATTTGCTGCCCGATGAGGCGGAACGCTGGGAAGCATTCGAAGCGATTGTGCGGGACTGGCTTAAAAGCTACGGTTATCGGCCGATCCGCACGCCGATTCTTGAGTCCACCAAGCTCTTTTCGCGCGGCGTAGGTGAGCACACCGATATCGTTGAAAAGGAGATGTACTCGTTCGAGGATCGGCTGAATGGCGAGCAATTGACGTTGCGCCCGGAAGGCACGGCTTCTTGCGTGCGTTCGGTGATCGAACACAATCTGATTTTCCAGAACCCGCAGCGTCTGTACTACAGCGGCCCGATGTTCCGTCACGAGCGCCCGCAGAAAGGTCGTTACCGCCAGTTTCATCAGGTCGGTGTCGAGGCTTTGGGCTTCACCGGACCGGATATTGATGCCGAGCACATCGTGATGTGTCGTCGTCTGTGGGATGATCTGGGGTTGGAAGACATTGAGCTGGAGCTCAATTCGCTGGGCGATGCCGAAGAGCGTGCGGCGCATCGTGGCGAGCTGATCGCCTATTTGCAGGCGCATGAATCAGAACTGGATGAAGACGGCAAGCGCCGTCTGCACACCAATCCCTTGCGCGTACTCGACAGCAAAAACCCGGCAATGCAAGGCATTGTCGAGGCTGCTCCCAAGCTTATGGACTTTCTGGGCGAGGAGTCACTCAAGCATTTTGAGGCGGTTCAGTTCCTGTTGCGCGAGGCTGCAGTGCCGTACCGCATTAATCCGCGTTTGGTGCGAGGGCTGGACTACTACAACCGTACCGTGTTCGAATGGACGACTTCGCGCTTGGGTGCGCAGGCTACATTCTGTGCGGGCGGGCGCTATGACGGGCTGGTTGCACAGCTTGGCGGCAAGCCAGCTCCGGCTTGTGGCTTTGCAATGGGGATGGAGCGGATCATGCTGCTGTGGCTGGAGGGGCAGGATACTGATGTGCCCTTGAACAGTCCGGATGTGTATGTGGTGCATCAGGGCGAGGCGGCGCAGCCTTTTGCTTTTCGGGTAGCGGAGCAGTTGCGTAGCGCCGGATTCGCGGTGGTTTTCCACTGTGGTGGCGGCAGTTTCAAGTCGCAAATGAAGAAAGCTGATGGGTCTGGCGCCGCGTATGCGGTCATTGTTGGTGACAATGAGGTGGCAGCCGGCGTGGTCGCCCTCAAGCCTTTACGAGGGGATGGTGAGCAGCAGGCTGTGACGCCTGAGGCTCTGACTGAATTGCTGGCGGATCGCCTTTATGGTGACTCCGCCGTTTGATTTTTGAATGAAGGAACGAGAATAATGGCAGCTTACGATCTGGAAGAGCAGGAACAGCTTTCGGCCATCAAGGCCTGGTGGGAAGCAAACGGCAACCGTGTGACGGGCGCTGTGCTCGCTTTGGTGCTGGTGGTGGCTGGCGTGCAGGGCTGGCGTTGGTATCAGACGCGCCAAGCTGCCGAGGCGGGGGCTATTTATGGCAAGCTGGCCGAGGCCGAGCAGGCCAAGGATATGGCTACGCTGCGGGTGTTGAGCGATGAAATCATCAGCAAACACGGCAACTCTTCCGCTGCGGAACTCGCCGCCCTGCTGGCCGCCAAAGCCGAGCTTGATGCCGGTGACAGTAAGGCCGCACGGGCCAAGCTGGAGTGGGCCGCAAGCAAGGGCTGGGATCCTTTGCTGCGAGATCTGGCGCGTTTGCGTCTGGCTAGCGTGCAACTTGATGAAAAAGATTATCCCGCCGCGCTGAAAACACTTGAGGCCGCACCGGCGCAAGCTTTCACGGCGCGTTTTGAAGATCTGCGTGGAGATGTCTTGTTCGCCAAAGGTGACTCGACGGCGGCCCGCGATGCTTACAAGAAAGCTGTTGACGCGATTGCGCAGCAAAGTGCTCAGCAGTCAGCGGGCTTCCGATCCGCAGTGCAAACCAAACTGGAAGCCCTTGGGGGAGCCTGATGAAATTTCGCGCATTGGCCGTACTGGCTCTGGCATCGTCTCTGAGCGGCTGTTTTTTGTGGTCGTCCAATCCGGGGCCACTACCTTCACCACTGCCCGCTTTTCAGCCCTCCGCTTCATTGCGCGAGCAGTGGCATGGCGGAATGGGTTCGATTGAAGCTTCCATGTTGCGTCCGGCTCTGGCTGGCGGGAGCTTGTATGCCGCCAGTCGTAGTGGTCGTCTGGCACGCTTTGATGCCACCGGGCGCGAGCTTTGGTCTGTGAAGACGGCTGCGCGCCTGTCTGGTGGAGTGGGCAGTGATAGTTCTGTCGTCGTCGTCGCGAGCAGTGATGGAGAGTTGTTGGCGCATGACGCAGACAAGGGCTCTTTGCGCTGGAAAGTGGCTATTGAAGGCGAGGTGCTGGCCAGTCCCCTAGTGACGGGGGATCTAGTTGTCGTGCGCGTTGGTGATAATTTGCTGGCGGCGTATGGCCTTGCTGATGGCAAGCGTCGCTGGATTTACCAGCGCGCTCAGTCGCCGTTGGCTTTGCGCAATTACTCGGGTTTGCTGGTCGTTGGTGATCTGCTTGTAGCTGGCTTTCCGGGAGGGCGGTTGGTGGCCGTGAGCCTGTCGGGCGGCGTGCAGCGTTGGGAGTCTACGATTGCGCAGCCAAAGGGATCGAATGAACTGGAACGCATGACCGATGTGGTTGGAACGCCTGTTTTGCGTGGCGATGCCGTGTGCGTGGCAGCTTTTCAAGGACGGGTAGCCTGCGTGGATCGCGACAGTGGTGTCATGCGCTGGAGTCGTGACTTCTCTTCCGCGGTTGGGGTGGATGCCGATGCCACCGCCTTGTACGTAACGGATGCCAGTGATTCTGTGTACTCTCTGGATGCCGGTAGCGGATCAACGAACTGGAAGCAGGACAAGCTTTTGTACCGCAAGCTCGGCCGGCCGCTGATTGTCGGCAACTCCCTGGCTGTCGCAGATGAAGAGGGCTATGTGCATGTATTGAGCCGCCAGGATGGACATTTCATTGCACGTTTGCGTGCAGATAGTTCCGGCATCAGCGCGCCTTTGTTGTTGTTACCCAATAATGCTCTAGCCGTGCAAGCGCGCGATGGCAGTTTGTACGCCTTTGCCGTACCGCAGTAAGCAGGATTTGGAGTTGCAGTGAAACCTACGCTGGTTCTGGTGGGCCGACCCAATGTCGGCAAGTCCACCCTTTTCAACCGTCTGACTCGTACGCGTGATGCGTTGGTCGCGGACATGCCGGGTCTGACCCGTGATCGCCATTATGGTATTGGCAGAGGTGGCTCGCGTTCTTATCTGGTAGTGGATACCGGAGGTTTCGAACCCAGTGCCAAAGAAGGCATCATGGTCGAAATGGCCCGCCAGGCCGAGGCTGCGATTGCTGAAGGCGATGCGCTTGTCTTTGTCGTGGATGGTCGTACCGGCCTTACGCCGCATGACAAGCAGATTGCCGATACTTTGCGCCGTGCTGGCCGCCCCGTTTATCTGGCGGTTAACAAGGGCGAGGGTGTCAATCGTGACACCTTCAGTGCGGAGTTTCATGAGCTGGGCTTTGGTCAGCCATATGTGATTTCCGCTGCACATGGCGAAGGTGTGCGAGGCTTGCTTGATCTGATTCTGGAGCGTTTTCCGGAGGATGCTGAGACTGACGGTGACGCCAATACCGGCCCCCGAGTAGCGATTGTCGGACGGCCGAATGTGGGTAAATCCACCTTGATCAATGCCTTGCTTGGTGAAGACCGGGTCATTGCATTTGATATGCCGGGCACTACACGCGACGCCATCGAAGTGCCGTTCGAGCGCAATGGCAAGGCTTATACGTTGATTGATACGGCTGGACTGCGTCGTCGCGGCAAGGTTTTTGAAGCGATCGAGAAATTTTCAGTTATCAAGACTTTGCAGGCGGTTGAAGAGGCGAATGTCGTGGTTCTGGTGCTGGATGCCAGCCAGGATATTTCAGATCAGGATGCGCATATCGCAGGCTTTGTGCTGGAGGCAGGGCGTGCTTTGGTGCTTGCCGTCAACAAGTGGGATGATCTGGATGATTACGGCCGCGAGCGGGTCAAAGCCGATATCGCACGCAAGCTTCATTTCCTGAACTTTGCTCGTCATCACTACATTTCCGCTCTCCAGGTGCAGGGCATCACGCCCTTGCTCAAGTCCGTGGATATGGCGTTTGCCGCGGCGATGGTGAAGTTGCCTACTCCGAAATTGACACGCACTCTGGTCGAGGCAATGGCGAAACTGCAGCCGCCGCGCCACGGAATTTTCCGTCCCAAAATGCGCTACGCGCACCAAGGGGGACAGAATCCGCCGGTGATCGTCATTCATGGCAATGCTCTTGATCACATTCCAGAGGCGTATCGGCGTTATCTGGAACGAACTTTCATGGATGTGTTCAAACTGCAGGGAACACCTTTGCGGATTGAGTTCCGTACGGCGCGCAACCCCTATGCCGACAAGGACTAAGCCTGCTATCCTCTTACGCTCGTTCGCCCATACTGAAGCGGACGGTTTTTGTTTTACCCCCATAACAATACTGACGAGGGCCACAAATCATGAGCAACAAAGGCCAATTGCTGCAAGACCCCTTTTTGAACGTTTTGCGTCGGGAGCACGTGCCCGTTGCCATTTATCTGGTTAACGGCATCAAGCTTCAGGGTCATATCGAGTCTTTCGATCAATACGTGGTGCTGTTGAAGAACACCGTCACCCAGATGGTTTACAAACATGCCATTTCTACAGTCGTGCCGGCCCGTGCGGTGACTATTCCGCATGAAAACGGTGCGGCACCGACCGCAGCAGCCGAAGCTCCGAAGGAGTAAGTTGCCTTTGCGGCACGCCGCCTCGCTGGCGGCTATTTGCATGCTCCATTCCTGTCAAGTCCGGCCGTGGCGCTTTGCCACGGCCGGGCTTTTCCATGTCTGTTCTCATGTTTGATCGCCCCGATTCCGTAGGTAATCGCGCCGTGCTGGTGCAGCTTGATTTTGGTGACGCCGGTCTTGCCGAGCGACTCGCGGAATTTCAGCTGCTCGCTGCGTCAGCAGGGGCTGAGCTTGTTGCTCTGGTGCAAGGGCCGCGCCGCGCGCCGGACGCGGCCTTGTACGCGGGCTCAGGCAAGGTGGAGGAGATTGCCGCCACTGCTGCTGCACATAACGCTGATATTGTCATTTTCAATCACGAGTTGAAGGCAATCCAGCAGCGCAATCTGGAGCAGGCGCTGGGGCGGCGCGTGATTGACCGAACGGCATTGATTCTGGATATCTTTGCGCTGCGCGCCAAGAGTCATGAAGGTAAGCTGCAGGTCGAGCTCGCTCAGCTGGAGCATATGGCGACGCGTCTTGTGCGGGGCTGGACTCACCTTGAACGCCAGAAAGGCGGGATTGGCTTGCGTGGGCCTGGCGAAAAGCAGCTTGAAACCGACCGGCGTTTGCTCGGCAATCGCGTCAAACTACTGAAGGACCGCCTCAAACAGCTGGAAAAACAGCGTAAGGTCCGGCGTCGCTCGCGTGAGCGCAGCGAGGTGCCTGTGATTTCTCTGGTGGGTTACACCAATGCGGGCAAGTCGACTCTGTTCAATGCTTTGACCAAGGCGGGCGCCTACGCCGCAGACAAGCTTTTTGCGACGCTGGATACCACTTCACGCAAAGTCTATCTGGCGGATGCGCAACGTCATTTTGTGTTGTCAGATACCGTAGGGTTCATTCGCGATTTGCCGCATTCGGTGGTGGCCGCCTTTCACGCGACGCTGGAAGAAACGGCACATGCAGATCTGTTGTTGCATGTTGTTGATGCAGCCTCTGAAGACCGTGAGGCACAGATGGCTGTCGTGAATGCCGTGTTGTGCGAGATCGGTGCGGGAGATGTGCCCCAGCTTCTGGTCTGGAACAAGATTGACATGACCCAGGGGCAAGCAGGTGTCGAAGAGGATGGCTATGGTAAAATCGGCCGCATTCTGCTTAGTGCCCGTACTGGCGATGGCGTAAATGACTTGCGCAGCGTGCTGGCCACCCAAATATTTCCGACGATTTCTACTGATCCGCTCGCCGAGACAGGATCGGGTTTTTCAACCGACGATTCAGACCGAGTATCCCGATGATTACTGGAGTTCTCATGTCAATCAATGATCCGCGCTGGGGTAACAACCAGGGCGACGATAAGCGCCCTGGTGATCAAGGACCTCCCGATCTCGAAGATATCTGGCGAGATTTTAACAAACGACTGGGCGGCCTTTTTGGCGGTGGCGGCAAGGGTGGTGGCGAAAGCCCTCCGCCAGTGTCATCGCGTCAGTTGGGGGGTGGGCTTGGCCTGATTATTGGCGTCGTTGCCTTGTTGTGGCTGGGCAGCGGGTTTTATACCGTGGATGCAAGTCAACGCGGTGTGGTTCTGCGGTTTGGCAAGTTCCAGGAGGTCACCACCGAAGGTTTGAAGTGGCATATTCCTTATCCGGTCGAATCGGTTGAACTGGTCAATATGACGCGCGTACGTACCGTCGAGATCGGTTTTCGCGGGTCTGACAAGGCAAAAAATCTGCATGAATCTCTGATGCTTACCGACGATGAAAATATCGTCAATATTCAGTTGGCAGTGCAGTACACCTTGAATGATGCGGCTGAGTTCTTGTTCAGCAACAAGGATCCGGATGAGATGGTCAAGCAGGTGGCCGAGTCGGCAATGCGCGAAATCGTCGGCAAGAGCAAGATGGATTTTGTGCTTTACGAGGGGCGTGAGGCGGTTGCCAAAGATGCGCATTTGTTGATTCAGCACACTCTCAATGAATACAAGGTTGGCGCGGGTAAAGGTAGCGGCATCCAGATCAGCAAGGTGACGATGCAGAATGCTCAGCCGCCCGAACAGGTCCAGGGCGCCTTTGATGACGCCGTCAAGGCCGGACAGGATCGCGAACGCCTGAAAAACGAAGGGCAGAGTTACTTTAATAACGTTGTGCCAAAAGCAGAAGGTACGGCTGCGCGGCGTCGCGAGGATGCCTTGGGTTATGCAGGCAAGGTTGTCGCAGAGGCTGAGGGGGATGCCAGTCGCTTCAAGCAGGTATTGGCTGAGTACGCCAAAGCCCCTGAAGTGACGCGCAACCGCATGTATATCGAAGCAATGCAGCAGGTCTATTCGAACACGACCAAGGTCATGGTTGATACCAAGGGCAATGGCAACATGCTCTACCTTCCTTTGGATAAGCTGATGCAATCCGGCCTGCCGACGCAGACGGATGCTGCAGCAGCCAAGCCTTCCGTACCGGAAACGCCAGCTGCGCCGCAGCGGGCTGATGTCGATAGTCGCAGCCGCGACGCCTTGCGCAATCGCGAAAGGGGAGATCGTTAATGAATTCGCGTTTACCGGTTTTTTTGGGGCTGGCTTTGTTTGTGCTGGTTCTGTTGTCGATGTCCGTCTTTACTGTGGATCAGCGTAATTACGCGCTGGTATTCCAGATGGGCGAAATCAAGCGTTTTGAAATGGAGCCCGGCCTCAAGTTCAAATTGCCGCTGATTCAGGACGTGAAGAATTTTGATCGACGTATTCTCACGATCGATTCGCCTGAGTCGGAATTGTTTCAGACGGCAGAGAAGAAGAATGTGCTGGTCGACTCCTTTGTCAAGTGGCGCATCAAGGATCCTGCAGTCTTCTATCGCGCGTTTGGTGTGGAGGAGATGCGCGCGCGTTCGCGCCTTGAGCAAACCGTGAATGCGGTTCTGCGCGAAGAGTTCGGCACGCGTCAGATGCATGATGTAATTTCCGGCAAGCGTCAGGATTTGATGGCGGCGGTCAAGGCCAAGGCCGCCGCTGATTCGGTGCAATACGGCGTTGAAATCGTGGATGTGCGCGTCAAACGCGTTGAGCTGCCGACGGATGTCAGTGATTCTGTGTTCCGTCGGATGGAGGCTGAGCGTAAGCGCGTAGCGAATGAATTGCGCTCAACTGGCGGCGCCGAGGCAGAGCAGATCAAGGCTGATGCGGACAAGCGTAGCGTGGTGGTGGAGGCTGAAGCCTATCGCGAAGCTCAGAAGATCCGGGGTGAGGGTGATGCCAAGGCTGCAGCCATTTATGCCGAAGCTTTTGGTCGCAATCCCGAGTTCTATCGTTTCTGGCGCAGCATGGATGCCTATAAGCAGACATTCCGCAGCAAGAGTGATGTGCTGGTGGTTGATCCATCTTCCGATTTCTTCAAGTACATGAAGAATGGTGGCGGCAAAGAGGGTGGCAAGTAAGTATGTTGCGCCTCCTGCTGGCGGCCTTCGCGCTGATGCTGGTGCTCGAAGGCTTGCTGCCCCTGATTGCGCCGACCGTGTGGCGTGAGACTTTCCTTCGTATCACGCGCATGGCTGACGGCCAGATCCGTTTTGTCGGCCTGATCTCCGTGCTGCTAGGCGCAGCACTTTTCCTTCTGAGCAACTAAGACTTCCCATGGCTTTGCCACGCTGGGCGCTGCCCGAATATTTTGAAGATGTGCTGCCGCTTGAAGCGCAGCGCGTTGAAGCTTTGCGTCGTGCCGTACTGGATGAGTTTCGTCTGCATGGCTATCAGCTGGTGATTCCGCCTGCTGTTGAGTATCTGGATTCGCTGGTGTCAGGCACCGGGCAGGATATGGCTGACACCATGTTCAAGTTCGTCGATCAGATTTCCGGGCGTACACTGGGCTTGCGGGCTGACACTACGCCGCAGGTCACTCGCATTGATGCTCACTTGCTTAATCGCACGGGCGTGGCGCGGCTTTGCTACTGTGGTCCGGTGGTACATGTCCTGCCGCGCAGTATGACGGCTTCGCGCGAACCGCTGCAGATCGGTGCTGAACTGTATGGGCATTCCGGTATTGAGGCGGATGTCGAGGTCTTGCGTCTGCTCGCACGGACGCTGCAGCTGGCGGGTGCGCGCACCAGCCGGATCGATATCGGCCACGTTGGCATCTTCCGCACGCTGAGTTCTTTGGCTGGCCTCAATGCCGAGGCGGAAGAGACGCTCTTCGGCATATTGCAGACCAAGGATGTGCCCGCGCTACGTGAGTTTGTCGCAAATATTGCTGAGCCTGCACGTTCAGGTTTGTTGGCGCTGCCCGATTTGTATGGCGACGCCAGCGTGTTGCTGCGCGCGCGCGATCGCTTGCCTGATGTGCCGGGTGTCCATGCGGCGCTGGATGAGTTGCTGCACCTGTCGCGTCAGCTGGGTGATCTGCCCCTGAGTTTTGATCTGGCGGATTTGCGCGGCTATCTCTATCACACGGGGCTGATGTTTGCGGCTTACTGCGGCAGCTCGCCGACGGCGTTGGCCTTGGGAGGGCGCTATAACGAAGTGGGGCGTGAGTTTGGCCGGGCTCGCCCAGCCAGCGGTTTCAGCCTGGATTTGCGTGAATTGGCGGCTTTGGGCGCTGTAGCGAATGCATCCGGAGCGGTGCTGGCTCCGATGGATAATGCCGCCGAGTTGGTTGTGCTGATTGCACAGTTGCGCGAGGCGGGAGAGGTTGTGATGCTGGAGTTGCCGGGGCATACCGGTGACTGGCGTGAAGCTGGCTGTGACCGGCGTATCGAATTGCAGAATGGCGCTTGGTGCGTCGTGGCACTGGAAGACTGAGGAAGATTCAAATGGCAAAGAATGTAGTGGTTGTCGGCACCCAGTGGGGCGATGAAGGCAAGGGCAAGATCGTCGACTGGCTGACTGATCACGCACAAGGTGTGGTGCGCTTTCAGGGTGGCCACAATGCGGGTCACACCCTGGTGATCGGCGACAAGGAATACAAGCTTAACCTGGTGCCCTCGGGCATCGTGCGCGCAGGTGTGCAGTGCTACATCGGTAATGGCGTGGTACTGGATACGCATCACCTGTTGTCCGAAATCGCAATTCTTGAAGCGGATGGGATTGACGTGCGCTCGCGTCTGAAAATCAGCTCTGGCTGCCCGCTGATCCTGCCGTATCACTCCGCGCTGGACAAGGCGCGTGAGGCCAAGAAATGTGCGGCCGACAAGATCGGTACGACCGGCAAGGGGATTGGCCCGGCTTATGCCGACAAGGTGGCGCGTCGTGCGCTGCGCGTGTACGACCTGTTTTATCCGGAGCGTTTCGCGGCCAAGCTGCGCGAAGTGCTGGACTATCACAATTTTGTGCTGACCCAGTATCTGGGCGCCGAAGCGGTGGACTTCCAGACCGTGTATGACCAGGCGATGAAAGATGCCGAGGCGATTCGTCCTATGGTTTCGGATATCTCTGCTGACCTGTACGCGGCCAACAAGGCTGGCAAGAGTTTGCTGTTTGAAGGCGCACAGGGCTCGTTGCTGGATATCGATCACGGCACCTATCCTTTCGTGACCTCTTCGAACTGCGTGTCGGGCCAGGCTGCGGCCGGGGCGGGCGTCGGCCCGGGCATGCTGCATTACGTGCTGGGTATCACCAAGGCGTATTGCACGCGCGTTGGTGGAGGGCCGTTCCCGAGCGAGCTGGACATCGAAACCCCGGGCGTGCCCGGAGAGCGCATGTCGCGCATCGGCCGCGAGTTTGGTACGGTGACAGGGCGCAAACGCCGCTGCGGCTGGTTTGATGCGGCTGCGCTGCGTCGCTCCGCCTGCATCAACGGCTTGACCGGCTTGTGCATCACCAAGCTGGACGTGCTGGACGGTCTGGACGAGCTGAAGATCTGTACCGGCTACATGCTGCACGGCCAGAAAATCGACTTGTTGCCGATCGGTGCGGATGATGTGGCTGCATGCGAGCCGATCTACGAAACCATGCCGGGCTGGCAGGAAACGACATTTGGCGTGAAGCGCTGGGAGGATCTGCCTGCCGCCGCGCAGAATTATCTGAACCGTCTGGAAGAGGTGTGTGAAGTGCCGATCGCGATTGTGTCGACCGGCCCGGAGCGCGATGAGACGATTCTCAAGCAACATCCGTTTGCTGCCTGATAGCAAAAGGCCGGCTTACGCCGGCCTTTCATTTTTACCTTTAAATTACAAAAGCAAAGTTTGATCGAATCACATAACGAACGTACAAAAGAAAAAAGCCAAGTCCGAAGACTTGGCTTTTCACTCGAATTTGGTGCCCAGGAGAGGACTCGAACCTCCACACCTTGCGGCACTAGTACCTGAAACTAGCGCGTCTACCAATTTCGCCACCTGGGCATTTCATGTCGCGGTTGCGACGTGAGACCGGCATTATAAGGACTAATGACAATGAGTCAAGCACCTAAACAAAACAAGATGAAAACCCCAAAAATATCCAAGATCCGCCGCGCCGATCCCTTCCTTGAACGTGAAGCGCAGAAGTACGAATTCCCGCTGCCTTCACGTGAATACATCCTGCAAGTCCTTGAGGATGCAGGTTGTCCGCTGGAGGTCGAAGGCCTCGCCAGCGCGCTCGATATCCGTGAGGAAGAAGACGAGCATTTCGCCCGCCGTCTGGGCGCCATGGAGCGCGCCGGCCAGCTGATGCGCAACCGGCGCGGCGCCTATATCCTGCCGGATCGTGCCGATCTGATCCGTGGCCGTGTTGAAGGCCATCCCGATGGTTTCGGTTTCCTGGTGCCCGATGACGCCAGTGAAGACCTGTTCCTCGGTCCGCGTGCGATGCGTGAGGTGCTGCATGGCGACAAAGCCCTGGTGCGCGCCGTCGGCGTGGATCAGCGCGGTCGCCGTGAAGGCAAGATCATCGAAGTGCTGGAGCGCGCCAATACCCGCATCGTCGGCCGTGTGACGATCGAGGCCGGTGTGGCCATGGTGTTGGCTGAGAACAAGCGCATCAGCCAGGGCATCCTGCTGGCGCCGGGCGGCAAGCAAAAGCCCAAGGCCGGGCAGGTCGTGACTGTCGAGGTGTTGCAGCAGCCCACGCAGTACAGCCAGCCGATTGGTCAGATCGTCGAGACGCTAGGCAATTTTGCCGACGACGGCATGGAAATCGAGATTGCACTGCGCAAGCATGATCTGCCCTTCGAGTTCTCCGATGAGGTGAAGGCTGAGGCGAAGAAGTTGCCGGATGTGGTGCGCAAACAGGACTGGACGCCGGGCCGCGAAGACATCCGCCAGTTGCCGTTGGTGACCATCGACGGTGAAACCGCCAAGGACTTCGATGACGCCGTGTTCTGCGAGAAGCAGGGCAAGGGTTTCCGCCTGATCGTGGCGATTGCCGACGTCAGCCATTACGTGACGCCGGGCTCCGCGCTGGAGGCTGAAGGTCTGGCGCGCGGTAATTCGGTCTACTTTCCGCGCAGGGTGATTCCGATGCTGCCGGAAAAGCTCTCCAATGGCCTGTGCTCGCTGAATCCGCAGGTCGAGCGCCTGTGCATGGTCTGCGACATGACGATCGATGCCACGGGCGAGATCAAGGCCTATCGTTTCTATCCGGGCGTGATGTATTCACACGCTCGTCTGACCTACAACAAGGTCGCCGCGATGCTCTACGGCGATGAGGCCGGCAAGCTCGACGAAGCCTTGCGTACCGAACATGCGCCGCTCTTGCCGCATCTGGAAACGCTGGATGTGCTCTTCCGCATCCTGCTGCAGGCGCGCGCCAAGCGCGGCGCCATCGAGTTCGAGACGGTCGAGACCAAGATGGTCTTCGACGCCGAGGGCAAGATCGAACGCATCGTGCCGGAGCGTCGTAACGATGCTCATCGCCTGATCGAGGAATGCATGCTGGCCGCCAACGTGTGTGCCTCCGAATTCCTTCAGAAGAACAAGCAGCCGTCGCTCTACCGCGTGCATGAAAGCCCTTCGGCCGAGAAGATGGGCAAGCTGCGCGAATTTCTCGCCGAATTCGGTCTGGGCCTGGGTGGTGGTGATGCGCCACGCGCTTCGGACTTCGCCAAGGTGGTCGACAAGATCAAGGGCCGCCCGGATGCGCCGCTGATCCAGACGGTGATGCTGCGCTCCATGCAGCAGGCCGTGTATAGCCCCGAGAATGTCGGCCACTTCGGTCTGGCCTACGACGCCTATACGCACTTCACCTCACCGATCCGGCGCTATCCGGATCTGCTGGTGCATCGTGCAATCAAGGCCGTGCTGACCAAGACCGTCTACGAGCCCAGTGCCGGGCCCGTGGAGCTGCTCAAGGACACGCGTCGGCGCAAGGGTGGCGGCAAGCCCAACGAAGCGCGTGACAAGGCGGCTCGCGACGCCACGGCGAAACACGCCGCATCGGCGGCCAAAAATGGCATCTGGGAAGAGATCGGCGTGCACTGCTCGCAGACCGAGCGCCGTGCCGACGAGGCCAGCCGTGATGTGGAAACCTGGCTCAAGTGTTTCTACATGCAGGATCGCATTGGCGAGCAATACACCGGCATCGTCACCTCGGTCACCACCTTCGGCATCTTCGTGACCCTGGATGATCTGTTCGTCGAAGGCTTGATCCATATCTCCGAACTCGGCGCGGATTACTTCCACTTCGACGAAGCCCGTCATGCGCTGGTTGGCGAGCGCACGGGTCAGCAGTTCCGCCTGTCGGACCGGGTCAGTGTGCAACTGGTACGCGTGGATCTGGAGACGCGCAAGATCGACTTCCGCCTGATCGAAGGCGTGGCGCGTCCCACCGAGCGTGTTGGCAAGACGGAGCGTGATCGCAAGGCGCCCGCCGCCCGCTTTGTCGCTGACGTGCCGATGCCGGCCAAGCCCGTGGCGAGCAAGCGCAAGGCCGCGCCGAACGCTGGTTTTGGCGAGGAAGAGCCCGTCAGCTGGCGTGATCTGGCCAAGACCGCTCCGGTCAAGAGCACGGCATTCAAGGGTGCCGTCAAAGCGGCGCCTGCCGTGGCGCCCAAGGCCGTAGCGAAAGCTGTCGTAACCGAGCCGCCGAAAGCTGCCGCCAAGCCCGTCGTCAAAGCCGCCCCCAAGCCGGCCGTGAAGGCCGCCCCCAAAGCTGCCAAGCCTGTCGGAAAAACGCCGGCAGCCGCACCCACGCGCAGCGTCAGCAAGGCCCAAGCGGACACTCAACCGGACTCGCCGACCAGCGCGCCGAGAAAGCCCATGCGCGCTGCTCTGCTGAGTCCGTCCAAGGTAGCTGTTCCGGAGAGCCTTGCTGCGTCTGCTTCTGCAAGCGATACTGTCGCCCAGGCGCTCCCCGCCTCATCTGGCAGCAAGCCTGCCCGTAAACCCAAGGCTGACGCCGCTCTTGGCGCAGCTGCTTCGAAGAAGAAAGAAAGGAAGTCCACGTGAGTGAAAGTCGCTTCATTCATGGTTTTCATGCCATTTCCGCCAAGTTGCGGCACGATCCTGAAGCCATTCTCGAACTGCACGTTTCTGCCCAGCGCAGCGATGCGCGCGCCCGTGATCTGCTCGCCAAGGCCGAAGCCGCCGGCGTGCGCATCATGCCGAACGAAAGCGCCCGGCTTGACGGTATGGCCGGCACGCACCGCCACCAGGGCGTGGTCGCCAAGATCGATCCGCGCCACAAGGTGTTGCACCTGTCCGACATCCTCGAAGACCTGACCGAAAACGCCCTGATTCTGGTGCTTGACGGCATTCAGGACCCGCACAACCTCGGTGCCTGCCTGCGCGTGGCGGATGCCGCCGGCGTGCACGCGGTGATCGCGCCGAAGGATCGCGCCGTTGGCCTCAACGCCACGGCCATGAAAGTTGCCAGTGGCGCTGGCGACACCGTGCCCTACATCGTCGTCACCAATCTGGCCCGCACTCTGCGCGAACTGAAAGACGCGGGCGTGTGGTGTATCGGCGCCGATGGCGAGGCTACCAAATCGCTCTACGAAATCGACCAGAAAGGCCCCGTGGCCTGGGTGCTCGGTGCCGAAGGTGATGGCCTGCGCCGCCTGACCCGCGAAACCTGCGACGAACTGGCCAAGATCCCCATGCTCGGCAGCGTTGAGAGTCTCAACGTTTCGGTCGCTTCCGGCGTCTGTCTGTTCGAAGCGCGGCGTCAGCGCGCCGGCTGACTGACGGCGTTTGCCGTGTAGCCCTCTGCGCGTAGTATTTGCGCAATGCCACTCTGGCGGCATATCTTTGTGTTGCTGGCGCCAGAGTGGTCAAACGTGATGCTGTGACAGGAGATGCGACATGAGTGAAGCATTGGCAGCAAAACTGAGGGATGCACCCGCCGCTTTTTATCCCCGTCAGCTGGTGGATTCTTACCCGCGGATCGTCGACAAGCTGGTCCAGCTCTGGGGCACGCCCGAGATCGAGGCGTATTTTCAGGAGTTGATGCTCAATGATCGCGGCGATCGCCAGGGCTTTTCGCAGCCGGTTTTGACCGAAATCCTCAATCTGCGAACCTGGTATCGTTCCCTTTTGCCGCCGCAGCCGCGTTCGGTCGATAATTGGGTAGACATGATCAACGAGGATGGCGCCGAGCGCGCTGGCCGGACGGATGAAAACGGTCTGGACATGCCCTTCGAGCCGCGAACCTGAGCACCGCCGCGGGCGTTGCCGCCATTTGGTAACGCGGCCTTAAGCCTGCCCGGCGCGGGTCGTTAATCCGGGATGGATCGATTTCCCGTTTCTTCCGGTAATTCCCTGACCCTCGCCGAACTGATGGCGGCGCTGAGCCATGCGCTGGACATTACCGAGGGCCAGCCGCGCGGGCATTGCGTGCGCTGCTGCTGGATTGGCATGCATATCGGGCGCGAGCTGGGCTTCAACGAGGCGCAGCTGTGGTCGCTGTACTACACGCTGCTGCTCAAGGATCTGGGCTGCAGCAGCAACGCGGCGCGGATCTGCGCGCTGTATCTGACCGACGATCTGTCCTTCAAACGCGACTTCAAACACGCCGGTACCAGCACCGCGCAGGTCATCGGTTTCGTGCTGCGCCATACCGGCTTGCAGGCCTCGCTCAGCGAGCGTTTCCGGACGGTGTTTCATCTGTTCCGCAATGGCGAGGAAATCGGCCGCGAGCTGTTCGAGACGCGCTGTCAGCGCGGTGCCGAGATCGCCCGCAAGCTGCGCTTCAACGAAGCCGTGGCCGACGGCATCCTGCATCTGGATGAACACTGGAATGGCGGCGGCAAGCCGCTGGGCATCGCCGGGACGCAGATTTCGGTACTGGCGCGGATCGCCTTGCTGGCCCAGGTGGCAGATGTGTTTTTCACCAGCGATGGGCGCGAGGCGGCCCTGCAGGAAGTGCGCGCACGCAGCGGCAGCTGGTTCGATCCGCAGTGCGTGCAGGCTTTCGAGGCGGTGGCACAAGACGATGCCTTCTGGCAGGTGTTGGGCTCAGCCGGGATCGATCAGGCCGTGTTCGCGCTGGAGCCGGCGCGCCACGCCGTCACGCTCGACGACGATTATCTCGATGACATCGCCGCAGGTTTCGGCCAGGTGGTCGACTCGAAAAGCCCTTACACCGCCGGGCATAGCGAACGCGTGGCGTTGTACACCGACATGATTGCGGAAGAGGTCGGTCTCAGTGCGGAGCGGCGGCGCTGGCTCAAGCGCGCCGCGTTGCTGCACGATCTGGGCAAACTGGGCGTCAGCAACAGCGTGCTCGACAAGCCCGGCAAGCTGGACGAGGCCGAATGGCGCGCGGTGCAGATGCACGCGGCCTACACCGAGCAGATTCTCGGCCGCATCCGCGCCTTTCAGGAACTCGCCAGCGTGGCTGGCGCGCATCATGAACGGCTCGACGGCAAGGGCTATCCGCATGGTTTGAGCGCCGACCAGATCACGCTGGAGACGCGCATCATCACCACCGCCGACATCTTCGATGCAATCACTGCCGAGCGTCCTTATCGCGGCGCGATTCCGGTGCCGCGCACGCTGGAGATGATGGCCGAAACCGTCGGTACCGCGATTGATCCGCGCTGCTTCGAGGCGCTCAAGCGCGCCGTTGCGCGCCTGCTGCCCGAGACCCTGGCGCCGGTTTAAGGCAGGCTGGAGAGCCGCATACAGTGGGCATCTTCAGGCAGTGTGGCTGTAGATGTGCGGTGGTTGTGGCTCTTCCGGTACGATGCCTGTAGAGGCTTGCTGCAAGCGGCTCTTCAGACCGTTATCGTCAGGCTTCTGTCAGTTCAGCTTCGATGCAGGCCGCCAGCGTCGCCAGCCCGCGTTCCATTTCTTCAGGCGTGGCGCGGCTGTAGTTCAGGCGCAGGTATTGCCGGCCGTCGGCGGGATGGGGGAAAAAGGCTTCGCCGGGCATGAAGGCCACGCCCTGTTCCAGCGCATGGTCGAGCACGGCGCGGGTGGCAAGCAGATCTCCGCGCAGCTTCAGCCAGAAAAACAGCCCGCCACGCGGCATTTCCCAGTCCGCAATCGCACCGAAATGGCGTTGCAGTGCCGCTTGCATGGCGTTGCGACGCAGGCGATAGCCTTCACGCAGACGCGTCAGATCAGCCGCGCGTGTGCCGCTGCCGAGCCAGTGCGCGACGGCCGCTTGCCCGGGGCGCTGGGTGTGCAGGTCGGCGCTTTGCTTGAGGCGCACCAGATGCGGCATCAGGGCCGGATGGGCGGCCAGAAAACCCATGCGCCAGCCCGGCCACAGGATCTTGGAGAAGGAGCCCAGATAGATCCACGGCGCGCGCTTGAGCAAGGAACAGATCGGCGTCATCGGATGGTCCACATCCAGCGCCACGCTGCGATAGGGCTCGTCCTCGATCAGGAGTACGTTGTAGCGATCCAGTAGTTCGGCGATGGCGACGCGCGCGGCTGGGCTGTAACAGGCGCCACCGGGATTCTGGAAACACGGAATCAGGTAGGCGGCGCGCGGGCGTTGGGTTTCGAGCAATTGTTCGAAGGCCGCCAGATCCGGGCCGTTGGAATTGAGCGGGGCGCAGACGATAGCGGCACCAAAAAGCTCGAAAACCTGCAGCGCGGCGACGTAGGTCGGGCCTTCGCACAGGATGGGCGTGCCTTCGTCGATCAGCAGCTTGGCGGCGAAATCCAGACCTTGCTGCGAACCGGCCAGCGCCAGAACTTGATCGCTGCTGACCTGCAAGCCGGCCTCGCCGATCCACGCTGCAACCGCTGCGCGAAAGGCCGGTTCGCCTTCGCTGCAACCGTACTGGTAGAGTGCCGGATCGGCCGTGGCCGCTAGCGGCAGCGCGGGCATCAGGTCGGCGGCGGGCAGGCCGCCGGCAAACGAAATCATGCCGGGCCGTGCTGTGGCGGCGAGAATGTCGCGCACCAGCGAAGACTTCAGGCGTCCGGTACGGCGCGCCAGTTGCAGATCAGGAAGATTCACCGCAAACTCCATATTGGTCATGTATGTTGACCAATATCGGCGAGGAAACTATAAAAGTCAATATGCTTGACCAAAAAACCACTGCCCGCGATGCCGAACTGTTCGAAGCCATCGAGCTGTTCTTCTACGCTTTCCGCGCTTTCACCGCCCGTCCCGACGAGATCCTGGCCGAGCGCGGGCTGGCGCGCCTGCACCACCGCATCCTGTATTTCGTGGCGCGCCGCCCCGGCCAGCGCGTCAGTGATCTGCTCGCCACCCTGGGCGTCAGCAAGCAGGCGCTGCACGCGCCGCTCAAGCAGCTGGTCGAAGTCGGCCTGGTGCTCGTCGAGGCCGATGCCAGTGATGGCCGCGCGCGCTGCCTGTCGTTGACGGCTGAGGGTGCTGAACTCGAAGCGCGTCTGTCGCAAACCCAGCGCGAGCTGCTGGCGCGCGTGTTTGCCGGGCAGGGCGCGGCCGCCGAGTTGGCCTGGCGGCAAGTGATGCAGGAGCTGGCCGGCACGCCGGACGAGCATGAACCGGAATGAAATCGGTTATATCATTCCGGGCCCCGGCGCTGCCGGCGACAAGATTTCTGCAACCACCTACAAACAAGGAGCTCCCATGAGCGAAGCAATCACCACGGCCTCCGGCCTGATCTATGAAGACAGCGTTGTCGGCGAAGGCGCCGAAGCCAAGGCTGGTCAATACGTTTCCGTGCATTACACCGGCTGGCTGCTGAGCAATGGCGAGAAATTCGACTCCAGCAAGGATCGCAACGACCCCTTCAGCTTCCCGCTCGGTGGCCGCCGCGTCATCGCCGGCTGGGATGAAGGCGTGCAAGGCATGAAAGTTGGTGGCACGCGCAAGCTGACCATCCCGTCGCAACTGGGCTACGGCGCACAAGGCGCCGGCGGCGTGATTCCGCCGAACGCCACGCTGGTGTTCGAAGTCGAGCTGCTGGATATTCAGTGAGCAAGAAACAAGGGGCGCGTTGAGCCCCTTGTTTTATTTGGGGCTAGCTTTAAAGAGAGGTGTTTATGAATCAGCAGACTTCGCCGGACGACCTCGCTAGTTTGTTACGAGAGATGTTGCGGAATCAGGTGAAATCGATTGCGCTGCAGAGTGAGGCAATTGAGCTTGGACGTCAGCAATTGGCTCTGGCTGAATCACAGATGGCGCGGGCGCGGGCACTCGCTGATGAGTCGGTTCAGCTGCAGCGCGTGTCAGTTCAAGCTCAACGCAAGGTTGGGCGCCTTTTATACCCTGCACTTGTGATCGTTGTAGCCGCTGTGGTTTATCAATTTTCGAGCTTGATGAAGTGATCTGCCCGGCCTGGGTTTGTATGCCATGAAAGACAGCAAAGCCCCCGTCACCGCCGCGATCCGCGTGCTGCGCGATCACAAGGCTGCCTTCACCGATCATCTCTACGATTACGAGGAGAAGGGCGGCACGGCGGTCAGCAGTCGCGAGCTGGGTGTGGATGAACATGCCGTCTCAAGACCCTGATCATGGAGGATGAGGCGCGGCGCCCGATGATCGTGCTGATGCACGGTGATCGTGAAGTCTCGACCAAGAATCTGGCGCGGCACATTGGCGTGAAAACCATCGCGCCCTGCGCGGCGGAGGTGGGCAACCGGCATTCCGGCTACATGGTCGGTGGCACCAGTCCCTTTGGCTGCAAACGCGCCATGCCGGTGTATGTGCAGCAGAGTATTCTGGAATTGCAGCAGATTTACATCAACGGCGGCAAGCGCGGCTATCTGATCGGCATTGCACCGCAGTTGCTGGTGGATATTCTCAAGCCGGTGCTGGTGGAGGCGATGGCTTGATGGTGCTTTTGCGGCCGATTGCGTCGGCATGCTGGATCTGACGACTTACCTCAGCCTGTTTCTGGCCGCGTTGCTGGCGGCAAGCCTGTTTCCGGCGCAGTCCGAACTGCTGCTCGGCGCGCTGTTGCTGGCGGGTAATCAGCCCGTGTGGGCGTTGATTGCGGTGGCCACCGTCGGCAATGTGCTGGGCTCGGCGATTAACTGGTGGTTGGGGCGTTACATCGAGCGTTTTCGGGATCGGCGCTGGTTTCCGGTCAAGCCCGCAATGCTGGAGAAGGCCTGTGGCTGGTATCACCGCTACGGGCGGTGGTCCTTGCTGCTGAGCTGGGCTCCCGTCATTGGCGATCCGCTCACGCTGGTCGCCGGGGTTTTGCGCGAGCCCTTCCATTCATTTCTTGGCATCGTTTGCATTGCCAAGTTCTTGCGCTATCTGCTGCTGGCGGTAATCACGCTGAATTGGTTCGGCTGAGGCGACGCCCGGAGAGCCGCCATCCGCTTGCTTCTGCGGCATGCCTGCCTGAAGAAGTCCGCTGTGCGCGGCTCTCCAGTCCGCGTGTCAGCGTGCCGAGCGCAGCACCCGGGCGTGCGCTTCTGTACGTTCTTCCGTGCGGGCGTTCAGCAGTTGCATCACGGCGGTCTCGGGCGGGCTGGCGTAGTGGCGGCGATCATTGCTCACCGGATTGACCCGCCAGCCGGAGAGCAGCAGCCAGTCCCACAGATCCCGATCACACGCCTGCGTCAGGGTGATCTTGATGCCATTCCGGACAATGCTTGCCCCCGCCTGCGGCGCGCCGCTGGCGCGAAGCCCCGCGCGCTTTTTGCGGATTCCGAACATGGTTCTGAAAAAATCTTTCATACCTGCCTCCATTCACGCGAATTGTGTTGCTGGCTACAAGCGGAGGGGCGTGTTGCAGGCCTTGCCGCTTCAGGGACGCCAGGCTGCTGCGTCTCTTGTTCTGTCGGGGCAAAATTCTAGGGCATATCCCGCGGATGGGCGCGCTAAAACCTCTCGTCGTCGGCGGACGGTATTCGTACCACCTACTTGCCGAACAAACCCTTGAGTGCATCGCCCAGCCCGCTGCCCGGCTTGTCACTGCTGCTGGACGAGCCGCCAATACCGATCAGCTTCAGGGCTGCCAACCCACCCTGGGCGTAGATGGCTTCGTTGAGCGAGAAGCGGCTGTCATCCAGATTGCCCTGCAGGGTGAAGTCCATATCCACCGGGCGACGGGTGTCGGCATCTACGCCTTTGCTACGGGCAAAGGCTGCCATCGCTTCACGCGCAAACCCGGTGAGGCCGCCGATTTCGAGCTGGCTCAGCAGCATGTGGCCCGGCGCCTTGAGCTGGCGTTTGACCACGATCGAGTGCAGGTCCAGCGCCAGCGTGCCGGACTTGATTTCGCCGGCCTTGCCCTTGAAGAGATAGGGTTCGACAAGTTTGAGCGGCACGCCGGCAAGTTTCAGCTTCAGGTCCGAATCCATGTTGGCCGGCACCAGATCGCCATTCAGCGCCAATGTGCCTTGCCCGGCGACGCGGGCCTGCAGCTGAAGCTGGGCCTTTTCATTCATGGCGGGCAGGAGCAGATCGTCGAGCGTGAGTTCGATCTGATCCAGCGGGATGTGCAGCGCTCTGGCCGCGACCGTGGTGTCGTAAAAATCGACGCGGCTACGGGTGAGTTTGAAGCTACCGATGCGGATTTTCGGGCCAGCGGCTTTGGCCGGTTTCTCTCCGCCTTTTTTCGTCGGGGCTTTGCCCTGCGCATCGAGCAGGGCGGGCAGGATTTTCATGCCTTCGCGCGTGCGCAGCACGCTCAGCGCAGCATCTTCGACTGTGATCGAGCTGACCACGATGGTGTCGGAGAGCAGGCTGCGCAGATCCGGTGTCACCCGCACGCGCTTGGCGCGCAATTCATCGGCGCCCGGCCAGCCGGCGTGGCTGGCCTTGATGCGTAGCCCCTCGATTTCGATGTGGGCGAGGCTGACGCGGATATCCTGGACCTCACCGGTCTTTCCCAGTGCGGCGACGATCTGGCCCTTGAGCAGATGCAGGGCGGCGAAATAGCCGGCGAACAGCAAGACCGCCAGCAAGGGCAGGCCGACCAACAGAGCGAGGCGGAGTTTGCTGGATTTCATGGTGTTTCCTGTGAGGATGTGAGGGCCTTCAGCCATTGACCCAGACCGGGGTCGGAAATTTCATATTGTCCGCGTTCGCGGCGGGTGATGATCTCGTCGCGCAGCAGGCGTTCGGTGGCCGACTGCACGGCGGTCGTGCCGGGAACGGCGCTGCCAAGCGTGGCGGCCATGCGCGTGCGGGTGTCTTCGGCAAACAGCGGCGCGCCTTCCAGCACGGCTTGCAGCACGAGTCGGTCGAGCAGTGGCAGGGCTTTGAGGATCTTGGCGTACTGCACTTCGTCATGCACGTCATGCACTTTCAGCGCGACGGCTTCGGCCAGCGTGAGATCGGCATTCAGCACCATCGCCTCGACCACCGCGCGCAGGCGGCCGGGTACGTGGCCCATGGCTTCGAATTCTTCCCATAAGCGCCATTCATCCAGCGGGCGGCCGGTGGAGCGCCGGTAAGCCGCCGCCAGATGCGCGCAGAAGCCGCGATCCAGCGTGGGTAGTTCGATGTTGGTGCCGAAATGGAAGAAGGGCGCGCGCGCCTCGGAGAACATGCGCCGCAGGCCTTCGCGCGACGATCCGGTGAACAGCACCTTGAGCTGATCCTTGTTGATGTCCAGCCCGGTGCGCAGGCCGCCGAGCAGCTCCTCGTTGCGCGCCAGCCGGGTCAGGATTTGCGCTTCATCCAGCAGCAGGATGGTTTTGCCGGAGCTGGTCAGGGCCTGGACGACTTCGGTCAGCGAATGCGCCGGGGCCGTGGCTTGCGTGCCCAGTTCCGCCTTCACACCGAGCAGATCGGCCGAGACGCGCGCGGTCAGCGGCTTGAGCCAGCTCTTCATGCGCCCGGCGGCAAACTCGGCCAGCGACAGGCGGAAGACCTCGCCAGCCTCGTCGCCATCGGTCATGAAGGAGTGATAGAAAACGCGCCAGCCGTGTTCCTCGGCGCGCGGCGCGATGTCCTTGAGGAGGAATTCGGTCTTGCCCATGCGCCGTGGTGCGAACATGGTCAGCGCGTGCGACAGGCCGCTGTCGAAGGCCATCAGCACCGAGTCGGCGAGCGCGGTGCGCGGGTAATGCCAGTAATCCTGAGCGGCCATCGCCTCGCCTTTATGGTGAATTATGTCGAGTAATCATAATTACGCGAGCAAGCAAAATCCAGCGTGAAGCGATGAGCGTATATCCGCCTGCGGCGGAGTGCCGAGCAATGAGGATTGAGTGCTGAGTTGGCATGCTTGCAGAGCCTCGCCGGTGTTGGGTCTTCGGGCAGTGGTGGTTTTGTAGAGGTAATGTGGGCGCGGTTTTTCGGGAGGGTGACGTAGGAGCTGGCGCAGCTGGCGATTTGCCAGCGTGGATCGCCAGCTGCGCTAGCTCCTGCAGGCATGCTTGCAGAGCCTTGCCTGCTAAGCCTCTTCAGGCAGGGGTGCTGAAGAGGCTTGACAGGTGCGGCTTTCGGGACGCACTGCTTGCGCACTCAGCACTCAGCACTCAGCCGCAGGCGGCATCAGTTCTGCCCGCGCAGCTGATACCACAGGCTGTAAGCCCAGCACGCCGCGCAGAAGGACACGACAGCTTCGAGGAAGGAGAACGCCAACAGCGCCGATACTGGCACGATCCACATGCTGCTGCCGGTCAGATACAGGGCGGTGGCCACCGAGCTGGCGATGAGGAGCAGCTTGTTGGCGAACATCTTGGCGCCGGCGTTTTCCTTCTTGCCTGCCGCCCCGAACTTCTGCAGGAGCACCGTATACAGACGATGCGAGGGGCAGCGGTAGTGGCCGAAGAAGCCACGCACCAGTCCTTGTACGATCAGCAGCGGCACCAGATACGGGAAGCCGAGCAGCGCGGCGGCGCAGATCACGAAGGTGGCGAGACCATCGAGGCGGGCGGCATTGGACCAGACGGGGGGGATGTCGAAGCGCAGCACTGAAGAACTCCTGAACTGGATTGGGATGTGCGCAATGTATAACTATATGGTGATATAGTCAATTCTGTTTTGTTGGCGCAACATAAAAAACGGGCCAGCCCCGAGGGGCTGACCCGTTCATGATCGAGCAGGCGCGCGATTTATTTCTGATACGAACACTTGTTCGGGTTTCCGGCCGGATTGCTGCCGAAGGCGGCGACCGTGCAGGCGATGCTCTTGCCTGCGCCGACGTTCTTGGCGACCCACTTGCCTTTGCGGCCGAACGCGACCCAGCCGCTGCCCTTGGGCACGACGCAAGTGGCGCCTTCGAGGGCGCACTTGGCAAAGCCGCTGGGATAGTCGCCGGTGCCCTTCAGCGCGGGCGCTGCGCTGCCGCCGGAGGATGAAGAGCTCGACGAGGAGCTGGAGGACGAGCTGGAGGAGCTGCTCGACGATGAAGAACTCGAAGACGATGAACTGGACGACGAAGAGCTGGACGAGCTTGAGCTGGAGGAGCTGGAGCTCGACGACGAACTCGACGATGAGCTGGATGAAGAGCTGCTGCTGGCCGATGCGGCGCCCTTCATGATGGCCGTGACGATTTCCGGATAAGTCCAGGTCAGCGTGCTGCGGTTAAGCAGGCCGAAGGCTTCGGCGCCGGGGTTGTAGGCGTTGTTGTCCCACACAATCACCGGGATCTTCACCTTGGCGGCGGCCTTGGTGTAGTACTCGGCGTGCTTGACGCGTTCTGCATGGTTGCTCTTGTTGCTGGAACCCCATTCGCCCATCACCACTGCGATGCCCTTGGCGACGAATTTGCTGTTCAGCCGGTTGAACAGGTCGTCGAGGTTGGCGGTGTTGGTGAATTGGGTGGTGCCCGCGGCTTCCATTGCAAAGTCGAAGGGGAAGTAGGCGTGCACCGAGAGGGCGACCATGCTGTCGGCAGGCAGCTTCACCTTGTCGAGTTGCTGGTCGTGCGGGCCGGCCACGTAGCCCGGCAGCATCACCAGACGGCTGGCGTTGTTGCCGCCGGTGGCGCGGATGGTGCTGAGCGTTGCCGCATTCAGGTTGTTCACCACCGTCGACAGTTCGTCATTGCCCCACCAGTCATCGCCCGAACGTGGCTCGTTCATGACTTCAAAAATCACGTGATTGTCGTAAGCCTTGAAGCGCGTGGCGATCTGTTGCCAGAGCGCGGTCAGGCGGGCCTTGGCGGCAGCTTCGTTGGCGTAGGTCGGCGCGATCCAGCCGTTGGTGTGATGCACGTTTACGATCACATACAGGCCGTTGGCCAGACCGTAGTTGACAACTTCCTCGACGCGATTCATGCGGCTGGTGGCAATCGTGTAGCTGCTGCCGGTAGTGAAATCATCCCAGGTGACCGGCACGCGTAAAGTTTTGAAACCCGCGCTCTTGACCTTGTCGATCATCGTTTTGGTAGTGGCCGGGTTGCCCCAGTTGGTTTCGCCGCCGAAGGCGTCCAGCGAATTGCCCAGATTCCAGCCCGGCATCATCTTGCTGGTGACGTCGAAGGCGGTGGCCGCGTGGGCCACGGAGGAAAGCAGGACGCTGCCCGCCAGCAGCAGGCCGCGTAGTGTGTGGTTCATGTGAGTCCCCTGATTGATGTTCTTATTGATCGCCGTGCACTTGGTTTGTGCGAGCGTCATGATTATCCGGAGCTTCTGCCGGGATGGGAAACATCACAGGATCAACGGCTTGGTCTTAACCGCCTGCGGCGGCTGCCTGCGGCAGAGGACTGAGCGGCTGCCTTCGGCAGAGTGCTGAGCAATGAGGATTGAGTGCTGAGTAGGCATGCTTGCAGAGTCGCACCCAGCAATGATCTTCGGGAAAGGGCACCGAAGAGGCTTGACTGGCGCGGCTCCCGGGACACACTGGCGACGCACTCAGCACTCAGCACTCAGCACTCAGCACTCAGCACTCAGCACTCAGCACTCAGCACTCAGCACTCAGCACT
>NZ_JBEWZI010000016.1:0-86732 GCF_040566545.1 Uliginosibacterium flavum
GAACGGTGTAAAAACCGTGTGGTGCGCCCAGCACGATCCGGTCAGCTACGCCCCGCAAGGTGCGCGCGCCTATGAGCTG
The DNA here is from genome assembly GCF_040566545.1 of Uliginosibacterium flavum. NCBI lineage: Bacteria > Pseudomonadati > Pseudomonadota > Betaproteobacteria > Rhodocyclales > Zoogloeaceae > Uliginosibacterium > Uliginosibacterium flavum. The sequence continues at coordinate 80 of NZ_JBEWZI010000016.1, forward strand.
CCCTCGAAGAGCGGCAAGGAGTCGGTATTGGTCGTGGCCTTCCTGATGACCCGCCCGCAGACAACGGAAGTCAAGGCTGCGGTGCAGGCCGCGATTGCCTGGTACAAGAGCTCGGCGGTTCAGCTGAAAGATACTTATTACAGCAAGACCGAAGCCAGTGCGTTCCGCAATCCCTTCATCGCTCAAACCGGCACAACCACCTGGTACCGTTTCTACGATCTGGATCAGGACAAGGGGTTCTTCAGTGATCGCACTGCCGTCAAGTTCTACGACATCATGCAGATTGAGCAAGAGCGCCTGGCAGGCTATGAATGGGGTGGCAGCTACGGCACCAAGCTCTTCACCTACAGCAACAGCGTCGGCTACTAAGCCCGTCGCAGACTGAAAAGACCGCAGAAAGCCCACGCCTCGCCGTGGGCTTTTATTGCTTTTGCGTGGCATCGCCTCGATGTGCTTTGCTTCTCCCCTATACTTCCCGTTTTCCGCTGACCCTCGCTGCGAATGACTTCTCCAATCAAAATCTTGCGGGTGCGCGTGGCTGCCGCTGGTCTGTCGGCCAGCCCGGTGGACTGGGTGGCGCTGGATACCACGGGGCGAGCGCTGGAGCGCGGCTGCTCGCCGCTCAGCCAACTACCCGCGACGGCCGAACTGGAGCTGGTGATCCCGGCCCGCATGGTTGCCCTGCATACGCTGGAGCTGCCTGCCGGTACCGGCAAACACGAAGCTGCCGTCATTCGCCAGCAACTGGAAGACCGCGTGCTGGGCGAGCTGACCGCCAGCCACATCGTCAAGGGCGAGCGTCTGGGCTCAAAACTCTCCGTATGGCTGGTGTCGCGTGACTGGTTGCTGTCCGTGCTAGCTGCCTGTGGCGCGGCGGGGCTGGTACCGGCCCGCGTGCTGCCCGAGCAAGCCCTGTTAGCCGCACAGAGCTTCGCTGAAACGGAAGGGGGCTTCGTGTACCGCACCAGTACTGGCGCTTGCGGCACCCTGCCTGAAGAAGCCCTGCTCGAGCCGGTCTGCGGCGAGGCGCTGACAAAAATCGAAAACCTGCTGGGCGCACCGCGCGCACTCAATATCGATTTGCTGCAAGGCCTGCCCTCCCTGCGTCAGGCCTCGCGCCTGTCGCGTCCGCAACTCAAACTGGCGGGCTTCATGCTGCTGGCCTTGGCCGGCATCTGGCTGCTGTCGCTGGTTCTGAGCTGGCGTCAGCTGGCTTCGCAGGAAACCGCGCTGCGCGAGGCAATTCGCCAGAATTTCGCTGCCGCCAATCCCGGTGTACCGATCATTGACCCAATCCTGCAATGGCGTCAGCTGCACGGCAAGCAAGCGGCCAAGGGCGGTGATGCGCTGGATCAGCTGGCACAGCTCGCCGAACAGGCGCCGGTGGCGATTCATCCAACCCGCATCGAAGCGGAAAGTGCCGCGCTCAAGCTGACCCTGAGCATGTCGGATGCCGAATTGCTCAAACCTGTGCTGCACGAAAAGAACATCGGTTTCGACATCCAGACCACCGACAACGGATTGCAACAGATCACCATCAGCCGCACGGCAGAAAGGGCGCAGCCATGAAAGCCAAGCTGCTCCTCGCCCAAACCGAATTCGAGAAATTCTGGGCTGCGCGCAATCCGCGCGAACGCCTGATCCTGAGCATTGGCGCAGCCGCGCTGATCGTGCTGGCCTACTGGCTGGCGATCAGCAGCCTGCAAAGCCGTATCGCCAGCCTGCAACGCAAGCTGCCCGAGCTGATGCTCAACAGTTATGAAATCGCCGGTGGTGGTCAAGCCGCCACCCCACGCACCACGCGCGCGGCGGATCTGCGCAGCGATCTGTTCAAGATCCTCGCCGACCGAGGCCTGAAAGCCGAGCTGCGCGCCCTGAGCACCGATCAGGTCGAAATGCGTCTGCCGGATCAGGATGCGAAGACGCTGATCAGCAACTTGAACGCGCTGCACCTGAGTGCTGGCGCCCGCGTCTTGAGCATTCAGATCCGCGCTACCGAGGCCACTGGAGAAGCGGGCTCGACGGTCGTTCTGGAGCGCATGCCATGAAGAAACCCATCTGGTGGGCCTTGGCACTGGGCCTCGTATTCATCATTAGCTTCATCGTCCGCCTGCCAGCCGCGCTGATTGCCCGCGCCCTGCCGGCAACGATCACCCTGGCGGGTGTGAACGGCAGCGTGTGGAATGGCTCGGCCAGCGCGCTGGGCATCGACGGCATCGTGGCGCAAGAAAAACTCGTCTGGCATTTCGAGCCCTCTGCCCTGCTGCGCGGCAGCCTGGCCTGGCAAATCAGCAGTGAGCACATGGGCCAGCCCGGCACGCTGCGCGCCTTGATCGGCCTGCGCCAGCGCGCGCTGGAACAGGTCAAGCTGAGCCTGCCGCTGGAGCCACTGACGCGCTTCAACCCGACCATCGCCGGCGTGCGCCTGAGCGGCGTGCTGCAGCTGGAAAGCGCGCGTCTGAGTCAGGGCGAAGCGATCAAGCTGAGCGCCCGACTGGAACGTGTGTCCTCGGCCATGGCCGCTGAAGCCGCCCTGCTCGGCAGCTATCAGCTGACGGTGGACGCTGACGCCGCAGGCGCCGGCACGCTGCAGGTGAGCCCGCTCGGCGGCCCGTTGCAGATCACTGGTGGCGGCAGTTTCGCACTGGCCAATCAGGCCGTGGATCTGACCCTGCGCCTCAAGCCGGCGGGCGACCTGCCCGGCCTGGCCTCGATTCTGGCGACCTTGCCGCGCGAGGGCGATCAATACGTCCTGAGCTTCAAGCGGCCCTGAGTATCAGACATGGCAAGCTATTCCTATCAAGCACTGACAAGCGGCGAAAAGGCTCAGGTGCAGCGCGGACGCATCGAAGCCGACTCGGCCCGCCACGCCCGCAGCCTGCTGCGCGAGCAAGGTCTGGTCGTCATCGACGTCAAGGAAGAGAACAAGCACGGCAGCCAGTCGCTGCGTCTGGGCGCCGCCAATCTGGCGACCCTGACGCGCCAGCTTGCCGGCCTGCTGGACGCCGGTCTGGCCATCGACGAAGCCCTGACGGTGCTCGGTGAGCAATCCGAAAACAAGCGCGAGAAGACCTTGCTCAGCCTGATCCGTCAGGACATCGCCACCGGCCTGTCACTGTCGGCCTCGCTGGCCCGTTTCGAGCGCGTCTTCCCCGGCTTCTACCGGGCACTGGTGCGCGCTGGCGAAGACTCCGGCAAGCTGCCCGGCGTGCTGCTGCGTCTGGCCGATTATCTGGAACGGCGCGAGGCGCTGAAATCCAGCCTGAGTCTGGCCATCATCTATCCAGCCATCGTGATTCTGGTGTCGGTGGCAGTCATTGCCGGCATGCTGACCTGGGTGGTGCCGCAGATGGTGCAGGTGTTTCAGGGCGCCAAGCAGGTCCTGCCGCTGCCGACCCGGATGCTGCTGGGCATCAGCGGCTTTCTGAGCAACTGGGGCATGTGGCTGTTCCTGCTGCTGGTAATTGCGGTGATCGTCTTCGTGCGGGCGATGAAGAATCCCGATTTTCGTTCGCGCGTGCATGCCTGGCGCCTGACCCTGCCCTGGTTTGGCCGGCTCGAACGCAGCGCCGAAACCGTGCGTTTCGCCAGCACCCTGGCGATCCTCGCCGGCAGCGGCGTGCCGGTACTCACGGCGATGTCAGCGGCCAGTGGCGTGATGAGCAATCTGCCGCTGAAAGCCGCCGCCGAACAGGCTGCGCGTCAGGTCCGTGAAGGCGTCTCGCTGGCGCGCGCGCTGGCCGCGGCCAAAGCCTTCCCGCCCATCCTCGTGCATCTGGTGGCCAGCGGTGAAGCCACCGGACGCCTGGATACGATGCTGGAGCGCGCCGCCGCCGAGCAATCGGCCGGCCTGTCGCGCCGCGTCGAAACCTTTACGCAATTGCTCGGACCGGCCGTCGTGCTGATCATGGGCGGCGTGGTCTTGTTCATCGTGCTGGCAATTCTGCTGCCGGTGTTCGAAATGAATCAGCTGATCAAGTAAGAGACAATCAAATCATGAAAATGCAACGCCGCAATACCGGTTTCACCCTGATCGAAATTCTCGTGGTGGTATCCATTCTGGCCATTCTGGGTGCGCTGATCGTGCCGAAGATCATGGACCGGCCAAGCGAGGCGCGCATCGTCGCAGCCAAACAGGATATCGGCGCCATCGTCTCCGCACTCAAGCTCTACAAGCTCGACAACAGCCGCTACCCCAGTCAGTCTCAAGGCCTGCAGGCGCTGATCACCAAGCCCAGTGGCGATCAGTTGCCCGCCAACTGGAAGAGTGGCGGCTATCTGGAGCGCCTGCCCAAAGACCCTTGGGGTAACGACTATCTGTACCTCACCCCCGGCCTGCATGGCGATATCGACGTGATGAGCTATGGTGCCGATGGCCAGTCCGGTGGCGAAGGTTTTGACGCCGACATCGGCAACTGGATGCCCTGATTTCCAGGCAGCCGACCGATTCAAGCGTCATGCGCAAGCAAGCCGGATTCACCCTGCTCGAACTACTCGTGGTGATGTCCGTCATCCTCGTGGTGATCGGTCTGGCAGTAGTGCGTCTTGACGACTCCGGCTCGCGCGTGACCCATGCGAATGCCGAAGGCCTGAGTCTGGCACTGGAGGCCGCGCGCGATGCGGCGGTGTATAGCGGCAAACCGGTGGCGTTTTCGAGCGACGGCGAGGGTTTCCAGTTCTGGCGCAGCGATGACAAGCAACGCAAATGGCTGGCGCTGAGCGGCGACAGCGCGCTGCAGGCGCGCAAACTGAAAGGCGAAGTACGCATCCTGCAGCAGACGGTTAACGGCAAGTCGCGTCCGCTGGGCGAGCGTCTGGTGTTTTCCGCCGAAGGCCTGTCCGAGCCTTTCACCCTGCTACTGCAGGGCGGTGAGGCGCGGGTGCAAGTCATGGCCGATGCGCTGGGACGCATCCGCATCGAAGATGTGGCGCAGGAGGAAACCGGTGCGCGCTGAACACCCCACCCTCTGCAGAGCCGCACCCAGCTTGCCTCTACAGCACGGCGCACTGAAGAGGCACGCTGTGCGCGGCTCTTCAGGCTTCACCCTGCTCGAAGTGGTGATCGCCCTCGCCATCATCAGTCTGGCCTTGGGTGCGGCGATCCGCGCCAGCGGTTTCGGCGCCGACAAAGGCTACGAGCTGCAGCAGCGCACGCTGGCGGGCTGGGTGGTGAGCAATGTCACCAACGAACTGATGGCAACGCGCAGCTTCCCGGAAATGGGCGCGCTGGACGGCAAGGCGACGCAAGGAAAATTCGCATTCGTGTGGCGTCAGGAAACCGGACCGACTCCGAATCTGAGCTTCCGCCGGGTCGAGATCAAGGTCTTCTCCGCCGACAAACCCGATGATGTGCTGGCACACCAGGTGAGCTATGTGGCGCGCGTTGCAAACTAAGCGGAAGCACGCTGGCTTCACCCTGCTGGAGGTGCTGGTCGCCCTGTCGGTGTTCGCCATCATCACGCTGCTGGCCTATCGCGGGCTGGACAGCATGGCCACGGCCAAGCTGCGTCTGGATCAGGAAATGCACATGTGGCGCGAACTGGAACTGGTGTTCGAACGCATCGGTCTGGACATCACCCAGACCGCGCCACGCAGCTGGAAAGACAGCACGGCCGGAACCGAGGCGCCGCTGCGCTCCGCCGTGCAGGCGAGCACCAGCGAGAGCGGCACGCAATGCCAGCTGGATGTGCTGCGCTTTGGCACAAGCGCCGATCATGAACTGGTGCATGTGCGCTACCTGCTCAAGGAGGGCCAGCTGACCCTGGAGATCATTCCGGAAAACGCCCAGGCCGCTGCAGTGCAAATCAACAGCGGCACGCAAGGCCAGAACCTGTTGCTGACGAACGTGGAGCGCTGCGAACTGAACTTTCTGGATGGCAGCAACAAATGGCTGGCGCGCTGGCCCGCCAGTAATCTGGCTGACCCGACGCGCCCGCGTGGCATGCGTCTGCGCCTGACCCTAGCCGGCCGTGGCGAATTCGAACGGCTGTACTACCTGCCATGACGCAGCGCCGACATACCTCCCGCCAGCAAGGTCTGGCCCTGATCGTTGCCCTGCTGGTGGTGGCGATTGTCGCGGCCATGGCCTTCCTGTTCACCGCACGCCAGCAGCTGTGGATGCGCCAGCTGGAAAACCGCAATGGTTTCACCACCGCGACGATGATCGCCTTTGCCGCCCTCGACATGACTCGTCTGACTTTACGGGATGACGCCCGCAACAATCAGGTCGACCATCTGCTGGAGCCCTGGACCATTCCGATTCCACCCATCGCCGTCGAGGAAGGACATATCTCCGGCCGCCTGAACGAGCTGCAGGGACGCTTCAACCTCGCCAATCTGCTGCCGCCCGCAGGCTCTGCCGTGAAAGAGGACGATGCCGCGCTGCTGCGCCTGGCGCGCACGCTGGGCGTATCGACGGGCGAGATCGCCAAGCTGCTGCAAGCCTTTCAGGAAGTGCGCAAGATCGAGCCGACCAGCACACCGGAACTGTCCGAACTGCTGCGCCGCGCGGCACTGCAGGCGAGCAGCGAAGAAGTGCTGAGAAAACATCTGGTACTGCTACCGGAAACCACGCCGATCAACGCCAATTTCGCCAGCACCGAGGCCTTGCAAGCCAGCATCGCAGACCTGTCGTCAGGTGACGCCAGCGCGCTGATCTCGCGCCGTGCCAGCAAGCCCTTCATGAATCTGGATGAGTTCAAGGAAGCCCTGCCGGCGAAGCTGCGCACGGGTCTCAAGGAAAACGCGGTATCTGTCGAAAGCAGTTATTTCCGTGTCGAAATCGATGCCTGGTTCAGTGAAGTCCATCTGGGCTACGAAGCCCTGCTCAAACGCGACGGCAAGAACATGCCCCAGGTCTTGTGGGCACGGCGCAGCAGCCTGATGGATTGATCGAGCCCATGCTGTCAAATCAATGCAATACTTGTCCGCAAAGTCATAAATGCCCGTAACCATGCGATTCCCCTCTTTGCTCCCCTTGCGCATGCCGGCGCGACTTGCGGCCTGGCGCCCGAATGCGAACTTCGCCCTGCGCAGCCTGATCGCATTGATTGCCGCTCTGCTGTGCTGGCAAAGTGCCGGCCTGCTGGCGCAGATCCTCGGCTGGCAATCCAGCCAGCCCGCGCTGGTGCTGCCGCGCCCGCCCGCCTCTGACACTGGCGCCGGCCGCGCCGCGTTGGCACGCTGGTTCGCGAGCGCCGAAACCGGCAAACCGGTCAGCTCGACCGCGGGCATGCAGCTGATCGCCGTCGTCGCCGGCAAGCGCGGAGTGGCCCTGATCGGCGGCATCGAAAGCACGCCAGTGGCCATCGCGACCGGCAAGGAAGCGCGCCCCGGCCTGCGTCTGATCGAAGTGCTGGCCGACCGGGCAGTTTTCGAACAAGCCGGCGTGCGCAGCGAGCTGACCTTTCCGCCGGTACCGATCAGCATTACCCCGGCACCGGCAGGCATTCCACCAGTTAAGCCCATTGCACCAAAGCCCGTCAAAGCTGAAGCAGAAGTGCCCGTGCAAAGCAGCAACGTCTCGCGCGGCCAGTTGGCCGGCGTCGCTCAGGGCGGCAATCTGGGCGACTGGGACAAGGGCCTGGCGAACTTCGCTGGCGGCGGCATCCGCGTCACCTCGGCCAGCACCCAGCCGCTGGCCAAAGTATTGAATCTGCGTGATGGCGACATCATGAAGCGTGTCAATGATCGGGACTTGACCCAGCTTGCCGATATCTCCCTGATCTACCACCATTTCAGCCAGTCACAGGAGGTCACCCTGACCATTCTGCGCGATGGCAAACCGCAACAACTCAACTTCAAGATCCAGCCATGAAAGTCAAAGCCCTTACCGCTGCCTGCCTGCTGTGTTTCGCCCTCGCCTCCCCTGTCCATGCGGTAGACGAGCGGGTGACGCTGAACTTCGTCAACTCGGATCTGGATGCCACACTCAAGGCCGTGACCCTGATCACGGGCAAGAACTTCGTAATCGACCCCAAACTCAAGGGCACGGTCAACATCGTTTCCAGCCAGCCGGTGGATCGCAATCAGGTGCTGCCCATCGTACAGACCGCCCTGCGCCAGCAGGGCATCACCCTGATCGATAACGGCACGGTGATCAAAGTACTGGCCGAGGCCGATGCGCGCCAGAACGGTGGCACGGTGGTTCTGGGCAAAGGAACTGTTGGCTCTGGCGACAAATTTGTCACCCAGATTTACCCGCTGCGCTATGAATCCGCCACGCAACTGGCCCAGGTGTTGCGCCCACTGCTGGGCAATAACAGCATCATCGCCGCCTATCAGGCCGGCAATGTATTGATCATCAGCGATTACGCCGAAAACCTGTCGCGTATCAACCGCATGATCGAGCACATCGACCAGGCACCGAATAACGACGTGCAGGCTTTCCCGATCAAGAACGCTTCGGTACTGGACATCGCCCAGACCATCGCCCGCCTGATGCCGGAAGTCGTGGTACAAGGCGCTTCCGCACCTTTGCCGGTACCCGACGGCGTCAAGCGCGTACTGCTGGTTACCGATGCGCGCAACAGTCAGTTGCTGGTACGCAGCGAATCCACCGCGCACCTGACCCAGATTAAACGCATCATCGAGATGCTGGATCGCCCCGGCGTCTCCGGCAGCAGCATGCACGTGATTTATCTGCGCAATGCCGAGTCCACCCGTCTCGCCGCCACCCTGCGCGGCATCCTGACCGGCCAGGACTCAGGTGGCGCCTCATCCTCCAGCCTGTCGGGCGGCAGCAGTACCACCAGTGGCAGCACTCAGGCAGCAGCAACCGCTGCCTCGGCGGCGACGCAGAGCAGCTCAGGCAGCACCGCCTCCTCGGCCACTAACATTAAGATCGACGGCAACTCGGTCATGATCCAGGCCGACGCGGTGACCAACTCGCTGATCGTCACCGCCCCCGACCATATCTACAACGACATCCGCAGCATCGTCGAAAAACTCGACGTTCGCCGCGCCCAGGTTTATGTCGAAGCCATGATTGCCGAGGTCAATGTCTCCAAGGCTGGCGAATTCGGTATCCAGTGGGCCGTCGGTGGTGCGAATTCCAAGATTGGCGCCGGCGTAATTTCATCCCTGTCGGGCGGCACCAACAGCATCGCCACGATTGCCACGGGTCTGCTCGCGGGCACCGCCAGCACCGTGCCGGAAGGTTTCAACATCGGCCTGTTCAATGGCGACCCCACCAATGGCACTGCCAACCTCGGCGCACTGGCTTCCGCCATTGAAAAATCCGGCGACGGCAATGTCCTGTCCACTCCGAATCTGCAGACCCTGGACAACGAAGAAGCGCGCATCGTGGTCGGTCAGAACATCCCGATCGTCACCGGCACGCAGGCTTCAACCGGCTCCAACCAGAATCCTTTCACTACGGTCGAGCGCCGCGACATCGGCATCAAGCTGAAGATCAAACCACAGATTTCGGAAGGTGGCGCGATCACCCTGACCGTGGCGCAGGAAGTCTCCAGCATCGACACTTCGGTCAACACCAGCGGCACCGGTATTGCGACCAAGGTGCGCACCATCGAAACCAAGGTGCTCGTCGATAATGGCCAGATCATCGTGCTGGGCGGCCTGATCGAGGATCGTCAGAGCAACAATGACACCCGCGTCCCCCTGCTCAGCGACATCCCGCTGATCGGGCATCTGTTCCGCTATCAAAGTCGCACCCACCAGAAGGTCAACCTGATGGTCTTCCTGCGTCCTGTCATCCTGCGCGACGGTCAGGCCAGCGCCAATCTGGCCAACGAACGCTATGACTACCTGCGCGCCCGCCAGGGCGAGTTCGCCCTGCCGCACAACTGGATGCTGCCCGATCTGCCGGTCGCCCAGTTGCCCGCCCTGCCGCCGCAGCCGCCCGCCAAGCCGGCGCCCGAAGCAGCTCCGGCCGCCACCCCCGCCAGCCCGGTTGCGCCATGAGTGAACGTCTGCTGAGTTTTGCCCACGCCCGCGAATACGGGCTGTTCGATCAGGGCATCGAAGATGGCGTGATGCACGTATGTTTCCGCCAGGGCGGCGACGCCGGCATGCTGGCAGAATTGCAGCGCGGCTTTGACGGCCTCCTGAAGCTTGAAGTATTGCCGTCGGCGGTGTATCAGGAACGTCTGGCCCAAGCCTTCAATCAGGGTGGCACGCGCTCCTCGCGCATGGTCGAAGACATCGCCGATTCGGTCGACCTGTCGAGCCTGCTCGAAGAAATGCCGGAAACGCAGGATCTGCTGGAAGCCGAAGAAAACGCCCCGGTGATCCGCCTGATCAACGCCCTGCTCACCGAATCGCTGCGTGAAGGCGCCTCGGACATCCACTTCGAACTCTTCGAGAGCCGCGCCACCGTGCGTTTCCGCATCGACGGCGGCCTGCGCGACGTGATCGAACCGCAGCGCGGCCTGCACGCGGCCATCGTCTCGCGCATCAAGATCATGGCCGGGCTGGATATTGCCGAGAAACGCCTGCCGCAAGACGGACGCATCACCCTGCGGCTGGCGGGGCGCCCGGTCGACGTGCGCGTATCCACCCTGCCGACTGCCCACGGCGAACGCGTCGTGCTGCGTCTGCTCGACAAATCCGCCAACCGCCTCGATCTGGACAGTCTGGGCATGCCCGCCGCGACCCTGCCGCGCCTGCAAGGCCTGCTCAAACAGCCCCACGGCATCCTGCTCGTCACCGGCCCCACCGGCTCCGGCAAGACCACCACGCTCTACGCCGCGCTGGCCCAGATGGATGCGCGCGAACTGAACATCATGACGGTGGAAGATCCGGTCGAATACGAACTCGACGGCATCGGCCAGACCCAGATCAATGCCCGCATCGAGATGAGCTTTGCCCGCGCCCTGCGCGCGATCCTGCGCCAGGATCCGGACGTCATCCTGATCGGAGAAATCCGCGATCTGGAAACTGCCCAAATTGCTGTGCAAGCCTCGCTGACCGGCCACCTTGTGCTCGCCACCCTGCACACCAACGACGCGCCGAGCGCGATGACGCGTCTCATCGACATGGGCGTCGAACCCTTCCTGCTCGCCTCCTCCAGCATCGGCGTGCTCGCCCAGCGTCTGGTGCGCCGCCTGTGTCCGGCCTGCCGCATCGCCTACCCACCCGACGCCGCCGAACAAGCCCTGCTCAAGATCCCCGCCAGCCACACCTTGTACCGCGCCGGCGCCTGCCCGGCCTGCGCCAACACCGGCTACAAGAGCCGCTCCGGCATCTACGAGCTGATGGTCTTCGACGAAACCACGCGCACCCTGATCCACGATGGCGCCAACGAACAAGTGCTGCGCAACCACGCCGCCGAACACGGCATGCTCAGTCTGCGTGAAGACGGCTTCGAGCGCGTGCGCCAGGGCGTCACCTCGCTCGACGAAATCCTGCGGGTGACGCGGGAAGCGGAATGATCAGCACGGAGTGCTGAGTGCTGAGTGCTGAGTGCTGAGTGCTGAGTGCTGAGTGCTGAGTGCTGAGTGCTGAGTGCGTGGTCAGCGTGTCCCGAGAGCCGCGACGATCAAGCTTCTTCAGGCATTTTCCCGAAGACCCTTACTGCAAGCGGCTCTTCAGCCTGCCGCCGAAACCCAATAAAAAACCCGCCGTAGCGGGTTTTTTATTCATTTTCAGGCCGAAGAAGCTGTTCTTCGTTAGGTCTTACATAGCCATACCGAAGAGCCGCGCCCACATTGTCTCTACAGCACGGCAGCCCGAAGAAGCTTACTGGGAGCACCTCTTCAAGCATGCCCCCTCAGCACTCAGACCTCATTGCTCAACACTCCGCCGCAGGCGGCTCACTCCCACTCGATTGTCGCGGGCGGCTTGCCAGACACGTCGTACACGACCCGGTTGATGCCACGCACTTCGTTGATGATGCGGTTGCTGACCTTGCCCAGCAGTTCGTAGGGCAGCTCGGCCCACTTGGCGGTCATGAAGTCACTGGTGCATACGGCACGCAGGGCAACAACGTATTCGTAGGTGCGGCCATCGCCCATCACGCCGACGCTCTTGACCGGCAGGAAGACGGCGAAGGCCTGGCTTGTCTTGTCGTACCAGTCGAAAGCGCGCAGTTCGTCGATGAAGATGGCATCGGCCCGGCGCAGCAGATCACAATATTCCTGCTTCACTTCGCCAAGCACGCGCACGCCCAGGCCGGGGCCGGGGAAGGGATGGCGATAGACCATCTCATGCGGCAGACCGAGGGCGACGCCGAGTTCGCGCACTTCGTCCTTGAACAGTTCGCGCAACGGTTCCAGCAGGCTGAGCTTGAGGGTATCCGGCAGGCCGCCGACGTTGTGGTGGCTCTTGATGCTGTGGGCCTTGCCGGTCTTGGCGCCGGCCGATTCGATCACGTCCGGGTAGATCGTGCCTTGCGCCAGCCACTTGGCGCTGGGCAGCTTGGCAGATTCAACCTGAAAGACTTCGACGAATTCGCGGCCGATGATCTTGCGCTTGGCTTCGGGATCGCTGACGCCGGCCAGATGCCCCATGAACTGGGCGGTGGCATTGACGTGAATAACCTTCACGCCCAGATGCTTGTTGAAAATGTTCATGACCTGCTCGCCTTCGTTCAGGCGCAGCAAACCGTTATCGACGAACACGCAGGTGAGCTGATCGCCGATGGCGCGATGGATCAGTGCTGCAGCCACAGAGGAATCGACGCCGCCGGAAAGGCCGAGGATGACTTCGTCAGTGCCGACCTGCTCGCGGATTTTAGCCACGGCCTGATCAATGTAGTTGGGCATGGTCCACGACGGCTGGGCCTTGCAGATCTGCAGCACGAAGCGATTGAGCATGTCGCGCCCCTTGAGGGTGTGCGTCACCTCGGGGTGGAACTGCACAGCGTAAAAACCGCGTGCCTCGTCGGCCATGGCCGCGTGCGGACAGGCGGCATTGCTGGCGATGAGCTTGAAGCCAGCGGGAATTTCGGTGACCTTGTCACCGTGGCTCATCCACACTTCGAGGAAGTTTTCACCGGCATCGCCGACGCGATCTTCCAGCCCGTCGAAGAGCGCACTGCCATGCGTCTGGATTTCGGCGAAACCGAATTCGCGCACCGTGCCGGCTTCAACCTTGCCGCCCAGCACCTGCGCCATCCACTGCATGCCGTAGCAGATGCCCAGCACTGGCACGCCGAGTTCGAACAGCTTCGGGTCAGCCTGGTAATCGGACTCATACACCGAATTCGGCCCGCCCGACAGGATGATGCCAGTGGGATTGAAGCTGCGGATAAAGTCGATGGAGACATCGAAAGAATGCAGTTCGCAATACACATGCGCTTCGCGCACGCGACGGGCGATCAGCTGGCTGACCTGGGAACCGAAATCGAGGATGAGGATTTTATGCATGATGGCTCAGAGCGTGGCGGATTCAGAAGGAGTAAGTTCAGCAGCCGCGGCAGTCGCAGCGGCTTGGTGGGTCATGAAATAGCGCATGGCAAGAAACGCAGCGACCGCTTGCAGCAGCGCGCTGAAAAAGAAGGGGGCGCCCAGACGCCAGTCCTGTGCGGGCAGATGCGAAACGGCCGCCAACAAGGGCGCGCCGACCATCGGCGCGAGCACGGCCATCAGGCTATTGAGCGAAGACACCGCGCCCATGGTCTGGCCCTGATTGTGGGCCTCGGCCGAATTCGAGATCAGGCTCTGCACGGCGGCCATGGAGCCAAAGGCCAGCACATTGCAGCCGATCACGGCGTACATCATCCAGCCCTCGGTCGCCAGGCCCCACAACAGATAGGCCACTGCGCCAGAGGCCAGACCGATGGCAGCCAGCTTGCGGGCACCGAACCAGCGCAGGAAGTGTTTGAGCAGGAAGCCCTGCACGATCACCGACATGACGCCTACGGCAAACAAGGACCAGCCGTTTTCGCTGGGGCCCCAGCCGAAACGGAAAAAATTATGGAGCACCCAGCTGGTATGCAGCGTGAATTGCGCCAGTGAGGCCATCGCCACCACTGCCACCAGTGGGCCGATACCCTTGAGCTGACCCAGTTTGCGCAGCGCCGATACAGGGTTGGCTGACGGCCAGTGAATCGGCTTACGGCGTTCGAGCGGCAGAGATTCGGGCAGAACGAAATAGCCATACAGCAGATTGAGAATAGAAAGCGTGCCGGCCGCGAAGAAAGGCAGGTTCAGGTGGATCGCTCCGAGGATGCCGCCCATCACCGGGCCAAGGATGAAGCCCAGCCCGAACATGGCGCCCAGCATGCCGAAGCGGCTTGCGCGCTGCTCGGGCGGCGTAATGTCAGCGACGTAGGCGTTCGCCACTGCGGCGTTGGCCTGCATGGCGCCGCCGACCAGACGCACCGCAACCAGCATCCACAGGGAAGTCGCTAGGGCGGTGGCAAAGAAATTCAGAGCCAGACCGCAGAAGCCCAGCAAGAGTACCGGGCGGCGGCCATAACGATCCGACAGCGCGCCGAGAATCGGCGAGCCGATGAAGTTGGCAAAACCAAAGGAAAACGCGACCGCGCCATACCACCAGGCCTGCTCCGTTGGAGAGCTGGTGAAGCTGCCTACCAGCGCGGGGAGCACCGGAATGATCAGGCCGATCGAGATCATGTCGATCAGCACGGTAATCATGATGAACCCTATCCCTGCGGAGCGCCCCTTCGTTGCCTTGTCAGGAGTCGATGCAGAGATGTTCATCAAGCGTACTTTCCGGGAATCATGCGGGCCACCGGATGGTGGCCCGTACTGCTCATCAATCCAGATGCTGGTAGTTCGGCGCTTCTTTGGTGATCTGCACATCATGGACGTGCGACTCGCGGATGCCTGCCGAGGTGATTTCAACGAACTCGGCACGCGCCCGCATCTCTTCGATACCGTTGCAGCCGACATAACCCATGGAAGAGCGCAAACCACCCATCAGCTGATGGATCACGGCGCCGACCGGGCCCTTGTAGGCAACGCGACCTTCGATGCCCTCCGGAACCAGTTTCTCGGCGTTGCCGCTGTCGTTGTCCTGGAAATAGCGATCAGCCGAGCCCTGCTCCATGGCGCCCAGCGACCCCATACCGCGGTAAGCCTTGTAACTGCGGCCCTGGAACAGCACGGTTTCGCCCGGAGCTTCTTCGGTACCGGCAAACAGGCCGCCGAGCATCACGCAGTTGGCACCGGCCGCGATGGCCTTGGAGATGTCACCCGAATAACGGATACCGCCGTCGGCAATAAAGGGGATGCCTTGTGCCGCCAGCGCATTGGCCACGTTGTCGATGGCCGTGATCTGCGGCACACCAACACCCGCCACGATCCGCGTGGTGCAGATCGAGCCCGGGCCGATACCGACTTTGACCGAATCCGCACCAGCGTCGACCAGCGCCTTGGCCGCCGAAGCGGTGGCGATATTGCCGCCAATCACTTCAACTTGCGGGAAATTCTTCTTCACCCAGTTCACGCGATTGAGCACGCCTTGCGAATGGCCGTGAGCGGTATCCACCACGATCACGTCCACACCGGCTTCGGCCAGCAGTTCGCAGCGTTCCTCGGTGCCGGCACCCACGCCGACAGCTGCACCGACCAGCAGACGGCCTTGCGCATCCTTGGCGGCCAACGGATGCTCGGTGGCTTTCTGGATATCCTTCACGGTAATCAGACCGTAGAGTTCGCCGTTCTCCTTGAGCACCAGCACGCGCTCCAGACGATGTCGATGCATCAGGGCCTTGGCTTCATCCAGCGAGGCACCTTCCTGCACCGTGATCAGGCGCTCACGCGGCGTCATGATGGCCGCGACGGATTGATCGAGATTGGTTTCGAAGCGCAGATCGCGGTTAGTCACAATGCCGACGACACGACGGCCTTCGACCACCGGCAAGCCGGAAATCTTGTGCAGACGGGTCAGCGCAGTGACTTCGCGCACGGTCAGTGTCGGCGGGATCGTGATCGGATCACGCAGGACGCCTGATTCAAACCGTTTGACCTTGGCCACTTCCTGCGCCTGCTGCTTCGGAGTAAGGTTCTTATGAACGATGCCGATGCCACCTTCCTGTGCCAGCGCAATGGCCAGACGGGATTCGGTGACGGTGTCCATGGCTGCGGACACGAGCGGAATATTCAGGGTGATTTTGCGCGTCAAGCGCGTTGCGAGGCTGACATCACGTGGGAGAACGTTGGAATGGGCTGGGACCAGCAAAACGTCATCGAACGTCAGCGCCTTCTGGATCAATCGCATGTCTATAATCCTTACCGGCAAATGAGCATTATACAGGTGGAGGGCGGCGCCGTGAATCCGGCACGCACTTCGAAGAATCACAAAGGAGCACTCATGGCTTTCAAATTCATCCTCAAATCCCTTGCAATGTTTGCGGCCTGTGCCCTGCCCATGCTGGCCAGCGCTCAGGTTTACACCTGGAAAGACGCCAACGGGCGTACCCATTTCGCGGACCAGCCGCCGGTCGGAACCGACGCCAAGCCCGTGCGTGGCAACATCGTGCCGCCAGAACCTGAGGCGCCGCGCGCGAGCGGCTCAGCCCCGTCCGCCAAAGCCTCCGGCCCCAGAACTTGGGAAGATCAGGATCGCGACTACAAACAACGCAAAACTGAACAGGCCGAAGCGGATGCCAAGGCCAAGAAAGAAAAAGACGCCAAGGCCGAGAAAGACAAGTATTGCAGCAGCCTGCGCAGCAATCTCGCCGCTCTGGAGCGCGGAGGGCGCATGTCCAAACCCAACGCCAAGGGCGAGCCGGACTTTCTGTCGGAAAATCAGATGAAGAGCGAAGCCGACCGGATTCGCAGCCAGATCGCCAGCGACTGCAAGTAAACGCAAGCAGGCACATACAAAAAGGGCCGCTCATCGAACGGCCCTTTTTGCATTTCAAGAGGCGCTACCCCTATTCCGTTTTCAGGGCAATAGTGCCGCGAAGGCGAGGCTTAGATCAGTGCTAAAGCACGGCAAGCCGAAGTCGACGAAGGCAATATTGGCCTGAAAACGGAATTACAAGTCGCCGCCGCCTTTTTTCATAGCCTTGCCCTCTTCAGCGCGCTTGCGCCGCACCTCTTTCGGATCGGCAATCAGCGGACGGTAGATCTCCACCCGATCCCCCTCGCGAAGCGCTGTATCCAGCCGCACCAGCTTGCCATACACGCCGAACTTGCTTTGTTCCAGACTGATTTCCGGAAATCTTACCAACAAACCACAAGCTTCCAGCGCCTGCTGCACCGTGCCATTTGGCGCCAGTTTCACCTTGGCCAACTCCTGCCGTTCAGGCAAGGCGTAGCAAACTTCCACACTGATCTGCTCACTCATGATTTTCTTTCCCTGCCGAGCTGGTCGGCGCGCTTGACGAAGGCTTCAACAAAACTTCCGACGATATGACTGAAAACGGGACCCAGCACCTTTTCAAGCAGATGACTGGAGAATTCGTAGTGCAGCTGGAATTCGATCTTGCAAGCCCGCTCACCCAAAGGCGTGAAACGCCACTCCCCCTCCAGCAGGCGAAACGGGCCGTCGTGCAGGCGCATCGCAATGCGCCGCCCCGGCTCGCTGACATTGGCAGTCGAAAACTTCGTCTTGATACCGTGATAATTCACATGCAAGGTCGCGAGCATTGAATGCGGCGTGCGATCCACGACCTCGCCGCCACCGCACCAGGGCAGGAACGCGGGGTAATCCTCGACGCGTTCGACCAAGCCATACATCTCGTCTGCCGAATGCTCGATAAGGACAGACTTCCTGATTTCAGCCATAGGGAACCCAAAACTGCTTTGCGCTGCACTGCTAGAATGGTGGATTCTAGCGGATTGCGGCCCGACAACGGCCACCGACAGCACCCAATATGAGCATCATCGACAATCGCAAAGCCTTTCACGACTACTTCATCGAGGAACGTTTCGAGGCGGGTTTCGTGCTGGAAGGCTGGGAAGTCAAGGCGATCCGTGCCGGCCGGGCACAGATCAAGGAGGCCTATGTGCTGGTTCGTGGCGCCGAGCTGTTCATCATCGGCATGCACATCAGCCCGCTCCTGTCTGCCTCCACCCACATCAAGACGGATCCGGTGCGCACCCGCAAGCTGCTGCTGCACGCCCACGAAATCAGCCAGCTGATCGGCAAGGTCGAACGCGCCGGCTTCACCCTGATCCCGCTGGACCTGCATTACAGCAAGGGCCGCATCAAGATAGAGATCGGTCTGGCCAAGGGCAAGAAGCAGTACGACAAGCGCGAAACCGAAAAGGAGCGCGACTGGGTGCGCGAGAAGCAGCGCCTGATGCGCGACAAAGTTCACTAAGCCTGGCTGAAGAGCCTCACCCAGCGGACTTCTTCAGCCCCACATACTGCCAAGCCTTGCCAGTAAAGGCTGAGCAGGCAAGCACTCCGCAGAACCAGTCCAGATGGGGCCCTGCAAGCACTTAGCTGCGCACACCCACGAAGCGCTTGACGACCTCCTGCAGATCCGCCGGAAGAACGATCATCTTGGCGTTGTCCGAGGCGGCCAGCTTTTCCATGGCGTGAATGTATTTTTCACCCAGGATGAACATCATCGGCGTGCTCTGCTCGCCAATCGCATCGGCCACGCGCCGGATGGATTCGGCGGACGAGGTTGCCAATGCCACCTGGGCATTCGCATCACGCTTTGATGATTCCAGACGCGCTTCTGCTTCAAGAATCGCTGCCTGCTTGCTGCCTTCGGCGCGAGTCACCACGGCCTTGCGCTCGCGCTCGGCAGCAGCCTGCAACTCCATGGCGCGTTGCATCGACTCGGAGGGTTTGATGTCCTGAATCTCCACCGTCTTGATGCTGATGCCCCAATCCATCGCCTCATCCGAAATGCTCTCGCGCAGCCGCGCCTTGATCCGGTCACGCGAAGACAAGGCCTCATCCAGCTCCATTTCACCAACAATGGAACGCAGCGTCGTCATCACCAGGTTACGGATTGCTTCCTGAAAATTGGTGATGCCATACACGGCGCGAATCGGATCGGTCACCTTGATGAAGGCAATCGCATTGGTCAGGATCACCGCATTATCGCGGGTAATCACCTCCTGCTCCTGCACATCGAGAATGATGTCCTTGGTGGTGACCTTGTAGGCCACACGATCGACATACGGGATCAACACACTCAGGCCCGGTGTGATTGTGGTGAGGTACTTGCCCAGACGCTCAACGACCCATTCCTCGCCCTGCGGCACGATACGCACGCCCTTGGCGAGGGTAATCACCACAAACACCAATAGCGCAATAACAACGATCAAAGCCGGCATGGAAGTTCCCTTGATTGACAGATGCCGGAATGGTAACGCCTTTGCTCACGACATGGCGCGCGCCGCCTTTGAAGGGGGTGTCCCCCCATCAGGAATTCAAGCTCTTCTGTCGCATGCCGGTAACTCCTGCATAGACGATCGCAATTTGAGGGTCGCAAGGAGAAACGCATGAAAATCGAACAATCCAACCTCCATTCGGAGGGCAAGGCGCTCGCTTGGCAATCCACCCGGCGACACAGCGAAGCCAGCCTCTCCATCACGTTTCCGGAGCGCCGCGCGCCGCAGCCCGAACCGGCTACGCGTACCGAGATCTCATCCGCCGGCATGGCGGCGCAGCAGAGCGAAGCCATTGTTGAGAGCAGCGGCGAAGACTCCACCGATCCGCGCATGCAACTACTGATCGCCATCATCGAAGCCCTGACCGGGCGCAAGGTGAAGTTGTTCAGCGCGTCGGAACTGCAATCCGGCAGCAGTGCAAGCGTCGAAGCAGCGCCTGCCGAGGCCACCGAAGCGACAGCAAATGCACCTGCACCCGCCAACACGGATCCCGTCTGGTCGGTCCGGATTGAAACCAGCCAAGTGCATGAAGAATTGGAGATTGCCAGCTACAGCGCTCAAGGCCAGGTCAGCACCGCTGACGGGCGCAAGATCAGTTTCTCGCTGGATCTGCTGATGCAGCGCTACGAACAACAGGAAAGCCGCAGCGTGTTCGAAGCCAGCAACGCCCCGAAAGCCAAAGATCCGCTGGTGCTGAACCTCGCGACAGATCAGATTCGCCTGAAGGCTGCCGAATTCAGTTTTGACCTGAATGCCGACGGCAAGACGGAAAGCCTCGCAAGCCTGGCGGCCGGCAGTGCCTTTCTGGCGCTGGATCGCAATGGCAACGGCAAGATTGACGACGGCCGCGAATTATTCGGGCCAAGCAGCGGTGATGGTTTTGAAGAGTTGAGTGCGCTTGACGACGACGGCAACGGCTGGATCGACGAAAACGACGCCGCATTCAGCAAACTGCAGGTATGGCATCCCGGCGATCAGGCGCAAAGCCTGAAAACGGCGAATGTCGGGGCGATTGCGCTGGATCGAGTGGGAACGGCCTTTACGCTCAAGGCCGGTGGAGAAACGGCGGGAGCCGTACGCACGACTGGCCTGTTCCTCAGCGAGGACGGCATTGCCAAAACAATTCAGCAGATTGATCTGGTCGTGTAATTCTAATTATTAACCAGCTGCAACTCCATGCCCGACATGGTGACATTCACCGCACGGATGGCTTTCACACCGCTTTCCGCGATCCTGCTTTCGGCACGCGCCAGGCGCGCGACCAACGCCGAACTCAAGCGATCCCGGAAGTGTTCCATACACTCTTCCGACGCCAGAGCCAACGCGGCCGGGGTGATTTCCAGATAGCGCACAAAGGTACGGCTGATCACGGTGCATGTTTGTTTGTGGTCGACCTTGTCCAGATAGGCCGTCTCACCAAAACTCTCGCCCAAGGCCACAGTCGCAAGCACGCGATCATTGATCGACAATTCGATTTCGCCTTCCAGCAAAATTCCGAAACGCTGGTCCGTATTCCCTTCGCGAATGATCTGGGTCATCGGCTCGGCCATGCGCCAAGCGGAGAAACGCACGATTTCCCAAAGCTCGACGTCCTCGAACTCGGTAAAAAACGGCAGCTTGCGCAACTGCCCGAAGCGCGAGCCATCCGGAATCCGGTCGTTTTCGTCGTAAATCTTGAACTGGATCCCCGACAGATCCTTGGCGAATTCGGCGCCGTTCTTGTAACGTGAATACAGATCCTTTTCCAGAGCGCGGCGAATCACCGCATCCATAGCTTCAGGCACATCAGGATTCAACGTACTGGCCGAGGGCGGATCGGCATTGATGATCTTGTACACCAGCTGCGCCGGATTCTTGGCACGGAAGGGCAAACGGCCCGTCAGCATGTGGAACAGCACCACGCCCAGCGAATACAGATCGGTCTTCTGGTTCAGCGGGTAATTCTTGATCTGCTCAGGCGACATGTAGGCCGGCGAGCCCACGCCCATGATGAAGGTCGAATCTTCGGCGCTCTTCTTGTTCACGTTCAGCGCCAGACCGAAGTCGGTGATTTTCACCTCGTCCTCGGCATTGACCAGAATGTTCGCCGGCTTGATATCGCGGTGAACGATGCCCTGGCGATACGCGTAATCCAGCGCCATGCAGCACTTGAAAATGATGCTGGTGGTGCGATGCACGGGCAGCATTTTTTCGTAAGTACAGTAATCTTCCAGCGAGCCGCCGGGAAAATACTCCATCACCACGTAGGCCTCTTCCGCCTCGATCACCGCCTCGTAGATATTGATGATGTGCGGGTGATCCAGCTTGCGCGCCACAGAGCCCTCGGCGCGCAACAACTTGAGCAGGCGCCGGTTCCACTTGGCCTCATCCTTGGCTTTGTCGCGAAAGGAGATGTACTTGAGGGCCACCGGCTCGGGATAATACGGATTCTCCGCCAGATAGACGACCGCGGTCGCACCGCGCCCTACCTCGCGAATGATCTTGTATTTACCGACTTGTGTTGGCATATCAGCCATGGATCACGTCGCCCCGTCTGTTTCTGTACAAACCTGAATAGCAGGCAGATTCTATCGCCAGTGTGACAAAGTTCACGAAAAAAAAGAATGCCAGCACTTGAAATGGATCAACGGCACCCGCAGATGCTTGATTGAACCATTCAGGAGCCCGCTTCATGCCGCACCCTCAGGATAACCTCGCTAACGATAGCAACACCTCAGACACCTCTATGGAAGCTGTTGACGGCACGGAAGCCGAAAACATTGATAGCTTTCCTAGCATCGAAGAACAGTTGCGTCAGGCCGAACTGCAATCAGCCGAACACCACGATGCCTGGCTGCGCGCCAAGGCCGAAACCGAAAACATGCGCCGCCGTGCTCAGGAAGACATCAGCAAGGCAGCAAAGTTCGCCATCGAGCGCTTCGCCAACGAACTGCTGGTGGTAAAAGACAGTCTGGAGCAAACGCTGGCGGTTGAAGGGGCAACACCTGAAGCGATCCGTGAAGGCGTGGACCTGACCCTCAAAAACCTGAGCAAAGCCTTCGAGAAGAGTGGTTTGCAGGAAATCAGCCCGATCGGCGAGAAGTTCGATCCACACAAGCACCAGGCAATCTCTGCAATCCCTTCTGATCAGCCCGCCAACACGGTGGTGCAGGTCTTCCAGAAGGGCTACACGCTGGAAGGCCGTGTGCTGCGTCCGGCATTGGTTGCCGTCGCCCAGTCGGCTTGAAATCGCCCGCCTTACCCCCACTTAGTTATCAGAAATGAACATGAAGCGCGCATCTGCGCTTCCAGAATTGCAATCAAGGAGCAGTAAATATGTCCAAAATTATCGGTATTGACCTCGGCACCACCAACAGCTGCGTGGCCATCATGGAAGGCGGCCAGCCCAAGGTGATCGAAAACTCGGAAGGTGCGCGCACCACCCCGTCCATTGTCGCCTACATGGAAGAAGGCGAAGTCCTGTGCGGCGCGCCCGCCAAGCGTCAAGCCGTGACCAACGCCAAGAACACGCTGTACGCGGTCAAACGCCTGATCGGTCGTCGCTTTGAAGAAAAAGAAGTGCAAAAGGACATCCACATGATGCCCTACGCAATCGTCAAGGCCGACAACGGCGACGCTTGGGTCGAAGTGCGCGGCAAGAAGATGGCGCCTCCCCAGATCTCCGCTGACGTGCTGCGCAAGATGAAGAAGACCGCCGAAGACTACCTCGGCGAAGAAGTCACCGAGGCGGTCATCACCGTGCCGGCTTACTTCAACGACAGCCAGCGTCAGGCCACCAAGGACGCCGGACGCATCGCTGGTCTGGACGTCAAGCGCATCATCAACGAGCCGACTGCCGCCGCACTGGCCTATGGCCTCGACAAGGTGGGCAAGAAGGATCAGAAGATCGCCGTATTCGACTTGGGCGGTGGCACTTTCGACATCTCCATCATCGAAATCGCCGACGTGGATGGCGACAAGCAGTTTGAAGTACTCGCTACCAACGGCGACACCTTCCTTGGCGGTGAAGACTTCGACCAACGCCTGATCGACTTCATCGTCGCTGAGTTCAAGACCATCAACGGCGTCGACCTGTCCAAGGACGCGATTGCCCTGCAGCGCATCAAGGCCGCTGCCGAGCGCGCCAAGATCGAGCTGTCTTCGGGTCAGCAGACCGAAATCAACGAGCCTTACATCACCATGGCCAACGGCGCTCCGGTGCACTTGACCATGAAGATCACCCGCGCCAAGTTCGAGTCGCTGGTTGAGGAACTGGTCAACGCCACCATCGAGCCTTGCCGCAAGGCGCTGAAGGATGCTGGTCTGGGCATTTCCGATATTGACGACGTGATCCTCGTTGGCGGCCAGACGCGCATGCCCAAGGTGCAGGAAAAGGTCAAGGAGTTCTTCGGCAAGGAAGCCCGCAAGGACGTTAATCCGGATGAAGCCGTGGCCGTCGGCGCCGCGATCCAAGGTGGCGTGCTGCGCGGTGACGTGAAAGATGTGCTGCTGCTGGACGTATCGCCGCTGTCGCTGGGCATCGAAACCCTGGGTGGCGTAATGACCGCCATGATCAAACGCAACACCACCATCCCGACCAAGCACGCACAAGTCTTCTCGACGGCCGACGACAACCAGCCTGCCGTGACCATCAAGGTCTATCAGGGCGAGCGCGAAATGGCTGCCGGCAACAAGATGCTGGGCGAATTCAATCTGGAAGGCATCGCCCCCGCTCCGCGCGGCATGCCGCAGATCGAAGTCACCTTTGACATCGACGCCAACGGCATCCTGCACGTGAAAGCTGCCGACAAGGCGACCGGCAAGGAAAACAAGATCACCATCAAAGCCAACTCAGGCCTGTCGGAAGACGAAATCCAGAAGATGGTGAACGACGCTGCCGCTCACGCCGAAGAAGATCACCGTCAGCATGAACTGGTCGACGCCCGCAACCAGTGTGATGCGCTGATCCACACGACCAAGAAGGCCCTGAGCGAGCATGGCGACAAGGTGGCTGCCGATGAGAAAGAAAAAATCGAAGCCGCACTGAAGGACGCCGAAGAAGCCATGAAGAGCAGCGACAAGGCTGACATCGAAGCCAAGACGCAAGCCCTCGGCACAGTCAGCCAGAAGCTCGGCGAAGCCGTATATGCCGCCCAGCAAGCGGCCGCGGGCGGTGGTGCAGGCCAAGGCGAAGCACATGCCCACGCCGAGGCCAAGCCCGCAGACGACAACGTGGTGGATGCCGAATTCACTGAAGTGAACGACAAGAAGTAAGCACTGGTCAGGAAGGAAAAATGAGGAGTGTGGTGCGTAGCGCGCCCACTCCTCATTTCCACATCCAGCACTGCACGTTCTCCTGCCCCTAACATCTCCCTGACCGACCATGGCAAAACGCGATTACTACGAAGTGCTCGGCCTCAGCCGCGACGCTTCGGACGACGACATTAAGAAGGCCTATCGCAAGATGGCCATGAAACACCATCCGGATCGAAATCCGGACGACAAGGGTGCCGAAGATAAATTCAAGGAGGCCAAGGAAGCCTACGAGATGCTGTCCGACGACCAGAAACGCGCAGCCTACGACCGTTACGGCCATGCTGGTGTGGATCAGTCCTCGGGAGGCGGCGGTTTCGGCGGCGGTCAGCAGGGCTTTGGCGATGCCTTCGGTGGCATCTTCGACGAAATCTTTGGCGGCGGTCGTGGAGGTGGCGGAGGCGGATCACGCGTGTATCGCGGCGGCGACTTACGCTACAACCTCGAAGTCACGCTGGAAGAGGCTGCACGCGGCGTCGAAAAAACCATCCGCATCCCCGTTCAGGAGGAATGTGGCAGCTGCAACGGCTCCGGCGCCAAGGCCGGCACCAAACCCAAGACCTGCCCGACCTGCGGCGGTGCCGGTCAGGTGCGCATGCAGCAAGGCTTCTTCTCGATCCAGCAGACTTGTCCGAAGTGTCACGGATCCGGCCGCGTCATCACCGACCCCTGCGGCGATTGCCACGGTGCTGGTCGCGTCAAGAAACAGAAGACACTGGAAGTGAAGATCCCGGCCGGTATCGATTCCGGCATGCGCCTGCGCCACGCCGGTTTCGGCGAACCCGGCGTGAATGGCGGGCCTCCGGGCGATCTGTTCGTCGAAATCCACATCAAGGAACACGCGGTCTTCCAGCGTGAAGGCGACGACCTGCATTGCGAGATGCCAATCAGCTTCGTCACCGCCGCCATCGGTGGCGAGATCAAGATTCCGACCCTGGACGGTGCGGCCTCGATCAAGATCCCGGCCGAAACGCAGACCGGCAAGGTCTTCCGCCTGCGCGGCAAGGGCATCAAGAACGTGCGCAGCGGCTATCACGGCGACCTGCATTGCCACGTCGTGATTGAAACGCCGGTAAAACTCACCGAGCGCCAGAAGGAACTGCTGCGCGAATTCGAGTCGACCTGCAAGGACGGTGGCGACAGCCACAATCCGCGCGCAAAGTCCTGGATGGACAAGGTGAAAAATTTCTTTGCCGATTAATGTTTGTCGGCAAGAAAACCAGCCCGCTTCGGCGGGCTTTTTCATGGCTGCGGCCGTATCATGCAAAGGCTTCTGTTGCAGACCCTCCGCATGACACCCTTGGCCCCAAAACTCCGCCGCTTCGCTCGCCTGCTTGTGCAAATCGGCGTTCTGATCCTGATCTGGCTGGCAGCTGTCGAACTCTCCGCCCGTTGGCTGCACAAGATTCCGCCCACCGTCAGCGGAATTGCCATCGCCTTGGCACTGCTCGGACTGGGCCTGCTCAAACGTGAATGGCTGGCCGATGGCGCAGCCTGGCTGCTGCGCGAAATGCTGCTGTTCTTCATCCCGGTGGTAATCGCCGTGCTGCAGTATCAGCAGATTTTGCAGGGCAAGCTGCTGGCAATTTTGCTGGTGATTGTCGGCAGCACCGCCTGCGTGATGATCGCCACCGCGCTGGCCGTGGATCTGGCTTGGCGTCTGGAAGCGCGCTGGCGCAAACATTTTGAGAACAAAGCATGACCCTGCTCACCGGCTTGTTCTGGCTGGCCCTGACCGTGCTGCTGTACGTCGCGATGCGCGGCATCCATCACCGCTTTCCGCGCGCCTGGCTGTCGCCGCTGATCGTGGTGCCGGCCGTGCTGATTGCGATTCTGCTGCTGGCCCACGTGCCTTACGCGGCCTACAACGCGCAAAGCCACTGGCTCAGCGCCATGCTCGGACCGGCCACGGTGGCGTTTGCGGTGCCCATCTTCGAATTCCGCCAGACCATCCGCAGGCACTGGTTTCCGCTGGTCGTCGGCGTCATCGTCGGCATGAGCGTGGCCGTGCTCAGCACCGTCTGGCTCAGTCGCCTGCTGGGCTTGCCCGAGCTGCTGGAACGCAGCCTGACGGTACGCTCGATCAGCACGCCCTTCGCGATTGCCGCCGCGCCGTCCATGGGCGGGCAGGCCGAACTGGCGGCGGTCTTCGTGGTGATCACCGGGCTGGTCGGCATGGTGCTGGGCGAATGGCTGCTGAGTTGGCTGCCCGTGCGCTCCAAGCTCGCCAAGGGCGCGCTGTTTGGCGCTGGAGCGCACGCGGTCGGCACCGTCACCGCACACAAGCGCGACACCGAAGAAGGCGTGATTTCCAGCCTGACCATGATCATCGCCGGCATCCTGATGGTGCTGCTGGCGCCGTGGATTTCACTCTGGGTTTAAACCTGTAGGAGCTAGCGAAGCTGGCGATCCCATCGTGGAAGAAATCGCCAGCTTCGCTAGCTCCTACAAAACGCCGGAAACCAGCCGTCCCTGCCATGTCTGACGTTCCTCCAAACGGGCCTCCAGCTTCGCCGGAAAGGCATGCAGGCGCATGCCCCAGTCCGGCGAGAGCAGCAGCGGTGGTGGCACCTCACTGCCCAGACGCTGGATCTTGATCGAGGGCGGCAACAGCTCCAACATGTCGATCACCTGATCGATGTAGGCAGCCGGATCGGACAAAGGAATGCTCGCCGGATCGCGCTGATACTGGATCGCCAGGCGGGTGTGGCGCACGATCTGCAGCTGATGGAACTTCAAGGCATCCAGCGGCAAAAGGGCCAGCTGGCGGGCACCTTCAAGCAGGCTGGCTGCAGACTCAAGCGGCAAGCCGATCAGCAGATGCCCGGTCACGAAAAGCCCGCGCGACGCGGCTCTGCGGATGGCATCCTGCGCGCAGGCAAAATCGTGGCCGCGCAGGCATTCGACGAGCACCGCATCCGAACAGGACTCAACGCCGATTTCCAGCTCGATGATGTGGCGCTGCGCCAGCTCGGCCAGATAGTCCAGCACCGCGTCCGGCAGACAGTCCGGCCGCGTGCCGATCACCAGCCCGGCGATGTCCGGATGCGCCAGCGCCTCGGCATAGGCCGCCTTCAGACGCGGCAGATCACCGTAAGTGTTTGAGTAACTCTGGAAATAAGCGAGGAACTTCAGCGTGCGCGGATAGCGCCGGCGCATGAACTCCACGCCCGTCGCAATCTGATCCGCCATGCGTGGCTGCTCGCGCAGATAGCTCGGAGAAAAGCCCTCGTTGTTGCAGAAGCTGCAGCCGCCCTGCCCCAGCGTGCCGTCGCGGTTCGGGCAGGTAAAGCCAGCGTCGATGCTGATCTTCTGCACCCGTCCGCCATGCGTGCGCCGCACCCAGTCGTTGTAGACGTGGTAGCGGCGGCCGGAAAACTCATCGGGAAGCAGCGTCATCAAGCGGCAAGAAGAATGAACAGCCGACAGGGTAGGTTGATCCGAGCGCCTGCGCCCTGTTTTGCATCAAGCCTGCCTGAAGAGGCTTGCTGCGCCTTAGCCTTCAGCAGGCATGCCCGAAGATGCCCGTGCAGCAAGCCTCTTCAGGCAGCCGGTCACGGCACAAAGCCACCGCCACTGCTCGGTCAAATCCCGCCCAATAGCCTGCAAAGCCTTGCGCCAGAGCGGGCGCCGGGTGATTCTCGCGTACCCAAAAAAAGGATCAACCCCATGACCCACGATGAAATCAAACAGCTGGTACAAGCGAACAACAAGTCCAAAGAGTTTTCGAACGAGTTTGTAATCTGCCTGATCTGGAAAGAATCCGGCTTCGAGCCCGCCGTCAAAAATACCAAGTCCAGCGCCACCGGCCTGATGCAGATGACCAAGGGCGCGGTAGACATGGTCAACAAATGCTCACCCAAAGGTGTTCACTTCGAGCACAGCGAGATGACCGATGCGGCCAAAAACATCCAGTGCGCCACGCTGTATCTGGATATTGCCAAGAACAAACTCGGCGGCATCGATACAAGCTATGGCACCGGCGCGGGTTACTCGAAGAAGATTTTCGTCTGTGAAGCCTGCATGAAAGAAGACAGCGCCCACCCGATCGCTGCGCTCCACAAAATCCATCTCTGAGGCCACACGATGAAAATACTCTCCACACTCTTCCTGTCTGTCCTGCTGCTATGTGCCGCCCCAAGCCAGGCCGCGGATGACTGGAATGGCCTGCACGCCTGGGTCGGCCGTTACCCCTCCGAGCA
The DNA here is from genome assembly GCF_040566545.1 of Uliginosibacterium flavum. Taxonomy (NCBI): domain Bacteria; kingdom Pseudomonadati; phylum Pseudomonadota; class Betaproteobacteria; order Rhodocyclales; family Zoogloeaceae; genus Uliginosibacterium; species Uliginosibacterium flavum. The sequence continues at coordinate 28,806 of NZ_JBEWZI010000016.1, forward strand.
CGTCGCTGGCCCCTTGCCGCTGCTCGCCCAGCCCGCGCTGAAGGCCGCACTGGGCAAGCTCCTGCCCAAAGCCGAACGGCAGACACTGGCTCGCCTGGATGTTGAAACGCCAGTGCGCCAGAGTGGCGACACCCTGATCATCCACCTGTGCCGTCCCCGCAACTGCCCGACCGATCTGGCCATGATCGTCGTGCTGCCCTCTCAAAAGAAAGTCTGGGCGGGCTTTTTTACCCGCGAGGCCGGGCGCATCTCTACACGCTGGTATGGCAATCAGGACGATTACATGAGCCTGCCCGAAGAGCTTCGCAAGGAATTTGCCACGCGCCACGGCAACTGAGGCCACAACCCAAAGCATGGATTATGCAAATTTGTAAGTCCTGGCTTGCGGCAAGGCGCTGTCGCCATCTATGCTTTGTGAATCTTCCTGCCTGTGTTTGCAACACCATGCGCCTGCTGATTTCGCTGCTGTGCCCGATCTGCCTGAGCCTGATGATCAGCCCGCTATTAGCGCAGGTCCCCGCCAAATCAGTAGTGTGGTTCCACAGCGACTTCCCCCCCATTTCGATCATCAGCGGCCCCTTCAAGGATCGCGGCGCCGCCGATCAATGGGGTGCTCTGCTGATGCAGCAAATGCCGGACTACCAGCACGAGCTGATCCCTGCCAATGCCGCACGCCTGCAAGAAGAAATGAAGCAGCGCGGCAATGGCTGCAGCCGCGCATTGCTGAAGAATCCGGAACGCGAGAAAAACTTCATTTTTTCCGAGCCACTGGTGAGCTTTTTACCGAATGGGCTGATCACCCTGCGCAGTCGCAAAGCCGACCTGGAACCCTTCCTGAACGAGCGCGGCGAGCTGCGTCTGGACGCCTTGCTGAACGCCAGAAAGTTCGAAATCGCCGTGGCCGCGGGACGCAGCTTTGGCCCCAGCATTGATCCCGTGCTGCAAGCGGGCAGCGCACAAGGCAAACTCGTCCAGTTCAATGCCAGCGACCTGTTTTCGAGCGGCCTGCTGCGGCTCAGCAATCATCAGGGCGTCGATGCGGTCATGGGCTATGCCATCGAGCTGAGCTGGGCGATCCGGCGCTTCGACCTCAAACCCAGTCAGTTCTGGTTCATCCCGGTAGAAGGCGAAACAGCCCTGCTCCCGGTGCATATCGCCTGCTCGCGCAGCCCGACGGGCGAGGCGATCATCGGCCAGATCAACGCGCTGGTGCATGAGGGCAAGCTACCCGATGCGGCGGCGCGCGCCTATCGCGACTGGCTGCCGGCCGACATCGCACAATATTACGACCGTCGACGCAAACCCGCGGCCAGCGGAAAGCGCAGCAAATAGCCTCAACGCAGGCACGATTCATTTACCCTTCCGTCCCCCTCCAGTGAGGCTCGCATCGGCCGTTAACTCCAACGATGCGTAGTTTCTCGAGGGGAGGGAACGATGAAAATAGTACTGGCACCACGAGACGCCCTTCGAAACAGGGAGAGCTACCCGCTATTGATCGACGGGAAAAGACAAAAAGCACGCAAGCAGCTAGCCTCGGCTGCCGGCATCAAGCTCCGCGCGAGGCACTGACCCGCATGAGCCCTCCCGACCCCCACGATCCCGCCATCCCTGCGCTGCCAACGCAGGCCAACCCGCATTTCCTGCGTGCTCTGAGCTCGCTGGCCGAGGAAACCGAGGTGCAGGCCAGCGAAGATGTATTCGCACAGAACGGCACGAAATTACTGGCACGCGGTGCGCGCATCACGCCCGGCCTGTACGAGCAGATCATCAACCACCGTCTACGGACCCCGCTGGAAACCAGCCTGGCCAGCGCCGAAGGGCTGGACACTGCGGCGCTGTGCCGTGTGGCCGAACAGGCGCTGGACGAAACTCCGCTGCTACGCAGTTTCTGTCACTGGTCGCAGGGGCGGGTCACGCCACTGGGCATGCTTGAACACCTGCATTTCTCACCCCAGGCCTGCACCCTTCTCGCCGTCGCTGATCGCCACTCACCGGCCAATCGCCCACATCATGTCCGCGTGGCGCTGATCGCCATGGGTCTGGCCAATGCCTGGCGCTACAACGACGCGCATCTGCTTGCCAGCATGGGCGTAGCCGGGCTGTTTCACGACGTCGGCGAACTGTATGTCGACCCGGCGCTGAGCCAGCGCGGCCACGAAATTTCAACGCGCGAATGGATGGCTTTTTCGGCACATCCGATCATCGGCGCAGCCCTCGCGCGCGAAGTCGCCAAGCTCGACAAGCTCACCCAGGCGGCCATTCTTGATCATCACGAACGCATCGATGGCTTCGGCTATCCGCGCGCGCGCCGCCGCGCCGAAGTGTCCGTCGGTGGACAGATTCTGGGCCTGGCAGAAATGATTTCGGCATTGGTCAGCCGCGAACAGCCGCGCCAGCATCTGAGCGTCGCGCTGAAGATCCTGCCGGGCGAATTCGCCCCCGATCTGGTCAGCCTAATCGGCGCCCTGTGCGAAGACTGCCCGCCCGACACACCCACCGAATCAGAAGAAAGCGACATGCCGGACGACATCCACCGGGTCTTCGCCCGCATCGCTGCCACTCAGGAAATTTACGCAAACTGGCAAACCAGTAATTACAAATTTTCGCCTGCCGCCGAATCCGCTACCCACGACGTATTCGAGCGCTTCATCGGTGTACAAAAGGCCTTTGCCAGCACAGGCATGGACAGTTTCGAGGTGATTGCGCCTCTGCTCTCGCCAGCCGAGTTGCGCGAAGCGCGCGTGGAAGCGCGCTGCGTACTGAACGAGATCTTCTGGCGCCTGACCCGCATCGCGCGCGAACTGGCCCTGCGCTGCATGAAACTGCCGGAAGGCGAAGCGCAGGTGCTGATGCAACTGGTGGATGCGCTGGCCGGGAAAATCTGCGCCGAGGATTCAAAACTGGCGGCCTGAAGAGCCGCACTCAGCTTGGTTCTTCAGCACACCTGCCCGGACTGGCTCGCCCCATAAGACTCTTCAGCACACCCACCCGAAAAGGACCGCTCCATGCGGTTCTTCAGCAAGGCCGTCAAATAATCAAAGCTCGACCTGGGTGCCGAACTCCACCACACGATTAGGCGGAATTTTGAAGAAATCCGCCGCGCTGCTGGCGTTGCGGAACATGAAGAAGAACAGGCGCTCGCGCCACATCGCCATGCCCGGCTTGATGTGCGGCACCAGCCGCTCGCGGCCGAGGAAGAAGGTGCTTTCCATCATCCGGAATTCAAGCTGGCCCTTCTCTGTCGCCTGCGCCATCGCTTCGGGCACGTCCGGCTCGTCCTTGAAACCGTAGCGCACATACATCCGATAGAAGCCGTAGTCGAGCTCTTCAATTTCCACCCGGTCAATCTCCGGCACCACCGGCACATCTTCGATCATCACCGAGAGCAGCACCACGCGCTCATGCAGCACTTTGTTGTGCAACAGGTTGTGCAGCAGCGGGCGCGGTACGCCCTGCGTGTTGGAGGTCATGAAAATGCCGGCCCCTTCCACACGCCGGGGCGGGGAATGAAACAAGGAAGAAATGAAGATATCCAGCGGCATGGTTTCCAGCCGGGTGCGCTCCGACAGCAAGGTGCGACCGCGATGCCAGGTGGCCAGCAGCGTGAAGATCGCCCCGCCCATGGCCAGCGGAAACCAGCCTCCATCAAGCACCTTGACCGAACAGGCAATCACGAAGGCCAGATCGACGATCAGGAACCCCACCAGGAAAGGAATGCTTTGGAACCAGCGCCATTTCCACAAGGCCTGCACCACGATGAAGGCCAGCAGCGTATCGATCAGCATCGTGATCGTCACCGCAATGCCGTACGCGGAGGCCAGATTGCTCGATGAACGGAAACCCAGCACCAGCGCGATCACGGCCAGCAGCAAGGTCCAGTTGATGCCCGGCACATAGACTTGCCCGATTTCGCGGGCCGAGGTGTGGATATAGGCAATCCGCGGGCAATAGCCCAGCTGGGTCGCCTGACGGGTCAGCGAAAATGCGCCGGAAATCACTGCTTGCGAGGCAATGATGGTTGCCAGCGTCGACAAACCCACCATCGGATACAGCGCCCAGTCCGGCGCCAGCAGATAGAAGGGGTTACGCACCGTGGCCGCATCGCTAAGCAGCAAAGCGCCCTGCCCCAGATAATTCATGTACAGGCAGGGCAGCACCAGAAAGAACCAGGCCAGCTTGATCGGCCGCCGGCCAAAGTGGCCCATGTCGGCATATAAGGCCTCGCCGCCGGTCACCGCCAGCACGACGGCGCCCAGCGCCAGAAAGCCATGCAGGCGGTGTTCAATGAAAAAATTCGCGCCATACCAGGGATTGATCGCCGCCAGCACACTCGGGTGATGAATCACCTGGGCGAGCCCTAATCCTCCCAGAGTCAGGAACCATATGACCATGACCGGCCCGAACAAGGCGCCTACGCTGGCCGTGCCCTTGCTCTGCATCCAGAAAAATCCGATCAGCACGACAATCGTGATCGGCACCACATATTTGTGCATACCCGGTGCGGCGATCTCCAGACCTTCCACCGCCGAGAGCACCGACATCGCCGGCGTGATCACCCCGTCGCCATAGAACAATGCGGCGCCGAAGATTCCCAACGCCGTCAGCGCCCACATCATGCGCGGAGAGGCATTCACCGCCGCACGTTGCGCCAGCGCCGTCAGGGCCATGATGCCGCCCTCACCCCGGTTGTCGGCACGCATGATGAACAGCACGTACTTCAAGGACACGATCAGCATCAGCGCCCAGAACACCAGCGACAAGATGCCCAGCACGTTATCGTGATTGACCGCGATGCCGTGCCCGCCGAACACCTCTTTCATCGTATAGAGCGGGCTGGTGCCGATATCCCCGAAAACCACGCCGACCGCAGCCAGCGTAAGCCCCGCCAGACGCTTGCGTGAAACTTCCGTAGCGTGCCCTGATGCTGTTTGTGACATTGATTACCCTGTCGTCCCTGGCGGAGCGGGGACTGATTCTGTCTGAAAGTGCGGCGAAACTACCATCCTGTGTGCTCAGGAACAATCCCGCAGCATCCGAAGTGTTGGATTCAGGGTAATCCCTCTCGCCAGAACGATCCACATAAGGCCTACCACACGGCTCAAGCGGCCATTACGCGCATTCGCGCAAGTTGTGCGAAGCCGCTAAACTTCTGCCCCATGGAAACAAGCACGCTCAACAACACCCCGCCGGGCACGGTTTATCTGGTTGGGGGTGGCCCCGGCGATCCGGAACTGCTCACTCTGAAAGCCGCACGCCTGCTCGCTGCGGCGGATGTGGTGGTGTACGACAATCTGGTCAGCGCCGCCGTGCTGGCCCACGCACGCGCCGATGCGGAACATATTTACGTCGGCAAGAAAGCCGGCAATCACGCCCTGCCCCAGCTGGACATCAACAAGCTGCTCGTCACTCTGGCTTTGCAGGGCAAGCAGGTGGTGCGCCTCAAAGGTGGCGATCCTTACATTTTCGGGCGCGGTGGCGAAGAGGCCGAAACCCTGCGCGCCGCCAACATCCCCTTCGAGGTGGTGCCCGGCGTCACCTCTGCAGCCGGTGCGGCCGCTTACGCTGGCATTCCGCTGACGCACCGCGAACACGCCCAGTCCTGCTTCTTTGTCACCGGCCATCTCAAGGACGAAGGCTGCAAACTCGACTGGCCCACCCTGGCCCGCCCCGGCCAAACGCTGGTGATCTACATGGGCCTGACTTCGCTGCCCGACATCAGCCGCGAACTGATTGCCCACGGCATGGATCCCGCCACGCCCGCGGCCTGTGTGCGCCGCGCCACCCTGCCCGACCAGCAAACCCTGACCGGCACGATTGCCACGCTGCCGCAGATCGTTATTGACGCGGGAATCAAACCGCCAGCGCTGCTGATTATTGGCGGAGTTGTCGCGCTGCATCACAAACTCGACTGGTTCAGCGAGCGCACCTGAACCTTGGCCAATGTGGCATCCCCGCCACAAAGTCGCCTGCAGCCCGGTCCGGCATGCCAGAATCCGGGCACATTGCGGCGCCGCCATGCACGGCCGCCACTGCAACAAAGGGGAAGGCATGCGCAAGCTGATCTCATTCATCCTGGCTGTGCTGTGCTGCAGCGCCTTGCACTGCCACGCAAGCGAAACCTCCACCGAAATTCCCGTCAGCTGGCAAACACTGAGCGATGGCAGCGGGCGCGCCCTGGCAGAAATCCGTAGCCTGCCTGATGCCCACTGGCAAGCCCTGCAAGACGGCACCCTGAGCTTGGGCTTCACCCGCGAGGCTGCCTGGCTACGCAGCACGATCATCCCACGCGACAAGAGCGGCTACGTCATCGAACTCTCCAATCCCCTGCTGGATCAGGCCACGCTCTACGTCCTGCGCGCCGACGGCAGCCTGGAGCGACAAAGCGGCGGCCTCGAAGAATCCGCCCGGGATCTCAAACTGGGGCCTTATCACAATCAGGTTTTCGAGTTCGACATCGAGCAAGCAGACGAACCCGTGACAATTTATTTACGCCTGAATGCCAAGCGCCCACTGATCGCCTGGCCCCGCGTTTATGAAGACACCCACTTCTACCGCCAGAGCTTCACCCAGCGCCTGTGGTTGGGACTCTACGGCGGCGTGTTCTTCGCCCTCAGCCTGCTCAGCCTGATGGTCTGGAGCACCACGCGTGATCGCGGCTATGCCGACTTTCTGCTCTTCATCGCCAGCAGCGGGCTTCTTCAGGGTCATCTGCTCGGCATGCTGCACGAACAGGCGCAGCTCCAGTCAGCCCCGATCATGGCATTTGCCGGCATCCTGCTGCCGGTAATCGCTGGCGTCGCCTTTGCCCACTTCGCCCGCCGCTTTCTCGACCTGAAACGCAGCAACCCGCGCGCCGATCTGCTCATGCGCCTGTGCATGGTACTGGAGCTGTGCATCCTGCCCCTTTACGCCATCGCCGGCGCGCGTTACGCCATTCCGGCCGACTACCTGATGGGCGCCTTCACCGGCGCTGCGGGCCTGTTCGTCGGCATTCAAGCCTTTCGCCAAGGCAATCGTGCGGCCCGCTTCTACCTCGTCGCCAATGGCATCCTCTTCACAGGTGGCAGCCTGCATGTCGCCAATGGTTTCGGCCTGCTCCACGCCACCCCGATTACACTCTATGCCTTCCCGCTCGCCGCCGCACTCAACGTCCTCGTCATCGCCTTCGCCCTGGCTGACAAAGTCAATCTGCTGCAACGCGCACACATCCAGGCCCAGAACGACCGCCTGATCGCCGAGCAACAGATCATCGAAGTCCTGCGCGAATCCGAACTCCAGCTTGAATCCCGCGTGCAGGAACGCACCACCCAGCTTGAAGAAGCCCTGGCCCTGCAGCGCCAGCAACACGAAGCGCTGGAGCGCAACAACCGCAGCCTGTCCGAATTGCACGAGGAGCGCGGCGCCTTCCTGCAGATTGCTGCGCATGATCTGAAAAACCCCACCGCCGCGATCATCAGCTACGTCGATCTGCTGCGCGAGCGCTGGCACGCCTGGGACGACGAGAAGAAGATCAACCGTCTGGGCAATGTACGCAGCATGGCCCAGCTGATTTTCGACATCATCCGCAACCTGCTCGACATCAACGCCATCGAGACCGGCCACTACGCCCTGCGCCCGGTCAGCGTTGATGCACGCGAAAGCATCAAGGGCGTGTGCGAAAGCTACCGTCAGCGCGGCGAAGCCAAGGACATCCGCCTGAGTCTGGAACTGCCCGATGCGCCGCTCAGGCTCATGGTCGACAAGACCGCCCTGCACCAGATCATCGACAATCTGGTCTCCAACGCCATCAAATATTCGCCGCATGGGCGCAAGGTCCATGTCCGCCTGGAAGAGGAGAGTGGCCACGCCCTGCTCCAGATCCGCGACGAAGGCCCCGGCATTTCAGAAGAAGATCAGGGCCGCCTGTTCCGCAAATTCGCCCGCCTCACCGCCCGCCCCACCGGCGGCGAACACTCCACCGGACTCGGCCTCTCGATCGTCAAGCACATCGTCGAAGCCAGCGGCGGCAAAGTCGGCTGCATCAGCCGGCTCGGCGAAGGCGCGACTTTCTTTGTGTGTTTGCCGCTTGCCGCCTGCGGCTGAGTGCTGAGTGCTGAGTGCAGAGTGCAGAGTGCAGAGTGCAGAGTGCAGAGTGCAGAGTGCGTAATCAGTATGCTCCGAGAGCCGCCCCCGTATTGCCTCTGTAACACACCCACCCGAAGACCGTTGCTGGGAGCGGCTCTGCAAGCAAGCCCACTCAGCACTCAATCCTCATTGCTCAGCACTGAATTTACTGCCTGACCTCGAACAGATTGTCCGCCACCCAGCCCTCGTGACTGCTGCGGAAAGGGTTGATGTCCAAGCCGCCGCGCCGGGTGTAACGCGCCCACACCACCAGCTGGCTCGGCGCACACTGGCGCTGGATGTCGGTGAAGATGCGCTCCACGCATTGCTCGTGGAATTCGTTGTGTTCGCGAAACGAGATGATGTAGCGCAGCAGCGATTCGCGATCAATCGCCGCGCCGCTGTATCGCACCACCACCGCGCCCCAATCCGGCTGGCCGGTGACCAGACAATTGGATTTGAGCAGGTGCGAGTAGAGCATCTCGTCCTCCACCGTGTGTTCCGCATTCACGCGCAACAAACCGGGCTGCGGCGAATATTGCGTTACCTCGATATCCAGCGCATCCAGACACACGCCCTGCACGTAACCCATCATGCGGCGCGGCTGGCGCTCCATCGGCGTGATCGACACATGCACGCCAGCGCCCGCGGCGGCCGACAGATCACGCGCGATGGTCGCCGACACGGCCTCGGCATTTTCCATGCGCGTCTGGTTGAAGGAGTTCAGATAGAGCTTCAACGACTTCGATTCGATCAGGCGCGGCGAGTAGGCCGGCACACGGAATTCGCCTATTGCCACCACCGGCTTGCCGCGCGGATTCAGCCAGGACAGTTCGTAGGCATTCCACAGATCCTCGCCCACGAAAGGCAGCTTGTCCGGATGCAGCCCCAACTCATCGCGTTTTTGCTGGCGGGGAATCGGGAACAGCAGTTGTGGCGCGTACTCGCTGCAGTAATCCGTAGCCCGGCCCAGCGGGGAGTTCTCAGGGGACAGATTTTCGTTCATGGCAATTCCTGCTTTGATGTAGGAGCGGCCTCTGGCCGCGAGCATTTCGCGGCCAGAGGCCGCTCCTACGAAATCCGGGCCGCGCGCAAAGCGGCGGCAATCTCATCCAGCGCCATCCGCGCTTCGACAAACAATTTAAACATCGTCACGAAACCATGCACCATGCCTTCAAACTGTAGATGACGCGCGGCCACGCCACTCGCCACCAGTTTGGCCGCATAGGCCGCGCCATCATCGGCCAGCGGATCGCATTCGGCTGTAATTACCAGCGCCGGCGGCAAGCCCGCATGGCTCGCCGCGAGCATCGGCGAAGCACGCCAGTCGTGCTTTTCCAGCTCGCGCGCGAAATAATTGTGCTGAAACCAGAGCATGGTTTCACGCTCCAGAAAATGCCCGGCACCGTACTGCCGCGCACTCCCGAATTCGGTCAGCAAATCCGTCGCCGGATAGATCAGCAACTGCTGCGCAATCGCCGGCCCGCCAGCATCGCGCGCCATCAGACACAACACCGCCGCCAGCGTGCCGCCCGCCGAATCGCCGCCCACCGTGACCTGCGCCGCATCCAGTTGCAACCCCGCCGCCGCGCTCGCCAGCCACTTCAGCGCAAACCAGGCGTCATCCACCCCGGCCGGAAACTGGTGCTCCGGCGCCAGGCGGTAATCCAGCGCCAGCACCGCAATCCCGCAAGCATTCGCCAGCGCGCGACACCAGGGATCGTAACTCTCCAGATCACCCAGCACCCAACCGCCGCCATGCAACCACAGCATCACCGGCAAGACCGTCTCCGGGCTTGTCCCGGCAGGCCGGTACAGGCGCGCCGGCAATGCTCCGCCAGCATGCTCGCGACGCGAAATTTCGATATCGACGGCCGAAGCCACCGCCTCTGGCTCTTCGCGATAGGCGTACATCAACTTGTAGAAACTGCGCCGCGCCACCTCCACCGGCAGCTCGTGCAGACGCGGCGCATCGATGCGGTGAAGCATGTCGAGCAAAACGGCGGCGCGGGGAGCGAGAGGCATGGAGTGATTCCGGGGCGAGGCTGGATTTTAACAGGCGAACCCGTGACCCAAGCCAAACCCGTGCCGGGAAAGCAGGAATAGCGCTTGCCATTCCCCGGCCCAGCGCGCAGCATGCAAAGGCTCGATCCGCAAGCAGCCAGGCCTGATTCACGGAGCCCTCCCGGCACCCTCCTTCCCCGCCTCCCGCTCTGCAGGCGGCCTTCCGGCAAGTTCATCTCCGCTTTTCATGCTGTCGCCACTGCGCCAGCCATCGACCAGCTTTTAGCCATCCGCTCTTTTCAGAAAGCAAAAAATGAACAGCATCGAGATCTGCCACTACAAGGGCTTCTCAGCCCAAGCCCTCGTTTACAAAGACGGCTCCGGTGACCCGCGCGCCCACGTCCGCACCTTCAAGGTCGCCGTGCGCATCAGCCGCGACGACGATCCGGCCCGCACCAGCTCGCTGTTCAAACTCCCGCTGGGCGCCCCCTACGAAAGCCTGGGCGACGCCCGCCGCGCCGGCTGGGAACACGCCCGCCAGATCATCGACGGCAAAGTGCCGGGATCTTCGCTGGATGCTGCCTCGGCCGAAGCCCCACAAGCCTGATTAGCTGCACGACGGCAGACCCGCATCGCGCGGGCCTGTCCAGCTCACCTGCCTGCACAAGCCGGCCCCACGGCGCGGTGCACGGCAGGCACCTGAAGAAGCAAGCCAGACGACGCTCTTCAGCAAATATCACGGCAACAATGCCGTCACCCCAATGATCGGCACCAGTTCACCTCGACCCCACAGCCTCGCTATTCCAGCGCCGGGCGAGTGAATCAAATCGCCCCTAATTGATGCCAGGACTTTGGGACGCAAAAGCTCAACAGTCAAACTCAGTGGTGCCGCTTCTTGGCGTCGGCCGCTGCGGCCTGTTGGGCGGCGACCTCCATTGGCATGAACATGCCAATAAGCTCTATTTGATATGTTTCGAATTCTTTTCGCTTCTTGTCGATGAGTTCAAGCAAGCTGGACTCATCTACTTTCGGCATTCGTTCCAAAGCCACCATAAAATCCACGGCAAAACGCTCAATTCCAATTCCGATAAGGCATACCTCACGAAATTTCTCACTCGGCTTGAATATCGAATTCAAGATCGTCAGCAGCGTTAAAGTCAGACTAAGCGGAAAAACCATAGCCTCCGCCGGCAACCAGTCCGAGCCAGGATTCTTGAGACTGATCAATACGGAAATCAGTGCCGAAATGATCGGGATAATGGTAAGCAGGATGAAACCGAACCACTTGTAAAAGCGGACTTTGCTTGCCACATTCTTGCTTGTCATTTCAAATGTTCTGGACAGGGTATCCAAGGGGTGGCAGTGCTTCCTGTATCCCTTTTCCTGCAATACGCCCAGTGCATCGATAGTAAAGGTCATTACACTCCCTCCCACCGTTACAGCGTAGCCCAATTTGTTCAGGGCACAGTTTTCGGCATGAAGCCGGCGCTTGCGCCGCGACTACGCGACGCTTCACAATTTAAAATAGCTTGTAGATTTCACTTCTGCCGTCGGCTGTAATTGCCTGACTCCTGCCGGAGACGACCACAAGCAAGCCAAGCTTAAGCCTCAGCGACTGCCCAGAAAATCCCGCTTGCCGATCTCGACGCCGTTGTGGCGCAGGATGTTGTAAGCCGTGGTGACGTGGAAATAGAAGTTGGGCAATACCCAGTTAAGCAGGTAATCCGCGCCCTTGAATTCGAGCCTGGTTTCGTGAAGCTGCAGCACGATGTCACGCGCTTCACTGGCATTGATCTGGTCGGCGCTGACGCCATCGAGGAAGGCGATGGTTTTGGCGATGCGCACCTGCAGTTCTTCAAAGCTGGTTTCGGTGTCTTCGAATTTTGGAATCTCGACACCGGCCAGACGTGCAGCACAGCCTTTGGCCTGGTCGGTGGCGATCTGGACCTGACGCGCGAGGGCAAACATATCCGGAAACAGACGCGCATTGACGAGCACGGCGGGCTCGATCTTCTTCGTCTGGGCGTGCTCGGCGGCCTTGGCGAGAATGGCCGCGAGGCTGCTCAGGGTTTTCTTCAGGGCAGGAATCGACGCTTCGTACATTGTGAGTGCCATGTTGCAGTGTCCTTGGTGAGTCGGGTCGAGGCATTCTACTGCCGGCAGATGGCCGAAATCAGCATTACGCCAAACGGATTCCGGGTATCGGCTTTCCAAGTGCTCCTGCCTGGTGTGAGTGCAGCGATCAAATCTCCGTCAGCATCGTCCTGACTCGCTGCGCCAGCCCCTCAATCCACGCATCCTCGATTTCAGCTTCGGGATGCACCACGTCCAGGACCAGCACCCACAGGCATTCTGCAGGCATACCCAGTGCAGAGGCAAGCTGGACGGCCTCCACCAGCCCGAGGCCGTGGGAAGACAGGCGCAGCGCGGCTCTTGTCAGGTCTGTCGCACGCAATACGTGAATCGTGCCGGCCGGGCCATCGCCAAGCAGGGCGTCGATGACGATGGCGCGCGGGGCATCGAGCAGCAGCGGGGTAAGTTCGCTGGGCAAGCTGCAGGCGACGAGCTTGACCGGCGCCGGCAGGCTGGCGTGCTGCAGAGCATCGATCACAACCCAGCCGAGGCGGTCGGCACCGTGCGGCGAGCCGATACCGGCGACAAGGATTTCACCCATGGCCGCCCATCACGACTTGCGACTCGCGACTTGCGCCACACGACTCACGCCCGAGTCACCGTGAGCTTGAGAAAATGCGTCGAGCATGACAGACACGGGTCATAGTTGCGGATGACTTTCTCGCACAGATCACGCAGCGCGTCGTCAGGATGCTCCAGACCGAAATGTTCGACGGCAGTGTGCAGGTTCTGCTCCAGCCGGGCCTGATTCTGCGAGGTGGGTGGGATCATGGTGGCCGTCTTCACGCGACCATCGCTGCCGAGTTCGAAACGGTGGTAGATCATGCCGCGCGGGGCTTCAGTGCAGTGGTGGCCGATGCCGGCACGCGGCGTGAAATCCTGCCAGGGCCGGGTCGGCAGTTTGTAACGCTGCAGGATGCTCAGCGTATCGACAATCGCCAGATAGCATTCCAGCGCACGCGCGGCGACGTTCATGAACATGTTGCGCGAGGGGAATCTGAGGCCCAGATCGCGGGAAAAATCCTGAACCTCCAGCGGCAGGCGGTCGAAATTCAGGTTCATGCGCGCCAGCGGGCCGAGGAAGTAGCTCTGCCCGCCCATCATCGAGTAGTGCGCGGTGGAGTGCGCAACCTGGTGCTCCTTGAAGTGCGTCGGATAGTCGGAAAAATCGATATCCAGACCTCGATTCGACACCAGCTGGCCTTCGTTCAGCCCGTATTCGCGCGGATGGCGGATCGCCACGCTGACGAAATCCTGTTCATCCACCGGGCGCGGCAGACTGACGGCCCAAGCGGCGAATCCGCGCACCATGTCACGCGCGGCCAGCAACTTGTCAACCAGATCAGCGACTTCGTGTTTCGGCGGCGCACGGTGGAAACCGCCGACGCGCAGGCCGATCGGATGCACCGAACGCCCGCCGAGCAGGCGCAGCATGTCATTACCCAGGCCCTGCAATTGCATGCCGCGCTTCACGTCGTCCGGAAAGCGCGTGGCCATCTGCAGCGCGTCAGCAAAGCCGAGAAAATCCGGCGCGGCAAACAGGTTGATGTGCAAGGCGTGGCTCTGCAGCCATTCACCGTAATAGATCACCCGGCGCATGCCATGCACCCAGGGATTTTCGGGCACGCCGAAGATCTTCTCCATCGCACGGATCGAGGTCATCTGATAGGCAATCGGACAGACGCCGCAGACGCGCGCGGCGATGTGCGGCACCTCGGTGTAGTCCTGGCCTTCGAGGAATTTTTCGAACAGGCGCGGCGGCTCGAAGATGCGCAGCTGCAGGGTTTCGACCTTGCCATCGCGGGCGGTGAATTCCAGCGAGCCTTCGCCCTCCACGCGGGTCAGCAGCGGCACCTGGATGTCGATATCACGGCGCGGATCCAATGTTGTCATTTCAGGCTCTCCACAAGCGAATCAAACTCCTCACGCAGGAATACCGGGGTTGCACACCCGTCCCGTTCCGGAGCCGCAAGGCCGTGCTTTGCAGAGTCGCTCTCCCACCCCCTTGTCAGCAGAGGCGCAAAGCGCCCGGCGCCAACGTATGCTCCCCTGATCAGGGGGGCTGGGGGATTTGATGGAGCGTCAAAAACTTGACACACACCCTTAGCTTTCATGATCTATTCCTCCATCCAGGGTTCGCTGCAGAACAGCTTCGCCGCGTCGCTGAAAGCTGGCGCGGCGTTGTTGATCGAGGCGAACTTGCGCAGCACCTGTTCCTGCGAAAGGCCGAGGCCCATCAGACGCCGCCCGAAGCTGCCGACATTGATGTTCTCGGCCGGGCCGTAGCAGGTGTAGCAGGGCGCGCCGAAGCTCGGGCACAGCGCGCCGCAGCCCGTGCGCGTGACCGGCCCCATGCAGGCGGCGCCCTGCGTGACCATGATGCAGTTGTTGCCACGCCGTTTGCATTCCTGGCAAACCTTCTCGCGCTGGATTTGCGGCGGCACGCCGAACAGGAAAGAGCGGATCGCGGCGAGCATCTGGCGCACGCTGACCGGGCAGCCCCACAGCTCGAAATCCACCTTGACGTAATTGGCGATGGCACCCGAAGTGGACAACGAGTGAATGAACTCCGGCTTGGCATACACCGAGCGCATCCACTCGGCCGTATCGGCGTTGTTGCGCAACGCCTGGATGCCGCCCGAGGTGGCACAGGCGCCCATGGTGATGAGGAATTTGCTGTGCTCGCGAATCCTGGTCAGGCGCTCCACATCGTGCGGTGTGGTGATCGAGCCCTCGATGAAGGCGATATCCACCTCGGTGGTCTCGGGCAACACGTGGCCCACCTCGGCCATGTGCACGATGTCGACCAGCTTGGTCAGCTCGATCAGTTCGACCCCCATATTCACGAAGGCAAGCTGACAACCGGAACAGGAGGCGAATTTGTGAATGGCAACGCGTGGTTTGCTCATGATCAGTACCCCTTCACGCGCATCAGTTCAGCCACTTCAGGCCAGCGAAAAATCGGCCCGTCCTTGCACACGAAATGCGCGCCGAGCTGGCAGTGGCCACAGTGGCCGACGGCGCACTGCATGTTGCGCTCCAGCGATACGTGAATGGCCTCGCCGGGCACGCCGAGTTCGACCAGGGTGCGGGCGGTATCGGCCATCATCGCGTCCGGCCCGCACATCATCACCACGCAGTTGTGCTTGTCGTATTGCGCCTCGTCCAGCAGCACGCTGACACGGCCCAGTTGCCAGTGCGGCCAGCGTGTCTTGTCGCGCGAGGCGGTGAGCAGCACCTGCGTATCCGGCAATTCGCGCCAGGCATCGTACTGCGGCTCCCACAGGCCTTCATTGCGGTGGCGCACCGACTGCATGATGACCAGGCGGCCGTAGTCGGCGCGCTGGCTCACCACATGTTTGATGGATGAGGTGACCGGTGCGCAGCCCAGGCCCGCAGTCACGAACACGACATCCTTGCCTTTGGCCTGATCCAACGGCCAGGCGCTGCCAAAGGGCCCGCGCACGCCGACGTGGGTGCCCAGCGGAAGCTCCATCATGGCCTTGGTGACGCGGCCGACTGCGCGGATGGTATGCAGCAGGAATTCGCCGTCGTTCGACATCACCGAGATCGCCACCTCGCCCACGCCATACAGATACAGCATGTTGAACTGGCCGTGCCTGAAGCTGTAGCTGTGCGCCACATCCGGGTCGGTAAAGCGCAGCTTCCAGGTGAAGATGTCGGGGGTTTCCTGGGTGCGCTCGACGATCTCGGCTTCCCATGGGAGATAGCAATTTGTCATTGCGCCGCCTCCGATCCGTCTACGCGCGGAATGTCGATTTCAGGCGCTTCGGCCTGACCCAGGATGATGTTGGCCTCCGCCACGAAATCAATGCCGGCCGGGCACCAGGTGGTGCAGCGCCCACAGCCAGTGCAGCCGATGCGCCCATATTGCGGCACCCAGTTGAAGAGCTTGTGCGTCATCCACTGCCGATAACGCTCGCGTGTGCCGTGCCGCACGACTTCGCCGACGATGTAGCTGTGATCCTCGTTGAAACAGGAGTCGGCATCGCGCCAGTGCTCGGTGCTTTTGCCGTCCAGCGCGGGCACTTCGAATTCGCGATGACAGAAACAGGTCGGGCACACCGCCGTGCAGTTGCCACAAGACAAGCAGCGATCCGCGATCCTGGTCCAGCGCGCGCTCTCCAGATGCTCGCCGAGGCGCGCCAGATCTGGCGCTGCAGGCAAGGCCCGCTGTTGACCGCGCGCTTGCTGCAGCTGCGCCCAGGCAGCTTCGCGCTGCGCTGTGGAGGCGGGTTCCAGCGGCAGATCGGCGACAATCACCGCACCACGCGTACTGCCCACGCGCAGCAGGTAACCGTCCTCCAGTTCATCCAGCAGAATGTCATAGCCGCCAACCACCTCCGGCCCGTCGCCAGTGGAGGCACAGAAACAGGTGGCGGCGGCGTGACTGCAATTCACGGCGACCAGCAGCAGCTTCTCGCGCCGCGCCTGGTAATAGGGATCGACAAACTTGCCACGCAGGAAGTGGGCATCTTGCAGATCCAGCGCGGCCAGATCGCAGGCGCGCACGCCGAGGATCGCGGTTTTTCCGGCATCGCGCTCCACGGCCTCGAAATGCATGCGCCCTTCCTTGCGCACTGCGCGCCAGAGCTTTTCGCGCGGGGCATAGACAAAGGATTTGATCGCCGAGGCGGTATTGACCCAGGCAAAGTAGCGCGGCGAACCGGTTTTCTCCAGCCGGTAACGGCCCGGCTCCTGGCGGTCGTGGAGACCTTGCGGCAGGTCTTCGACGCCATCGATTTCGCGATAGACCAGACCACCCTGCCCGGTTTCTTCGCGCGGGCCGATCACGCGGTAACCCGCATCGCGGATTGCCTCGATCAAGCCGGCCAAGGCGGCGCGGGGGAAATATTGCATGTCACTCATCAGCATGCTCCTCTATCAGCGTACTACTCACGCTAGAGTCCCGGTAAGCGATAGCAAGCCCTATCGGGAAGACCTTTGAGCTGATCGTAAATCCTTCGCCATAATGACTGCCGAAACATGCCCATCCGGCCTGAGTGGGTAAGCAAAAAAAAGGGTGACGAGATGTGTCTGGGCATGCCGATGCAGATTCTGAGCATTCATGGCGACCGCGCCATCAGCGAGGCGCTGGGCGTGCGCCGCGAGATCGGCCTCGCCTTGCTGCCCCAGCCCTGACCAGCGGCGGGCGATTACGTGATGGTGCATGTGGGCTACGCCGTCTAATGCATCGACGCGGCTATTGATACCGAATCCCATGCCCTGTGGCAAGCCATGCAACAAGGGGATGCCAGTGCATGAGCTGAGCCTGTGCCGCGCCCTGATCGCCAGCGCCGAAAGCGAACGGACCAAGGGGTCGAGCCTTGCGCGCGCTGCAGGTCAGCGTTGGTGCGCTGTCGGACTGCGAGCCGGAGATGCTCGCCCTGGCATGCGCAGATCGAGCTGCTGCACACGGCTTGGCAGCGCGGCCTCAACAGCCTGCAAACCAGCACCATCGGCCAACTCTTCGACGCGACCGCCTTGCTTGATGCGTACCAGGAGGCCAGCTTTGAGGGTGAGGGGCCAATGCGCCTGCAGGCACTGGCGAAAACCGTGGCGAACGGACCATGCCGGCCGATTCACTGGCAGCACACGGGTGATCTGTGGGAGCTGGACTGGCAGCCCTGGCTGGACGGCTTGCTGAACGAACAGATCCCCACCGCCCATCGCGCCTGGGCATTGCACGATGCGCTGGCAAGGGCTGCTTCGGAACTGGCTTGCAGGCTTGATCTGCAGGCAGGCACAGCGTTGGGCGGCGCCGGTGGGGTGTTTCAGAATAGCCTGCTTGCAGAACGCCTGTGGGAGCGTTTTCCCGGCCTGCAGCTATCCCAGCGCCAGCCCGCCTATGATGCGGGCATGGCCCTGGGGCAGCTCATGGAATGCCTGGCGCTCGATCACAAGGAAACGCCATAAGCATTTCAACGACGGATCCGCGTCATCTGCGAACTGGCTTCGTCACCCGGATAGGCGTAAGCCAGTTTCTGGTTGCGCACCTCGGCCATGATCACCTGGAAGTCACTGATCGCCTCGTGATCGTCATACGCAAAGGGACGGCTGAAGCGCGCCACCACAGTCGAGCGGGACTGGGTATCGAGCGATTCCAGCGCGTGCTGAATCCTCTCGCCCGTCGCGCCATTGGCCTGATAGATCGCCAGAAAGATCAGGCGCAGGGCGTCGTAAGTCTGCGCCGCGGCCACCGCCGAGGGGATCGTCGTCACCTTGTTGATGCGCCGATAGGCTGCGCCAAATTCATAACGCGCGCCGCGTCGCTCATCCTCGATGAAGGTCACCGCCGCGCGGGCGCCCTCGCCCGCCGGGCCGGCCTGCTCGATAAAAGCCTGCTGCGACATGGTCCAAGTGCCGACCAGCGGCACGGCCCACTTCATCTTTGTCGTGCCACGCGCAATCGCCGCGGCCTCACTGGCTTGGCCATACACCAGCACCGCCTTGGCGCCGGCCTCCTTGGCCCGCGCCAGCTGCGCACTCATATCCTGATCCCCCAGCTTGAAACTGTCGATGAGCGCGGGTTTCAAACCCTGCCCCTCCAGCACCTTCAGCAGGTTCGCCTTGCCGGATTCACCATACGGGCTGACCTCGTGCAACACGGCAATCGAAGTAATCTTGCGCCGCTCGACCACATCCTTGACCATCGCCTGAGTCTGCAGCAGGTCGCGCCCGGCGAGCCTGAAAATGAAATTCTGCGTCCCCATGGCCTGCTCGGGCATCCTGGTAATCTCGCCGCCATCCGCCGCCGACACGATCAGCGGCACGCGGGCTTGCTGAAACAAGGGCGCCACCTTCGTTGCCACACCGATATTGGCAAAACCGACAACCGCGACCACCCTCTCCTTTTCGATCAGCTCGCGGGCCATTTTCACACCCACGTCCGGCGAGGCCTGATCGTCACGCTCCACCAACTCGATATTCCGCCCCAACACACCACCGAGACGATTGACCTCTTCGGCAAACACGCGGGCACCGCCGCGAATGCTCTCGCCCATCTCGGTGGAGGATTTGCCGGAAAACGGACCGATGACGCCGATGCGGATCGGTGCGGCTTGTTGCGCCAGCGCCAAGCCCGAAAAACTCAAAAACAATACGGCAACAGTCAGTTTGAACATATGTATTTACCCCGAAATAAAACGGAGATGTGTGCCGCGTAGCGGAAAGCCCGTCTACCGGTAAACCCGCACCAATATTGACTGTGCAAGCTCCCACCTCACTAATATGGACTTATGATGTGACGCCCTTGAAGTTCGTCGCAAACCCTTTCATCGCCGACAAGAGGCCACACTCGATGCAATACGAATACATTCGACTGGCCTATGGCAACGGCGGCAAGCTGATGCGGGATTTGCTGGAAAATCTGGCTTTTCCGGCGCTCGGCTGCCGCGAATCCGGCACCGACGGAAGCGCACTCAAGCCGGACGGACGGGTGCCGATCATGGCCAGCGACGGCTTCACCGTACAGCCATTGATCTTCCCCGGCGGCAACATCGGCAGCCTCGCCGGGCATGGCACGCTCAACGATCTGGCCGTGTCCGGCGCCGAGCCAGCCGCGCTGACCTTCAATCTGATTATCGAAGAAGGCTTCGCTCTGAGTGATCTGCGCACGATTCTCGAATCAGCCGGCGCGACTGCACGCGTCGCCGGCGTACCCATTGTGGGTGGCGACACCAAAGTAGTGCCGCGCGGTCAGGGCAGCGGCATCGTCATCGCGAGCACCGGTCTGGGCTGGCGCGAGGCCGGCAGCACGCTGGACATCCGCAGCGTGCAAGCCGGCGATGCGGTACTGGTCAGCGGCCCGGTCGGCGATCACGGCGCCACCGTGCTGATGGCGCGCGAAGAATTCGGCCTCTCCAGCGATCTCATCTCGGATGCCGAAAGCATCTAGCCGCTGGCGCAACCACCCGCAAGGCGCACAGGCTGCGCGCATCGGCACGCTGGTAAGCGGTGGCTGCGTCACCCTCGCTACGACGCTCGGCGGGCAACGCTTCATCGGCGAGCTGAGTGAAGATCCCTTACCCAGAATCTGTTGAGAAACCTCAAAAAAAACCTGCCCCAAAAGGCAGGCAAGGCCACTGATCCGGCCCAGCCCTACGTCGGGCGAAACCTGCGGTATACCCGCACGCTGAACGCGGCTAATAGCCTTACCGATGGCAGGTCGCGCACTTCACACCGACGGCATCATCTGTCACTGCGAAAACGCCGAATCCCCTTCGGCCTGACGCGAACGCGCGCCAGATCCTTATCAGGATCACGGCGCTTATCCCGGAATGAACCATTCGAAGGAAATCCCATGAATCTCCGCAAACCCTTGCTGGCTGTTGTTATTGCCCTGGCTTTTAGTGGTCTTGCTCAAGCTGGCGAACTGATGTCCGCCTCATTCACCAGCGACAAAGTTTTCGTCCCGGCCTTCAAGGCCCTGCCCACGGACGCCAGCAAGCCCTTCTTCGCCGTAACCTTCGGCGAGCCGAAAGTGGAAGCCGGCAAACTCGTGCTGGCCAACGGGCGTGTCACCCTGGGCGCCGTCGGTGACGCCTCTGGCGCCATCGCCGAATCCACTGCAGCCACCCGTCCGGATGGCGTGCTGGATCTGAGCAAGCCCTACAAGATCACCGTCAAGATCAGCGAAGCCAGCACCGTCATTGCCGGCAAGGACACCTTCTTCATCTATGTAAACAACAGCACAGCCAAGATGGTTCAGTCCCCGCTGGGCGAGGCCTCGGTAATCGTGCGCGCGCCGATTAGCGAACTCAAAGCCGGCGACAACGTGTTCAACGCCACGCTGGGTGACGCCAAATCCTTCTTGCAGATCCGCGCCGAGTCCGGCGCCGCGCTGAAGATTGAATCGATCAAGGTCGAGTCAATCTGAGCTTTGCTGCAGGCGTAAAAAAACCGGCGCAAGCCGGTTTTTTTACGCCTGCCTGAAGACCCGCATCCATATTGGCTCTACAGCACACCCCCGCCATCAACAAGGCAGGGCGAGGTTCTTCAGGCCGTTACTTCTTTTCAGGCACCACTCGCTTCAAGGTCGATTCACGCTCTCTGACGGGTGCAGACTGCCGGCTGTCAGGGGCTTTCGCTCCTGGCCGGTTCGAAGGCCTAATCGGCGGCTGACTCCAGCCGGGAATGACGACAGGAGCGGGCGCATAGGTTCTCCCCGCCTGCCCATAGAGCTGTGCATCGACCTCGTTTTCACAATTGCTACCGCGGTTCTGTCGGCACAGATCGATCGCCCGCTGGCGCGCCTCAGCCCGTGCAACAGCATCCGGATCGGCGGGCGCGGCAGGCGCTTCAGGTTTGATGCTAATACCGCCACTGCGCACACCTTCCTCGCGCGCTTCCGGCTCCGGCTTGGCTTTGACCGGAGCAGGCGCCGCTGCTGGAGCTGACGCAGCAGGCGGCGGCACCACCATCGCCGGCACCACCATCACGCCGCCCGACACTTTCTTGGTCTTGGCTTCCTTGGGCGGCGCATCGCCATACTGGATCTTGCCATCGGCATCCACCCACTTGTAAATCTCGGCCTGCGCACCCAGCGCCAAACCACTCAAAGCCAGCAGCAACACAATCCGCTTCATGCAATATCTCCTCATCAGGCCCCGTTCCGGGAGCCTATCCCGATTACTCCGGCATCAATTTACACCAGCGTCACGACCGGCGCACCTTCGGCGAATTCACCAATAACACCCGCCGCCCCGAAACCGTTGTCGTGGAACAGGCGCAGCACTTCGTCGGCGACCGACGGCGCGCAACTCACCAGTAAACCACCACTGGTTTGCGGATCGGTCAGCAGGTTCTGCTGCCAGTCGGCAAAGCCTGTCGGCAAGTTCACCGACGCGCCGTACGCCGTCCAGTTGCGCGGCGAAGCGCCGGTGCGGATGCCGTCGCGCGCAAACGCCTCGGCGATGGCGATGCGTGGCACTTTGGCGAAATCCACGCGCGCCGTCAGCAGGGAGCCACGACAGATTTCGAGCAGATGCCCGGCCAACCCGAAACCGGTGACATCGGTCAGCGCATGAACATCCGGCAATGCGGCCAGCGCCGGGCCGACGCGGTTCAGCTGGGTGGTGTGGCGAATCATTTCGGCATAGCCGGCCGCGTCCAGAATGCCCTTCTTCAGTGCCGCGCTGAGCACGCCTACGCCCAGCGGCTTGCCGAGAATCAGCACATCACCGGCACCCGCATCGGCGTTGCGCCGCACGCGGTCCGGATGCACCAGCCCCAGCGCGACGAGACCATAGATCGGCTCCAGCACATCGATAGAATGCCCACCGGCAATCGGGATGCCGGCTTCGCGGCACACACTGGCGCCGCCTTCCAGCACCTTGCCGATCACCTCCAGGGGCAGCTTGTCCAGCGGCATGCCGACAATCGCCAGCGCCATGATCGGCGTGCCGCCCATGGCATACACATCTGAGATCGCATTGGTCGCAGCGATCCGGCCGAAGTCATACGGATCATCGACGATGGGAGTGAAAAAATCGGTGGTGGCGATCAGCGCCTGACTGTCGTTCAAGCGGTACACCGCCGCGTCATCCGAGGTTTCGATGCCCACCATCAACTCCGGCGGAATGATCCCTTGCGGTGCGCGCGAGAGGATATCGGCGAGCACGCCGGGAGCAATTTTGCAGCCACAGCCGCCACCGTGGGAGAATTGCGTCAATCTGATTTCTTGCATAGTCCAATCCTGATGTCCAAAGCCGTGGTGACCCTAGCAGATATCTCGCAATTCGACGAGATCATCGATGTGCGCTCGCCCGCCGAATACGCCGAAGACCGCATTCCCGGCGCGATCAACCTGCCGGTACTCGACGACGAACAGCGCGCGCTGATCGGCACCCTGTACAAACAGCACTCGCCCTTCGAGGCGCGTCGCCTCGGTGGCGCACTGGTCGCCGAAAACATCGCGCACCACCTCAAGACCACCCTGGCCGACCGCCCGAAAAACTGGCGGCCGCTGCTCTACTGCTGGCGTGGCGGCATGCGCAGTGGCTCCTTCGTGACCTGGATGCGTCTGGTCGGCTGGCAAGCCTGTCAGCTTGAGAACGGCTACAAGACCTGGCGCCAGCACGTCATCGACGAACTCGCCGCGATTCCCGCCAGGCTTGACCTGCACGTGCTGTGCGGACCCACCGGCAGCGCCAAGACCGCCGTCCTCACCGCCCTGAGCGCACAAGGCGCGCAGGTGCTCGATCTGGAAGGGATTGCCGCACACAAGGGCTCGGTGCTCGGCGGCCTGCCCGATCAGGGTCAGCCGGCGCAGAAATGGTTCGAGACCTGCGTACAGCAAACCATCAGCCGTTTCGATCCGGCTCGCCCGGTCTTCGTCGAAGCCGAAAGCCGCAAGATTGGTGCGATCTTCGTGCCCGAAGCGCTGATCGCCCGCATGCGTGCCGCGCCCTGCATCGAAATTGCCGCCACCCGCGACGCGCGTATCGAATACCTGCTGCGCGATTACGCCTGGCTGGGCGAAGAGCCCGCGCAACTGGTCCGCAAACTCGGCTACCTCAAAGGCATCATCGATAACGAATCGCTTGCGCGCTGGCAAGCCTGGGCCAGCGAACGCGCCCTGCCTGCGCTGTATGCCGAACTCATCGACAAGCATTACGACCCGCTCTACACCCGCTCGCAGAACCGCAACTTCACCCGCTTCGATGCGGCGGGGCGTTTCAGCACGGACGACCTTTCCGAGGCTGGCGTCGACACGCTGGCCACCACCATTTTCGAATCAACCCGGAGCATCCCTTGAGCAAACCCAGCAGAAGACCCTCGCGCCAGAACCGCACATCCCTGAATCCGCAGAATCTGCCGAACTACCAGCGCCGGCAGCCCGCCCGCGCCCTCCTGACCCTGATCTTCATCCCCGTGCTGGTCTGCGCCCTCGCCGCCTGGAGCCACCCTCAGTATCGCGTCACCCTGTGGGTGATCAGCACCATGCTCACCATCGGCGCCCTGCTGTTCTCCTCGCTGAGCATCGAAGTCAGCGCTGACACCCTGCGCTGGCGCTTCGGCCCCGGCATCGTCCGCAAACAAGTCGACCTGAAAGACATCGCCAGCGTCGAGATGACCCGAACCACCTGGCTCGAAGGCTGGGGCATTCACTACACCAAGCGCGGCTGGCTCTACAACGTATCCGGGCGCAATGCCGTTCTGGTCACGCAAAAAGACGGTACGCGCTTCATGCTCGGCAGCAACGACGTCATCGGGCTGTGGGAAGCGCTGCAGAACCGGATCGGCTGAGCGCCAACATGTTTAGCCGTGAAAACAGCCACTCTGCAGAGCCCCACCCCGCCTGCCTGTGCAGGCATGCAGACTGAAGAACCAAGCTGGTAGCGGCTCTTCAGGCTGTCAAAAACGAGATCTAATCCAGCGTTTGCGGCAGACGCAAACCCAGCCATTCTTCAATCGCCACCCACTGCGCCAGATCCTTGGCCACACGCGACGCCGCCACGTCAAACAGCGTCATGCCGTGCGCGGCCAATTGCACGTAGTTCTGCGTGTCGCGCAGACAGGTGATCAGCGGCAGGCCGGTGGTTTCGATGAAGCGCAGAAACTCCTCGGCCGAGCGCGAACGCTCATGCACGCGCATGCCGATCAATCCTACTGGCACGCCGCGCGCCGCCTTCATTTCGGCCAGCTCAGCGAAGAAGGATTGTGTCGCCAGAATGTCGAACATCGACGGCTGCACAGGCACCAGCACGCGATGCGCAAGCTTCAGACATTCCTTCAGCTTGTCGCCATGCAGCGCCGCCGGCGTATCCAGCACGATGTGCGTCATATCACGCGGCGGCTTGACCGCATTGCCCAGCGCAATCTCCCAGGAATGAATCTTCGGCAACACCGCCGGCCGCCGCGCCAGCCATTGCCGCGAGGACTGCTGCCGATCCACATCGCCCAGCATCACCTGCGTATCACCGCCAGCCAGCCCCCGCCAGGCCAGCAGGCCCGCCAGATTGGTGGCCAGCGTGCTCTTGCCGACGCCGCCCTTGGGGTTCGCTACGAGACAGACTTGCATTGTTTTCTCCTGATTCACTGAATGAGTGCGCCGGTCTGAGGTGAAATCCTGCGCTAGCGCCGACGCCGCGCCACCCTACACCATAGCCGCCGTCCCGGCTTGCCGAAAACAGCCTGATCGGGCCGGGCAGCAACGAGCATCTCCAAACTCAGCCGTACAGGGCGATTGATCCAGACGGCGCCATGCCATCAGCCCGGCGTGACGCCGCTACCACTAAAGCAATAACTCAAGACGCTTGACAGCCGGGGCATCCTTACCTAGCCTGCAAAATTCGCCAACATCAATGTAAGTATTTGTCTTACAAAGACGTATCGAAACAAATGCCTACGAAGCAAGACAAGGGGCTGACGATCCTGCGTTTCAGGCGCGGTAGCAAGACAGATGAGAACGATTCAAGGCTGGATGCTGGCGCACGACACCGCCCAGACCCGGACTCGCTTTCTCGCGGCAAGCACAACAAAAATCAGGAGACAAACAGATGCACACCAGACTACTCGGCGGCTTGGCCGCTCTACTGCTGACGGCCAATGCCTACGCCGCCACCGACTACCCGGCCGGCTATACCAAGTGCGCCCAGGTCGGCACCGCCTGCAGCATGACGGGCACGCGCAATGTGGCCCTGGGTAAATCCGGCCTCTTTGTCTATGCGACGCAGACGGGCAACTTCACCTGCTCGCTGTCCGCCTTTCCGGCTAACAGCTTCACAACGTCTGCCTGGTGTTCCGTGGGTCCGGTGACGAGCAGCTCCAGCAGCTCATCGAGCTCCAGTTCTTCCTCAAGCTCTTCCAGTTCCTCCAGTTCTTCCTCCAGCTCCTCGTCATCCAGCAGCAGTTCTTCGAGCGGCTCTTCAAGCTCCTCCAGCAGCTCTTCTTCCAGCTCGTCCTCCAGCTCCTCCTCCGGCGGCAGCGCCAGCGCGCCGCAGAACGTGGCCGTGCCGCCACTGGCATTTGAAGACACCCACATCACCGTGGCCTGGGAAAAACCCACCAGCGGCAGCCCCAGCGGCTATCGCGTGTATGCCAACGGTACGCTCAAGGGCACCGTCAGCAAGATCTCCTGGCCTTCCGGCATCACCAATCAGCAGCTCTATTACGACATCACCGGCCTTGCCCCCAGCACCAGCTACGCGCTGAGCGTGCGCGCCGTGGATAGCGCCGGCAACGAATCTGCCGACAGCAACGTCGTCAGCCAGAGCACCACCGCCACGCCGACCACGCTCAACGTCACCACCTACGGCGCCGTCGGTGATGGCACTACGCTGAACACCAAGACGATCCAGAACGCGATCAACGCCTGCCCGGTGGGTGGCAAGGTGCTGATCCCGAGCGGCACCTTCAAGAGCGGCGCGCTCTATCTGAAGAGTGACTGCACCTACCAGATCGACGGCGTGCTGCTCGGCTCGGATGCGGCGGCCGACTACGAGTGGGGCAACAACCGCTTCCCCATCTACGGCACCACCGGCTTCGGCACGATCAAGTACCCGACCAACTACAAGGCACTGCTTAACACCTGCGGCTACTACGCCGACTGGTCGGCCCGTACCGGCTACGTGGCGGACAACCTCTGCGTGGGCATGAAAAACATCCGCATCACCGGCTCCGGCACCGTGCAAGGCAGTAGCGGCTCATCGGCGGATAGCGCCAACAGCGGCTACTACCTGTCGACCCTGGCGCACAACCAGCGTGCTGCTCAGGGCGGTGACAACGCCACGGGGGATCCGGCGCGTGCCGACCTGCTCAGTCTGACCGGCGTGAATGGTCTCTACGTCTCCAAGCTGAAGTTCACCGTCCCGCCGGACCACATGCTGTTCATCGCGCGCTCCAGCAACATCACCGTGGCCAACATCAACGCCAACTCCTGGCCTGCCGCCAGCAGCAAGGGCATCCACAATGGCGACGGCATCGATCTGTCGACCGCCTACGCCAGCGCGCTCACCGCCAGCGGCCCGGTCGGCCTGCTGCCGACCAATGCCTGGATCTTCGGCTCGACCTTCGACAATGGGGATGACTGCATCAACCTCAACGCCGGCACCAGCGCACCGGGCGTCACCGCCGCCACCCCGCTCAACGGCGCGAAGATCTTCAACAACTACACCCTGCACGGTCACGGCGGCGTGGTGCTCGGCAGCTTCACCGCGGCCGGCTTCAAGAACATTGCCATCACCGAGAACACCTTCAACGGCACCGAAATCGGTCTGCGTTTCAAAACCGGCAAGAACCGTGGCGGCGGCATCGCCCCGCTGGGCACGGGCGACTTCGGCGTGCGCGCGGTGGACAACAAGGTCAACGCCATCCTTGACGATGCCATCGTGATCATGGCCTCCTACGCGGACTCCACCTTCGCCGACGCACCTACGCCTGGCCACTTCCACGACATCACCATCAACGGCCTGACCGGCTCGGTGGGCAGCAGTGCCTACGGCGCCGAAACCAGCGGCAACACGGGCTCCGAGCACTACAACATCAACTTCACCAACGTGAACATCACCGGCGGCAAAGGCTTCGTGCTCAATGGCATCAAGGGCAGCGCCCCCAGCACCATGTTCAGCAACGTCACCAGCTCGGCCGGCAGCTTCACCTATGCCAGCAGCCTGCTGACCAGCACGAACTTCGCCAGCTGCTCGCCGACACCGACCGGCAAGTAAGCGTTCCAGTGTGCAAGTGAAAGGCGCAGCCCGCGGGCTGCGCCTTTTTCATGGGGGATAGCGTCTGAAGCGGGCCACCGGATTGAAATCACCCATGCCGGAAAGGCGCGTCCAGCAAGCCTAGGCACGCGAGCAGGCCAGAGAGTGGCTTCCTGTGGGCTTGTGTGGGGATGCATCCTGCAGATGCAAGCTGCGCGCGGCGCTCAGGGCAGCCTTATACGCGCAAGATAGCGAACCAAAGTCCATTCCAAACCAAAGTCAAAAACTGATGGCTCGTATTTTTTGGGATAAAACGGGGAACATGCGACGGACACCGTATGCGGCATACAATGGATCGCAACGCGACCTTATAGTCACTAGGAGGATCTCTTGAGCAGTATTTTCTTAAGTCACGCACACGAAGACAAAGCATTCGCAAGAAAACTTGCGACCGATCTTCGTTTAGCTGGTCATGCTGTTTGGATCGACGAAGCTGAAATAAACATCGGCGACTCTCTGATTGAAAAAATCAGAGAAGGTCTTGAACAAGTGGATTACGTAGCTGCGATTCTATCCAGCGCATCAATTGACAGTCCGTGGGTAACGCGCGAGCTGGATATCGCCTCAAACAGAGAGATTGAAGAAGGCCGAGTGCTTGTACTCCCTCTACTTCTTGAGAACGTTGTTCTACCAGGCTTTCTGAAAGGGAAGTTTTATGGCGACTTTACCAATGCAGACGGATACAAAGAAAAACTAGATTTACTACTCAGGGCAATCGGTAACAGCACGCCAGTCAATCGACCATCACCAGATGAGCTGACCAACTTACATGCTGAATTAAACTCTGTTCGCAATGCTGTGACACAGCATAAAGCTGCACTAGAAACACATCAACGAATCGCTTTGTCCGGCAAAAGCGAAAAGTTGAAAGCTGCAATCACTAAGGCAAATATAAAATTTCCAATGCACGCCCCCATCAACGTATCGCATGCGTTTGAGGTACTTGGATCGACAGTCACACTGGATTATTTACTATGGTCCATTGCAAAATCAGAAAGAAAAGGCGGACACGTACTTGAAGCCATGCTTTCTATGGATAACAAGTGGCCACTCGTCGAGTCAATGCTATCCGCGTACGATGACTTGCTATCAGCTGCTGGTGACTAACCTACGCCGGGTAATGAATCGTTCATCAGATCAACGAAAACCCCAAGGCCAAGCCCAAACGGCTCCTTCCCCCTTGCAGGGGGAAGGTTGGGATGGGGGTTGTCACGTTCAACAAGGACAGCCCTCGGCTTGACGTTTTTACCCCCACCCTCGCCCTCCCCCTTGAAGGGGGCGGGAATGTTCGGGCCTGCCGATTCCTGCACTTAAAGGCTCTTGCCCCTCAGCACAAAGCCACGCAAACACCTGCCTGAAGACCCGCATCTCGCCTTGCTCCGCAAGCATGCATGCCGAAGAAGCCCACCCCGCGAGCCTCTCCAGCCACCCTCACCGCAAACTCAGCGTCATGCGTTTCCAGCTCGGGTCTTGCCAGCGGTAGAAGGGCGTCAGGGATTCCGGCTTGTCGGCCCAGCGTTCGACTTGCAGACTATCCAGACTCATCAGCTCGAAGCTCTTTTTGTAGCGACCCTCGACGCGCACTTCGCGTGCCGTGAGCATCTGTTTGCCGCCCGGCACCCAGCCGGCGAAGTCGATGTAGCCGATGTCCGGGCCGTTAGCGGACGGCGGGATCACCTCAACGAACCAACCGTCTGCGCCCTTGCGGAACAGCCACAGTTCGCGCCAGGTATCGAGCGTCTGCACCGCCAGTGCGAGCATGGTGTGCTGCGGGTTGGGCGCGGCGGAAGCGGGATAGACGAAGCCATAGGTGCAGCGCTCGAAAAGTGCTGCCTTCTGTTTCGCTTCGACGAGTTGCACGCAGGTCTCGCCGGGCTGGCCGGGACGAGTCGTCACGCTCAGCGTGGACACGGCGCGCGCGGCATCGCTGGCGGCCCAGCGCACTACGCCAGCGCGGGTAGCGGCGTCGCTGTAGCTGTTGGCGTCGTCTTCGGTCAGCTCGCTCTTGTTGATCGCGGCCAGACTCTCGATGGCGCGGTTCGCGGTTTCCTGCGGCGCTTCGCCGCGCCTTTGCTGCTGGTAAGCGATGGCCGAAAGCACGCCGGCGCGGCGCATAAAGATGCGGTTCTTCACATGCTCCGGCAGCTTGGCCGTCTCCACCCGGCCGAGCACTTCGATGCGCCAGGCATCCAGCGTGGCGCGCTGGCTAGGGGTGAGATCCGGGCTGACGCATTCGTGCCGCGTCAATGCCAGCGCAGCGCGAGCCTTGAGCAGCGGCGCGCTTTGCGGCTGGGCCAGCACGCGGCGAAAAGCCTCGCCGTCGTAACAGATCTGCACGCGGCCTTCGCGCTCGAAACTCGTCATGCCTACGCCATAGGCCGCCGCCACTTCGAGTTGCGCTGCGGTACGTGCGTCACTCGCCTTGTCGCCGCGGCTGGATGAGGCGCGCCGAGCCAGCCGGTCGGCCATGGTGCCCAGCGCATCGAAGGCCTCCGGACCGATCTGCGCCGGCTCTGCGGCCTTGAGGAAGGCGGCCGCGTAGCCGATGCCCAGCGCCTCCTGCCCCGGCGTATCGCGCACGAAATTCATCACCGCCAGCATCTGCGGCGCGGCGGCCGGCGTCAGCTCCATCTGCCGCGCCTGATTGACGCGGATGTAGCCGCCACGCTCGCGGCGGTGGTCCCAGACCTGCAGGAAGTCGCCCTTCTCGCCGCGCACCTCCAGACTGTCGCCCTGCCAGAGCTGGGCCTGTTGCTGGGCGGAATCACGCGGCGCGGCGCGCAGCGCCACCTGATCCTGAGTGACGATGGCGAGGGCCAATGCTGTGGCAGCAAACATCATTCAACTCCTTGTTCAGCAACTTGCGGTGCTTGAGCTGGCTGGCTGTTGCCGAGCAGGTTGGCGCCGATAAAGCCATTGGTATTCGGCGGGGCGATGATCACCTGGATCTTGTCGGAAAGCTTGTCGGCCATGGTCTTCTGGATCAGCAGCGGGTGCCTGGTGATCAGCGCGCCGTCGCGTTCCATCTGCGCGCTGGACGCCTTGCCCATCACCTCGACGCGATAGGCATCGGCCTCGGCCAGTTTCTGGCGCGAGAAGGCTTCGCCACCGGCTTCGATCTTGCGCGCCTCGGCACTGGCTTCAGCCCCCTTGATGCGCGAAATTTTCTCGGCATCGGCTTCGAGCTGGCGCTGCTGGATCTGCTTCTCCTTGAAGGGCAGCACATGCTTCATGGATTCGGCCTGCGCCTTGGCGGCGATGATCTGCTCGTTACCGGCGGCCTCTGCAGCGCGTTCGCGGCGCACCGCATCAGCCTGACTTTCCAGCTCGGTCTGCTTGACCCGTTTTTCCTTCAATTCGAGGGTGTAGCGCATCTTCTGGGTTTCCAGTTCCTCGTTCAGCAGCTGATCCAGACCGCGCCGGTAATCGGCAGGCAGATCCACCTTGCCCATCATCACGCCGCGCAGCAGGATGCCGTCGGCGGCCAGCTTGGGCTTGAGTTCCGCCTCAATCTGCTGCTGGATTTCGGCACGCTTGGTCGAGAAGATTTCACGCACGGTGTAGCGCGTGAAGGTCTTGTAGATCACGCCCTGCACTTCCGGCTCGACCACTTCGGCGCCAATGTCGGCGGGCAGCTTGCGCACCGTGCTGGCAATCCGTGTCGGGTCCAGCGCATAACGAATCGTCAGATCCACGCCCAGCGACATGCCCTCGACCGACTGAAAAGGCGCCGGGCCATCGGCCTGCGCACTGCGCTCGGCGCGATATACCTGATCGTGCAGCGGGTAGGTCTGCAGGCGATGCAGGCCGGGAAGCACGAGCAGCGAGCCATCGGTGACTTCAGTGATCGAGCCGGTCAGCTGATTCACACGCAGACCGACTTCGCCGCGCTCCACCTTGCCCAGCGGCGGATGCTTGACGAGGGCATAGCCGGCCGCACCGACCAGACTGATGATCAGCACCGGGCGCACAGCACGGCGCAGACTGGCGCCCGCCCCCAGTACCACCGGACCGAGCGACTCGCAAGCCGGGCCGGCCTTGCGGGAAAAACGGCTAAACGCGATGCGCAGGCTGCGGGTCAGGGTGTTCAGGCGGGGCAGTTCCATGATGTTCTCCAGATTCAGGTGAGTAGGTGGCGGCGTTTGCTTTGCCGTGACTGAATCATGGTGGCGGCGCTGGCGAGCACTCAATCCCGCCGCCGGGCCTCTTGCTTCCGGCCCCGGAAGAAACACTCACAGCAGCGCGTATGAATCCGGGCTGGAATGCAGGGATAATCCATATGGAGTCACAAGCTTCTGTGGCTCCGATGTTGTAGGGCGGACTTCAGTCCGCCGCCACGCTCGGAGTGCGACTGAAGTTGCACCTACGGGGTGGGCGGGTTCGGCTTGGGTTTGTAGGGCTGACTTCAGTCAGCCTGCCATACGTGGCGTGCGACTGAAGTCGCACCTACGAAAATTCGCGATACACGCAGGAGAACCCGATGTTCAAAGTAGCCGTGATCGAAGACGACCTCCCGACCAGCAATCAGCTCAAAAGCTGGATCGAGGCGGCCAGGCCGGAGATCCGCGTCGACCAGTGGTTTTCGCGCGACGAAGCCGAGGCGGCGATTGCCCGCGAGCATTACGATGCCGTCGTGCTGGATATCGAACTGGGCCGCGAGCGCCATGCCGGCGTGGCCATCATCAATGCCATCAACAAGGCCGGCGGCGGCTCTCAGGGCACGCCCGTACTGGTCGTCTCTGCCATGCCGGCGGCGATTTACCGCAGCATCATGAAGGCGCTGGACGCCTGGGATTACCTGCAGAAAACCACCTTCGAGGAGAGCGATTTCATCGATACCTTCCTCGACATCCTGCGCACGGTGAAGACGCGCAACGGCAATCTGGAAGCCACGCCCGTCAAGCCACGCGATGATCTGTCCATCGACCCGCTACGTCAGGGCGCGACGCTATGGCGCGGCCAGCGCGTGAATCTGCCGCTCACCGCGCAGCGCATCCTGCTGGCGCTGTACGAACACAAGGGCCAGGTCGTGTCCTACGAAGACCTGTTCCAAGTGGTCAAAAGCGGGCGCAATCGCGACAACATCCGCAAACACGTCAGCACCATCCGCGAGGCCTTCCGCGAGATCGACGAAGTGTTTGATGCCATCGAGAACGTGCCCATGCGCGGCTTCCGCTGGGCCACCGAGGCGCGCGGCTGATGACGCGCACGCTCCTCGCCTGGCTCGCCTCCTTCCGCCTGCGCACAATCTTTCGCGCGATTTTCCTGCTGCTGGCCATCGCCACCGTGGCCCTGGCGCTGGCCGTGCTGCGCGAGGAAAAACAGCAGGGCTTCGAAAAGTATCAGGAAGTCTTTCACAAGACAGGCGAACAGATCGCCGCGCGCCTGCGCCACCCCACCGGCCAGCTCGCCCTGCTCAATCCGAAGTCTGGCGGCGAGCAGGTCACGCCGCTGCGCCCGCTGCTGCTGCCCTATGCCGCGCTGGATTTCGACGAACAAAACAAGGTGCGCAATGCCGTCGAGATGGCCGGCTGCATGGTTCAGTACCCGCAGGACGCCGGCCTGTGCGTCGCCGTCGGCGCCAACCCTTGGGCCGGCGCCTTCATCTATGCGGCGGGGCGTTTCGCCAGTGGCGATCTGGTCGCCCATCAATTCGGCGAACGCGATCTGTCAGTGGCGCACCGCGTGCGTGTGCATGTCACGCTGCGCGGCCAGGATTATCGCTGGCTGGCGCCCGTCGAGCTCCATGACAACGCCGAAGTCCTGCCCGGCAAGGCCCTGCGCGGACGACTCACCGGCTTCGTCGAACGGGACGATCAGGACTACGTTTACACCCGCCCTCAGCGCGATTTCCGGGGCTGGGTCTGGCAATCGGCAGCCTGCCTGCCGGGCCAGCCGGTCACGCCGGACTGCCCGCGTGAAGTGTTCTATTCGATTCGCCTGCCCATCGAATTACTGCGCGAAGATTTGATCGACAAACGCCAGCCGATCTGGCCGCCCGCTGATCTGGATGACATTCGTGTGCACCTGCAGGTGCTGGCGCCCGGCAACGAGACGGTGATTTTCGACAGCAACAGCGAAGACGCCCGCGCGCCCTTCCTGCTCGTCGATCTGCAACCCCTGCTGCTGCCCGGCGAATCATTGCGCATCCGCAAAACCGGCGACGAACGCGCGCCCGATCTGCTGCACATGATTGGTGGCGACGCCAACGCCGAGGAAATCTCGCCTGCCGCTCTCTGGCTGATTCGCCGCCTGCCGGCCGAGGCCAACGAACTCAAGCTGGAAACGCGCGAAGAGATCAGCACGCCGGTGGGCCGCTACGAACTGATCCTGAATGGCGACGTGCGCAGCGCCAACCGCATCCTCGCCGGCGT
Organism: Uliginosibacterium flavum; assembly: GCF_040566545.1. Taxonomy (NCBI): domain Bacteria; kingdom Pseudomonadati; phylum Pseudomonadota; class Betaproteobacteria; order Rhodocyclales; family Zoogloeaceae; genus Uliginosibacterium; species Uliginosibacterium flavum. The sequence goes on from NZ_JBEWZI010000016.1 coordinate 63,148, forward strand.
CGCCACGCGCGTCGGCTGGTTCGTCGGCGCCATGCTGCTGGCCATCTTTCTCGCCTGGTTCCTGATCGAACTGGGCATCATCCGGCGCATCGCCAGACTGACCCGCCGCGCCCAGGCCGTGCAGAAATCCATCAGCGCCGCCCACGGGCTGGAGCAGCTCAACGTCGCCGACCTGCGCGGCGGTGATGAACTGGGCATATTGGCGACTTGCCTGCACGATCTGCTGCGCCGCGTGCGCGAAGACATGAGCCGCGAGCAGATCCGCACCGAGCAGGAGAAAGACATGTGGCACGCCGTCGGCCACGAAATCATGTCACCGCTGCAATCCCTGCTGGCCCTGCACGCCGACCAGAACGACCCCGATCAGCGTTATCTGGCGCGCATGCAGCAGGCCATCCGCGTGCTCTACGGCAGCGCCTCGCCTTCCGAGGCCTTCGCCTTCTCCACCCTGCAGGCCGGGCGCGTCGATCTGGATAATTTCCTCAGCGAAATCGCCCGCAACGCCCCCAGCGCCGGCATCGTCGATGTGCATTTCGCAGCCAGCGGCAAGCCGCTATGGGTACGCGCCGACGAATATCCGCTGGAAGATGTGGTCACCCACGTCCTGAAAAACGCCGACCGCCATCGCCTGCCCGGCAGCGCCATCACGCTACGCGTAGAGGCCGACGAAAGCGCCGCGCGCGTCGTCATCCACAACAGCGGCCGACAGATTGCTGATGACATGCTCGACAAGATTTTCGAGTACGGCGTCTCCGATCAAGCCGACTCTGCCGCCCAGGGCAGCCGCGGCCAGGGCCTGTTCGTCGCGCGCACCTACATGGCCAAAATGGGCGGCACCATCAGCGCCCGCAACGTGGTCGATGGCGTGGTTTTTGAATTGAGCCTGCTACGGGCGAGTGCCTGAAGAGCCGCATTGGGCGGGCGTTTGCGGGATGACAGGCTGGGGAAGTCCGATGGGTGCGGCTCTGCGAGCAGGTCTTTCGTAGGGTGGGTTCGGAGCGCAGCGACAACCCACCGTTGGCCATCGACAGATCGTGGCGGCTTGCTTCGCCCCCCCCTACTTTGAAGAGTCGGCTCGGTGTGCCCACACAGCGTATGATTCATGCCATTGACACGAAGCGTTAGCGCGCCGAACCCACCCTACCGGACTGAGTTTTCAACCCCAATGACTACCTTGATAACGATTCTACAGATGATTCCAGATGTCATTTGGTCGGGGGTAATTGCCTCACTAATAACGATAAGCGGGGTGCTTATTTCGAACTGGAGCAACACAAACAGGTTGAAATTGCAGCTTCAACATGATGCTGCCGAAAAGACCAAAGAACGGACTGCAACACTGCGGCGCGAAGTCTATTTACGTACGGTAGAAGAGCTTGTCAAAGTGAATACTCACCTTGTGGGATTGCCGCAACTGGATCTGACAAAGATTAACCTTGGCGATGGACTCCAAGGATTCAATTCTGCAGCTGCTCGACTACAGCTTGTCGCCGAACCGAAGACCGCCGCAATTGTTAACCAGCTTCAGGCCGAGTATGGAGAATTGGTATTTGACCTGATGATTCACCTCATGCCTGCGAGCAATGCCAAAACTGACATTCAGATCGCCGATGAGATGTACTTAAAAACACAGATGGAAGTGACGCGCATCCTCTCGGAGATGACCAAACAGAACGAATCAGGGACTCCGGACCTGCGGACTTTTGAAGCTTTGCAAACAAACCTCGCGTTTCAGCAAACCCAAGCAGACAAATTTTCCGAGGAGCGCAACGCAGGATGGATTAGATTTACCGAAAGCAATTTCGCCTTTCAGCGCTTCCTTATATCAAAACTCCGCGACATCAATACCAAACACATACCTGTATTAATTGCCATCCGCCAAGATCTTGGACTTACGGGCAATCTAGATGAGATTGAAGCCCAAATGAAAGCCCAAGGCCAGCGGATGGAGTCAAAGTTTGACGAGCTCATTAGCTTCTTCAAGGCAAATGAGTCTGCCATTCAGCCAACCCCACAACAACAAATCCGTTAGCCAAGGGCGGGGCATTTAACCCGCGCGAACAGAACCAAATGGTGATGAATCAGCGGCCTGACCGCGCGGATCGAATGATCCGCTCTTGCACGGCTAACGTGTTTTTCGACTGGCCGGTTCCAGACCGTACTTCTTCAGCGTGCCAATCCATGCCGGATCGACATTCATCTTGCGAATGATCTGGTCAAAGTCATCTCGCTCTTTTTCCATACCACGCTGGAACATCAGGTGACGGGTGTATTCGCCAAGGTGCTGTCTAGAAATCCAAAATCCTTGCCGGAAAGCGGTATTGGTACTCATGTAGTAGCGGACTGCAGAATTCGGAATCGTAATGACGTCAACATGACCCGCCATCAGCATGGCGATCAGAGAGGCCTCGCTGGTCGTACGGTCCGCGTGAATGACCCCACTCTCCATCTCTTTCGCCAGCATCGGATAGATGTGGCCCAGAAGCGCGCCAAACCGGACGCCAAACAGCGAAGCCGGGCCATTGAACTCAAATGGCTGTTTCGCGCGCGACACCAGCTCCTGTCTGTCCTCGAACAGGGGGGCGGTCCATAGGTAGCTGCCGCCGTTGGGGCCGTCAAATACCACTGACGGCGTAAACGCAACGAATGCCTTGTCCCCACGCTCCAGCATTTTGTTTAAGCGGGCCTTGGGCAACATCACCAGATTAACGTCATATTTCCCGGACAGAGCCTTGTTCAGGTAAACCACAAGATCTGCCGTCAGACCGGCATTACTGACGTCCTCCGTCTGGAACGGAGGTACCGGGTAATAGCTCCAAGCTTCAATCCTTTGCGCCCCCCAAGTCGTGCCGCAACTCAATAGCCAAACACCCAAGCACATGGCGACATTTCTGGCATGACTCATCACTTTTACTCCTACGGTGTCCGCTTTCTGGAATATCTGACAACGGCAGCTCTGGCCAAACCCGACGCGAACAACAAAGCAGAGCTTCTTGCAAACTCCCTCTTGGAAGCCGGACTTTCTCGGAACGTGAGGCAAAAACCGGAAAGTGCTGGCGGCCATTTCAGGCACGATGCGACCGCCACGCAAACATAAAAATGCCTAATGGATGCTACTCGACGTGAAATAATCATGCAACGCTGGAATGTGATTCAGCACGACTTGATTCCTGAATTGCACAACGACACTGGGGCGTTGACGCTAAAGCGGGAACGCGTGATTCATATTCTGGATTGGATGCGCATCAAGCAATTCACGCAAGTAAAAAGGCCGCGAGGATCACTCCCTGCGGCCTTCATTTCACCCGCCAAGACCTCAAACCAAGCCTCAACCCAGATTGCGCTTGAGGAAATCCAGGCTACGTTGCCAGGCGAGTTTGGCGGCGGCTTCGTTGTAGCGGGCGGCGTTGGTGTCGTTGTTGAAGGCGTGATTGGCGCCGTCGTACATGTACAGCTCATACGGCTTGCCGGCGGCCTTTAGGGCGGCCTCGTAGGCGGCGATGCCGGCGTTGAGGCGCTCATCCAGACCGGCGTAGTGCAGTTGCAGCGGGGCCTTGATTTTGGGGACTTCCTCGGCCTTGGGCTGCATGCCGTAGAAGGCGACGCCCGCGTTCAGATCCGGTGCCAGGGTGGCGAGCTGATTGACGGCAGCGCCGCCCCAGCAGAAGCCGACGACGCCGACCTTGCCCGTTGATTGCGCATGGGCCTTGAGGAATTTCAGCGCGCCCAGCGAGATGGCGCCGATGGTCTTGGCATCAACCTTGGTAAACATGTCGCGGGCCTTGTCTTCATCGGCGGGGGTGCCGCCCAGCAGGCTGAGGTAATCGACGCCCAGCGCAAGATAGCCGGCCAGCGCGAGACGCCGCGTGATGTCTTCGATATGCGGATTGAGACCGCGGTTTTCGTGGATGACGATCACGGCGGGCAGCTTGCCAGCGGCGCCCTTGGGGGCGGCGAGATAGCCGTTGATGCTGCCAGCTTCGCTGGCAAAGCTGACTTTCTGTACCGTCAGGCGCGCGTCATCGGGGGCGAGCACGGCGGCCTGGGCGTAGTTGTTTTCGAGTAGCGGCAACACGGCGCTGGCGGCGACGGTGCTGCCGGTGATGGCGGTGAGGCGCTTCATGAAGACCCGGCGCGGCAGCGGTGCGTGGGTGTATTCGTCGTACAGTGCGATGATGTCCTGATTGATGATCGGCGACTTGCTCATGCTGGTTTCCTCTCGTCCGGTTGGGTTGGGTGCTGCACCGGCCACCTTGAGGTGGCTCTGGGTCTGTTATGGATACACCCGGACGTTCAGAAGTTCAAGATCACGAGAAAATTAATCGCCGGAGGCGGCTTCGAGCGAGTCCCAATCCACGTCACCGCAGATGACAAATTTTCGCCCGCCCACCTCAAACTGAATCGAGACCGTCACGCAGATGTCGCCGGTCGCCACGGACAGATAGGGACGCGTTGTCTGCGGTTTGCCGGGGTCGTGCATGGCGCGGATGAAGTAAGCGCGGCGGGACCACCGCGCGCCGGACATGTGCCCAAGCCCGAGGGTGACGCGCCGCTTGTGGCTGGTCGGCGCATTCAGGTTTTGTCCAACCTGCATTCCGGCGTCGTCCAGCATGTACAGGCAGGCGACATGCGGCAGGCGAAGATACGTATCCGCCACCTGCTCCAGGCTTTCGCCCATCGCGAGGCGCTGCCCGGTGAGCCAGATGGCTTTCAGATAAGGTTCCATGACGCGACGACGGCTTTCCCAGGCGAGATCGGCGCGTTTGCCCTGCTGATCCCACACGGCATCCATCGTTACCTTGATTGAAAGCGGATCCTGAACCGGGCTCGGCGTGGGGCGGGCAAAATGCCAGCCCTGGCCGAAATCGATGTTTGAATCCATGGCGATACGCGCCTGATCAAGCGTTTCGATTCCCTCAAGCAGAACCAGCGTTCCCGCCTCGTGCAGCATGCTGACGATCTGCGGCAGCAGACGACGCGCAGAGCGATCCTCTTCGACACGTGCCGCAAAGGAGCGATCAAGCTTGACGACGTCCGGGCGGATTTTCCAGACCCGGTCAAAGTTCGAATGTCCGGCACCGAAATCATCAAGCGCCACACCAAGCCCCATCTCGCGCAACGCGGCGACGCCTTCTTCGAAACGCACATGGTCGGTGATGTGCTCCTCGACGATCTCCACCACGAACTGTGAGGAGGACACTCCAACATACTGACCAATTGCCTGCGTAACCTGGCGTGAATTCGACTCCAGCAGACTGCCGAACAGCGCGGGATGCAGATTCAGAAAGAACCAGCCCGGGGACTGACGGGTATTCAGGACGTGCATCAAGCGGCTGCTGCGATCCAGATGCAGCATTTCTTCTGTGGCGCTTACGCTGCCGAACAGGTCCAGCGGTGATACGGCTCTGCCAAATACATCGGTGGCACGCAGCAGCGCCTCATGGCCGACGATGCGGGAGTGGCTGAAGCTGACAATCGGCTGGAACGCACTGGACAAGGTGTATTGCTGCCAGCGCAGCTGGGTACGCCCATCGCGCTGCTGACAGCCGGAGAGATAAGGCTTCAACAGCTCCGGAACGGCATCCAGCCCGGAGCCGCCCTGCTCTTCCGCCCGCATCCGGAGGCCTATTTCAATCTCGTCACCCATCAAAAAACACTCCTGAATTACGTTTTTTACCGAAACTCGATGCTTACCACCCGGCCACCCGGAATAAATCAGCCAAACAACGGCCTATCTTGGATTACGACCCGATCTTCTAAAACTTTAGTAAATTGTATTGAAAGATTATTAAGCTTATGAATTCATGAATTTCATCAATAAATCAAGGCGTAATGGCCAGCAAAGGCAACATGAAAATGGCGAACTTGCCTGCACACAGTCACGAAATACAGCGCTTTCAAGGTGAGGCGATTCGACAGTGAGCACGGCGTGCTCATCCCGGAAATCCTGCCATGCAGTGCTGCGCCTGCAAGCTGAGACCACCCCTGTCGGAGAGCCGCTTGCAGCAAGGATCTGCAAGGCACATGCTCGCAAACCAAGCATGGGCGAGCCTCTTCAGGCAGACAGGTGGCGCGATTGATTCCTGCCTGCAAGGCGGCGCCGTTTTGTGAATTTCTGTGCATTCCCGGCCATACCCGCATTGCAAGCTGCGCGTTGGCGATCTAGCGTCAGAGCATGCGACTCTGGAGTGCCGCCATGTCGGACAACACGATTTACAGCAAGACCCATAAGGGCGTGGAGGAAATCAGCCACCGCACACACCATCTGGCCTCGCGCCTGCGCAACACGTTGATCGTGATCGACGGGCATACGCCCTGGGATGAATTGCAGAAGCGCCTGATGGTTGATGACACCGCAAACGCGATGATTCAAACCTTGTTGGCAGAGGGTTACATTGAATCCATCGATGACGAGCCACCCACCGTTATCGAGATCTAATTCCAATCCGCAATAGAACCGATACTTTGTCGACTTCGCCCCTTCGACCAGGCTCAGGACAGGCTTGCCGTGCAAATGCACAGTCAGCGGCTCGTCTTCGCGTCTCGCCTCTATTGCGCATTGGAATAAAGCTGCGGCACGGCATGCCCTGCAGGTGCGACTTCAGTCGCACTCCACGCGTGGGCGGCCGACCGAAGGCTCTCCTGAGCTTGTCGAAGGGTCGGCCCTACAAGGCCCGTATCAAAGCCGCGCAACGCATCTCAAGCAGATAAACCCCTGACCATCGGGTGTGCCCGCATGCCTGCAGTTGATCAGTTGCGGCATACTCTGACGTACAGGCAGGCGCCCGCCTGCTGCTGCCTCGCCGGGGTGCTTCCTTGGACGAAAAACATTACCTCTCGCCGCTGTTCGAGCCACGCAGCGTGGCCATCATCGGGGCCACCGAACGCGAAAATGCGCTCGGCGCGATCCTTGTCGCCAACATGCTGGCGGCGGGCTACAAAGGCACGCTGTACGCGGTCAATCCCAAATACCAATCCGTGCAGGGCGTGCCCTGCTTTGCCGAGATCGGCGAAGTGCCGGGCAGGGTGGATCTGGCGGTCATCGTCACGCCGGCCGGCACGGTGCCGGGCCTGATCGATGAATGTGGCCAGGCCGGCGTGCGCGTGGCGGCGGTGCTGTCGGCCGGCTTCGGCGAAAGCGGCGGCGTAGGTGTCGATCTGGAAAACGAGGTGGTGCGCATCGCGCGGCAGTACGGCATGCGCATCCTCGGGCCGAACAGTCTGGGGGTGGCGCGTCCGCTGCTGGGCCTGAACGCCACCTTCGCGTCGAGCGGCGCGCTCAGCGGCTCGATCGGTTTCGTCTCGCAATCCGGCGCGCTGTGCGCTGCGGTGCTGGATTACGCCGGGCCGAATCAGGTGGGATTTTCGACGGTGGTGTCGCTGGGCTCCTCGGCGGAGCTGGATTTCGGCGAGATCCTCGATTATCTGGTGTGGGATTTCCGCACCGAGGCGATCCTCGTTTATATCGAAGGCATCCGCGATGCACGGCGTTTCCTCAGTGCCCTGCGTGCGGCAGCACGCATGAAACCTGTGATGGTGTTGAAGGTCGGCCGCCATCCGGTGGGCGCCCGCGCAGCCCATGCGCATACAGGCTCCGCGGCCGGCGACGACGCGGTGTTTGACGCGGCGCTGCGCCGATCCGGTGTGGTGCGCCTGAGCACGCTGACCCAGCTACTCAGCAATCTCAAAGGTCTGTTCGTGCATTTCCGCCCGCGCGGCAAACGCCTGGCGATCATCACCAATGGCGGCGGGCCCGGCGTGATGGCGGCAGACCGTGCCGGCGATCTGGGCATCGTGATGGCGCGCCTGGCGCCGGAAACCATCGCCCGCCTGGAAAAGATCCTGCCGACCCACTGGTCGCGCGAGAACCCGGTCGACCTGATCGGTGACTCCAGCCCGGAACGCTACGCCCGCGCGCTGGAAGCCCTGCTCGTTGATGACAATGTGGATGGCATCCTGTGTCTGCTCTCACCATTGGCAATGAGTCAGCCCAGCGAGGTGGCACGCCGCGTCGTCGAGCTGAGCAAGGGCTCCGACAAGCCGATTCTCACCTGCTGGCTCGGCGACGATGCCTGCCTGGAGGCGCGCGAGATCTTCCGTGTTGCCAAGATTCCTTCGCTGCGCACGCCGGAAAGCGCCGTGGACGTGTTCTCGCACATCAGCTCCTACTATCGCAACCAGCAGTTGCTGACTCAGGTACCCGGCCCGCTCGAATATGAAAAAGCGCCGATGCGCGAACTGGCCATCGGTCTGATCGACGCCGCGCTGAGCGAGCGGCGCACGGTGCTGCGCCGTCACGAGGCATTGGCGCTGCTGGCCGCCTTCCACATTCCCACGGCAGCCATGCGCGTGGTGCATTCCGAAGCCGAGGCCGAGAAGGCCGCCACCCAGCTCGGTTTTCCGATCAGCCTGCGGCCGAACGCGGCGCTGGCCGGCACGCGCCTGCAACATCTGGCTGCACGCCATGATCTGCTCAGCCACGTCGGCCTGCATCTGGCCTGGGCGGAGCTGACGACCCAGATTACGCAGGATCTGCCCGAAGCACTGGCCGCCGGCATGTGCGTGGAGCCGACCTACCACAGCCCCTACGCACGCGAGCTGATGCTGCGCGTGTGGCGTGATCCGGTCTTCGGCCCGGTGATCGGTTTCGGCGAACGCAGCCTCGATCCGAATTACTGGCCCGACCGCGCCGTGGCGCTGCCGCCCTTGAACGCCTTCCTGGTGCGCGACCTGCTCCACGACACCCATGCCGAACGCATGCTCGGACCGCTCGAAGGAATGCCGGCAGCGGACTTTGAAGCGCTGGAACATCTGCTGCTGCGCGTCTCGGATCTGATCTGCGAGATGCCCATGCTGCGTTCGCTGGAAATCAACCCGCTCTACGTCGATGACCGTGGCGTGTTGGCGGCCGAAGCACGCATCGAAATCGGCCGCAATGCGCGCCAGAATGCGCGCTACGAGCACATGGCGATTCACCCCTATCCAACCAATCTGGTCTGGGCCTGGCAGTTGAAGGACGGCACGCCGGTCACCATCCGGCCGATCAAGCCGGAAGACGCCGAGATGAATCAGGGCTTCGTGCGTGCGCTCTCGCCCGAGACCAAGTATTTCCGTTACATGAGTGCCCTGCGCGAGCTCTCGCCCTCGCTGCTCTCCAAACTGACCCTGATCGACTACGACCGCGAGATGGCCTTTATCGCCACCAGTCTCGAAAATGGGCAGGAAAAGCAGCTCGGCGTCAGCCGTTTCAACACCAATCCGGATGGCACAAGCTGCGAATTTGCCATCGTGGTGGCTGACGCCTATCAGCACAGCGGACTGGGCCGCCGCATGATGGAGGCGATCATCAGCACAGCACAACAACGCGGTCTGGTCACCATGAAAGGCGAGTTCCTGGCCAGCAATGACCGCATGCTGCGCTTCGTGGAACGCATCGGTTTCGTGCTGCACACCGACCCGGAGGACAAGACCCTCAAACACGGCACGCTGGAGCTTGCCAAAGCCCGCATCAGCGCCTGACAATCCGGTTCACTCTTAGCGCGACACCTTCCATGCCCGCCCAATCCATCCACGTCATCACCCTCGCCGAAGCCGAAACCGCGCACATCGAAGAAGTCCGGGAAATCCTCCAGGAAATGGCCGAACTGCACCGTCAGGAAGAAGGCTGCATGCGCTTCGACGTGTATGCCGACGCCGCTCGCCCGGGCCGCTTCAATACCATCGAAGTATGGGAAAACCTCGCCGCCCACAAACGCCATCTGAACTCGGCGCTGGTCACCCGCAGCGTGCTGATGCTGATCGGCAAGGTGCGCGGCCTGCCGGATATTCGCGTACTGACACCCGTCAGCGAGATGGCTGACTGAGCATGGCTGACTGGCAAGACGACGGCCGCAAACGCTGCGCCTGGCTGGGAGCCTGGGCCGGCGCGGCCGATCCACTGTATCGCGCCTATCACGATGAAGAATGGGGCCGCCCGCAGCGCGATCCAGTGCGCCTCTTCGAGTTGCTCACACTGGAAGGCGCGCAGGCCGGGCTGTCGTGGATCACCATCCTGAAAAAACGCGCGAGCTATGGCCCAGCCTTCGACGGCTTTGACGTGCGCAAGATCGCCGCCTACACCGACGCGGACTTCGCCCGTCTGATGGCCAACCCCGGCATTGTGCGCAACCGCCTCAAGATCGGCTCGACGATCAGCAACGCCCAGGCCTGGCTGGCGCTGGAAGCCGAGGTCGGCGACGTGCCCGCCTGGCTGTGGCAATTCGTCGGCGGCCAGCCGCGTCAGAACCACTGGCGCGGGATGGGCGAAATCCCGGCCAGCACGCCCGAATCCGACGCAATGTCAAAAGCGCTCAAGAAACGCGGTTTCCGCTTCGTCGGCAGCACCATCTGCTACGCCTTCATGCAGGCCACCGGGATGGTTAATGACCACACTCGCGATTGTTACTGCTACCGCGAACTGACCTGACAGCCCGCCCCCATCACCGCGCCTGGCGGGCCTCTTCAAGCCCCCTTGCCCGACACCGCCAGCAGGCGGACTTCTACAGGCACACCCCACCAAAACCCAATCCCTGCGCGGCTCTGCAAGATATAGTCAAAATTGATTGGCGCTCATGTTGCAAGGCTTCCTAGGCTGACAGGCTGGATCGGCAATTGCCGGCCCGGACATCCCGTCACACTCCAAGGAGCTACCCATGATTACCTGGATCGTCGTCGCCAATGCCCGTCACGCCCGCATCTTCTCCCAGAGTGGCCCGAACAAGGCTCTGGAACTGGTGAAAGAAACCGAGCTCGACGCAGCCGCCACGACCATGCCGGAATTCGATGGACGCTCCTCCCCGCGTAAGGGCCAGCCGGATCGCAGTATCGCCCGGGGCTTCGCCCACCAGGTCGCCAACGACCTGTGCCAGGAGCGAAGTCGAGGACGCTTCAGTCGAGCCATCCTTGTAGCCCCGCCCACCTTCATGGGCCTGCTCAACGCCGAGCTCGACGCCCCCACTGCCTCGCTGGTCAGCGGTCGGCTGGACAAGGACTACACCCGCAGCGCAGCGCCCGAGTTGAGCAGCCATCTTGGGCAATGTCTTTGCGTATAGGCCGCACGCGGCGGAGGACTGAGGGCACGGTGGGTTACGCCGCAAAAGCGCGGCTAACCCACCCTACGTGCTGAGTCAGCGTATCCCGAGAGCCGGGCTTGTCGAGCTTCTTCGGCACATCTGCCCGAAGAAACTTGCCGGGAGCGGCTCTCCACGCATGCCCCGTAGGAGCTAGCGCAGCTGGCGATTCACACTGGCAAATCGCCAGCTGCGCTAGCTCCTACATCACCTCCCGAAGATCCGCGCCCGTATTACCTCTGCAGTGCTCCCGCCCGAAGACCAAATCCCGACGCGGCTTTCCAAGCATGCCCCACTCAGTCCTCAGCACTCATTGCTCAGTCCTCCGCCGCAGGCGGCGGCATGGCACAGCCCTTGCTGAATGGAGCGCATAACACCGCTCATCGAGGTAGCTTTCATGGCCACAGTGAATACCCCCGCCCTTGCTGCAATCGCCCCTGTGGCGCCGCGCAACCCTGCTGCACAGAATGCCCCCCAGCAAGCGGAGCAGGACGGAAAACCCACTTTTGCACAGGTTTTGAAATCACGCAGCCAGACACCGGAAGCATCCAAGCCCGGCGCCAAGACGGATGGCCCGCGCGACAAGGCCGACACGCGCAACGCGGCGCAAGCTGCCGATGAGACAGATGCTGCCACTGCGGCAGCGCTTGCCACGCAAGCCAACAACACAGCGCCAACCGATCCCGCCTTGTTGCTGGTCGCCGCAGGACTCAATCCGGCGCCCGTCGCTCCGAGCACGAGCAGCCCCGGCAGCAATGACACCGGCACTGCGCTGGGCGCTGAAACGGACGCTTCGCGCGATACGTCCTTGTTTGCCACCTCTACGGCAGCCTTCGCCGCTCAGGCGGCAAGCCTTGCCGGCAAAGCAAACAACTCAGCCGACAATGCCTCGAAGAACCAGGCAGGGCTCGCCTCTTCCGGCATCCTGCCCGGAGAGGCCGATGGCAAGCCACTCTCCAGCCAGGGTGATGCGGACTCCGAAATCCGATCCGAAACCCTCAAAGCCAGCGCAGATCCGCTCGCGGACAAGCTCGCTGCCGGTTCGCAAACGGAAAAGTCATCCTCCTTTGCTACGGAACTGGCCAACGCCAGCCAGAATCAGGCAAGCAGCAGCGGCACACTGGCCACCCACGGCGTTTTGTCAGGCCCTCAAGCCGGCCGCAGCGGCGAGGCTTTGCCGCAGCACGAGATCAGCACGCCGGTTGCCACGCGGGGCTGGGCTGAGGAGGTCGGGCAGAAGGTCAGCTGGATCGCCAGCCGCGACAATGGCCGCGCCGAAATCGTTTTGACCCCGCCCTCGATGGGGCGCGTCGAGATTTCGATCAGCATGAATGGCGATCAGGCCAGCGCCACCTTCATCACCGCCAGCCCGGCCGCGCGCGAGGCATTGCAGGACGCTATGCCGCGCCTGCGTGAGGTGCTGGCGCAATCCGGCATCCAGCTGGGTCAAGCCAACGTAAATGAAGGCTCCACTCAGCAACAGGCCCAGAACGACAACTCCGGCCGACGCAGTGCGGCCAGCCGCTTCGCCAGCCCGGCCGAGCTCAGCCAAGTGCCCGTGGGCAGCACGAGTGGCAGCTGGACAGGCCGTGGCAGCGGGGCGATTGATACGTTTGCTTGAGAACTGGGAACTGGGAACGGGGAACTGGGAACTGGGAACTGGGAACTGGGAACTGGGAACTGGGAACTGGGAACTGGGAATTCAAGTCGAAAAACAGCAGGCAGAAGTGGGAAACGCGTTTATTTGGCAGCGAGACCCTTCATAAGGGGCCTGCAATGTCCGTTATTCAAGCCTTGAGGGTCGTGCCGAGCGCGACACAATACTGAAACAAGACAGAATTGAATGACGAGGGAGCTCCGATTATGGCAACAAGCAAGGAAGCACCAAAAAAGGAGGCCGCAGCTGACGAAGCTGCGCCCGCTCCCAAGAAGAGCAAGAAACTGCTGATCATCATCCTGGCCGCTGTAGTGTTGCTCGGCGCCATTGGCGGCGGCGCTTACGCCCTGCTGGCCAAGAAAAAAGTCGCGACTGAAGGCGAAGAGGCTGCGGCCGAGGAAGCGCCTGCTCACGCCGTTCACGAATGGCCGAAATTCGATCCGAACAAGCCGCCGGTCTTCCTGCCGCTGGAGCCCTTTACCGTGAATCTGCAGCCCGACAATGGCGCCGAACAATTCCTGCAGGTAGTGGCCTCATTGCGCGTGATCGACGCCCACGTCGGCGATCAGGTCAAAGCCTTCATGCCGCAGATCAGGCACGAAGTACTGTCCCTGCTCTCGGGCAAGAAGCCTTCCGAGATCACCTCGCCGGAAGGGCGTGAAGAGCTCGCCACCGAGATGAAGGAAATCATCAATGTGATCATGGGTTTTGAGCCGCCCCCCGTATCCAAGAAGAAAAAGAAGACTTCCGATCCGGAGCCTGTAGGTCCGGTCGTGTCAGTGTTTTTTACCCAGTTCATCGTGCAATAGGCGAACTGACCCGTAGCAGGAATCGAGGCAAACCATGGCCCAGGATTTTCTCTCTCAGGAAGAGGTTGACGCGCTACTCAAGGGCGTGACCGGGGAGCTGGACGAGCCGGAACAGGCCGGCGACGACGGCACGGGCATACGTTCCTACAACCTCGCCACGCAAGAGCGCATCGTACGTGGGCGCATGCCCACGCTGGAGCTGATCCACGAACGCTACGCGCGTTACCTGCGCATCGGCCTGTTCAACTACATGCACCGCAATGCCGAGGTTTCGGTGGGCCCGATCCGCGTGCAGAAATACAGCGAATTCGTGCGCAATCTGGTGGTGCCGACCAACCTCAACCTGATCATGGCCAAACCGCTTCGCGGCACCGGCCTGATCGTGTTCGATCCGAATCTGGTGTTTCTGGTGGTCGACAACATGTTCGGCGGCGATGGGCGCTTCCACACCCGCGTCGAAGGCCGCGACTTCACCGCCACCGAGCAACGCATCATCCAGGGCTTGCTACGCGTAGTTTTCGCCGAATATGAACGCGCCTGGTCACCGGTCTTCCAGCTGCAGTTCGAATACATCCGCAGCGAGATGAACTCGCAGTTCGCCAACATCGCCACCCCCAGCGAAATCGTGGTCGCGACCACCTTCACACTGGAATTCGGCGGTGCCCAGGCCGACATGCACATCTGCTTCCCGTATTCGATGGTCGAGCCTATCCGCGACATCCTCTACAGCTCGATGCAATCGGATCACATCACTCAGGACAAGCGCTGGATCAACCTGATGTCCAAGCAGATCAACGGCGTGGATATCAATCTGGTCGCCAATCTGGGCGTTACCACCGTGTCACTGCGCGACATCGCGAACTTCAAGGTTGGCGATGTCATCCCGCTCGAGATCCCGGAAAACATCGAAGCGAATGTGGATGGCGTAAAGATTCTGGAGTGCAAATACGGCATTCAGGGCGGTCACTACGCCCTGCGGGTCGAAAAATTCAACCTCCCGGAAGACACCGAAATCAACCTGATCGCCGCCAAACTGGGCGTGAGAGGAGAAGAAAGCCATGACTGAAGACGAAATCAACGAAGCCGCGGAAGCTGAAGCCCCCATCAGCGAAGACGATTGGGCTGCGGCCATGCAGGAACAGGCCGTGGTGGACGCGGCCCCGGCGCCAGCGCCACAAGCCGCCGTATTCCAGAATTTCGATGGTGGCACCAAGCCCGGCAGCATGAACGACTACGAGCTGATCCTCGACATCCCGGTGCACATGACCGTGGAACTGGGGCGCACACGCATCTCGATCCGCAATCTGCTGCAGCTGGCCCACGGCTCGGTTGTCGAACTCGACGCCTTGGCCGGCGAACCGATGGACGTGCTGGTCAACGGTACCCTGATCGCCCAGGGCGAAGTCGTGGTCGTGAATGACAAATTCGGTATCCGCCTGACCGACATCATCACGCCGTCGGAGCGCGTGCGAAAACTGCGCACCTGAGGATAGTCAGCCCGTACAGGCCCGCCAGGCCTGGCTCTTCGTCGTACACAGCAAGCGCCGCGCCTGCTGCGAAGCAAAAACAAAAACCCCCGAAATCCGGGGGTTTTTGTTTGGCTGCACCTGCCACTTGCGTGGCAGGTTTGATCAAATGCGCTTACTTGGTAGAGCACTTGTTCGGATCGCCCACCGGGTCAGAACCGAAGGCTGCCACGGTACAGGCAATGGTCTTGCCCGAACCTACGTACTTGGCTACCCACTTGCCCTTGCGGCCGAAAGCCACCCAGCCAGTCGTCTTGGCCGTACAGGTTTCACCCAGCGCGGCACACTTGCTGAAACCAGCCGGATAATCACCCGTGCCGGTCATTGCCGGAGGCGTACCGCCACCAGAAGAGCTGCTCGACGAAGAACTGCTGGAGCTGGAGCTCGACGAAGAGCTGGAGCTGCTTGACGAAGAGGAACTACTGGAGCTGCTCGACGAAGAACTGCTGCTCGAAGACGAGCTGGAGCTGCTGGATGACGAAGAACTGGAGCTACCGCAAGCCGAAGCCGTCAGCGTCGCACCGTTCTTGCCCACACCGGCGTACTGAGCCAGCTTGTCCTTCACACACTGCGGGGTCACCGGCTCGTAAGTGTAGGTCAAGGTCTTCGGGAAAGCCGCTGTCGTGGTCCAAGTGTCAGCGTTCACGCCGCCACCGGAATCCGTCCAGGTAATGCCGTAAGTAGCGTTATCTGCCGCCTTGGTGGTGTTGTTGTTGCGCAGATCCCACTTGCCGCAGTTGACCACGTCGTAACGACAGGTCACCGGGTTCACGGAGTTCTGGAACCAGTTCTTCTCGATCAGCGCATAGCCGCCGGTACGCACGTTAATGCCTGACTCGGTGATCTTGTCGTAGAAGTTGTTGTACATGTGTGTCCAGCCACCACGTTGCAGCGGCAGACGGCCATTCACATTGTAATAAATATTGTGGTGGAAAGTGATCTCGCGACCGCCGCCGATATCGGAGCTCGACGAACCATCCAGGCCGACTTTCTTGCTGTCGTGGATGCTGTTGTACGAAACGGTGATGTTATGCGAGTCCTTCTTGATATCGATCGCGGACTCGAAAGTCAGGTCGCCATCGGGCGAACCGGCACATTCGTTGTTCACAGCGAACATCTCGTTGTGGTCGATCCACACGTTCGAAGCACTGTCGATGCGGAACATGTCAGCATCGTTGCTGGCGCCGCCCAAGGCTCCAATCTTCATGTTCTTGACAACAACGTTGCTGGAGCCGCCATTGATCACGATGCCGAAGTTGGCCGAGGAGCCGTTCGCACCCTGAATGGTGATACCAGCGGTGAAGTTCTTCACCTCAACGTAACGATAGGCATCACTCCAGTGCGGAGAGGGGCACTTGCCCGATGCATCCTTGGTAGAACCCTTGACGACATTGGCAATCAGCGCATCTTCATTGCCGGTATAGGTAATGATGACGGGGTAAGCGCCGGTAGAGATCTTCTTGCCAGCAGCGTCGAGGCGCGCATTGGCGATGATGGTGTTGATTTCCGTGTGGGTTGCCGCCGTAAAGGATTTAGCGCCCGTCACATTGCCACCGTCAGCCGTGGAAAAACCACCGGTCTGAGCGGCAAATGCGATGCTGCTGGTGGCCAGTGCAACGCACGTAGCCAGTGTTTTCAGCTTGAAACTCATTTTTTTGTCTCCTGAAATTAATTTTGCCCGACCACCCGAACCTGCTGGTTCGGAAAAACGTCCGGGCAGCCCCGCATATTGGTTTGCGCGACTCGCTTATTAATGCACAAAAGGGCGTACGACTTCAATACGCAGATCAAAAAAAGTAGGGATCTGTCCTACATAAAACAAACTCTCAAGCAGGCACAGCAGGCGTGTCACGCGGAACATGCCACTCGTCAGTCAAGCCGCGGCAAAGCCTTTCGGACAACGTAAGCCCGGCCCCTGATACAAAACACCTATCCGAAGACCCCCGCCCACAGTGCCTCTTCAGGAACTCTACCTGCAGAGCCAAGTCCTGAGGGGGTCTCAACTACCCTGCTAAAAACATGCTTCTTGATAGGCGATCTCGGCCGTAAATCCGCCGCAGAAGTCCTCGGCCTGCTCCAACGGCTCAAATCAAATAACAAAACCCCCGAACCGGGGGCTTTGTTTAAGCGTGCCTGCCGCTTGCGCAGCAGGTCTGGTCAAGCGCGCTTAGCGATAGTAAGAACACTTGTTCGAACTACCCGCCGGATCGCCACCGAAGGCTGCGACGGTACAGGCGATGCTCTTGCCCACGCCGACATTCTTCAACACCCACTTGCCTTTGGCACCAAAAGCAACCCAGCCCTGACCCGAGCCAACCGTGCAGATTCCGCCCAGATCCGCACACTTGGACCAGCCTGCCGGATAAGAGCCCGTACCCTTCAGCACGGGAACTGCACCACCCGACGAGCTGGAGCTACTGCTGGAGGAGGAGGAAGAGCTGCTTGACGAAGAGCTGCTGCTCGACGACGAACCACCGGAGCTGCTGGAACTCGACGAAGAGCTGGAGCTGCTCGAAGACGAGCTGGAACTGCTGCTCGACGAAGAGCTGGAGCTGCTGGACGACGACGAGCTGCTGGAGCTGCCGCAAGCGGAAGCCACCAGGGTTGCGCCGTTCTTGCCCACACCCACAACACTGGCCAGCTTGTCCTTCACGCATTGCGCGGAAACCGGCTCGTACGTGTAGGTCAGGGTCTTCGGGAAAGCGGCTGTCGTGGCCCAGGTGTTGGCATTGGCGCCACCACCGGAATCCGTCCAGGTGATGCCGTAGGTGGCGTTATCAGCCGCGCTGGTGGTGTTGTTGTTGCGCAGGTCCCACTTACCGCAGTTGACCACGTCGTAACGGCAGGTCACCGGGTTGTAGGCGTTCTGGAACCAGTTCTTCTCGATCAGCGCGTAGCCGCCGGTGCGCACGTTGATGCCAGACTCGGTCACCTTGTCGTAAAAATTGTTGTAGATGTGCGTCCAGCCACCGCGTTGCAGCGGCAGACGAGCACTCACGTTGTAGTAGTAATTGTGGTGAAAGGTAATCTCGCGGCCACCGGCGATATCGCTGGCCGAAGAACCATCCAGGCCGACCTTCTTGCTGTCGTGGATATAGTTGTACGAAACGGTAATGTTGTGCGAGTCCTTCTTGATGTCGATAGCCGACTCAAAAGTCAGATCTCCGTCGGGCGAGCCATTGCACTCGTTGTTCACCGCGAAGAGTTCGTTGTGATCGATCAGCACGTTCGACGAGCCATCAATCCGCAGCATGTCCGCATCACTGCTGGCGCCGCCCAGGGCACCGATCTTCATGTTCTGGACAACGACGTTGTTCGAGGCGCTCTTGATCGTGATGCCGAAGTTGGCCGAGGAACCATTCGCGCCCTGGATGGTAAGACCGGACGTGAAGTTCTTGACCTCTACTTCACGGTAGGCGTCGCTCCAGTGCGGGGACGGGCAATTGCCCGAGGCATCAACCGTAGAACCTTTGACGACGTTGGCGATCAGTGCATCTTCGTTACCCGTATAGGTAATGATGAGCGGATAAGCGCCCGTAGCGACCTTGGTGCCCGCAGCGTTGATGCGTGCCGCAGCAATGGCATCGATGATGCCCTGCATCGTGCTGACCGTGACCGACTTGGCGCCGGCCTGGTTACCGCCGGTAGCGGTAGAGAAACCGCCGGTATTGGCGGCAAACGCCATGCTGCTGGCAGCCAGCGCTACCAGCGCGGCCGTTGTTTTCAGTTTGAAACTCATGTTTAGCTCCTGGATTTGATTGAGTCCGGCCAATCGAACCTGCAGGGGCCAGAACGTTTTCGGAACAATCGCACACGATGCTTTCTGTGGCCTCGGTATTTACGCGCAAAAAGGAATACATGCTCAACAAAAAGAAGACGAAAGTAAGCATTTATCCTACAAGCAGCAGAATTGCCCAGATCTCGAAAACGCGTGTTACCAGAAACATCCTTGCGCAAGCCTCAAATTGGCAATATCCCCTTTCAGCCAGCGCAACTCGGCAACGACGCCCCCTTGATGACGAACGGCATCACCTTCAAGACCCGCACCCGCCGGCCTTCTTCAGCTTGCCCCCGTGCAAGACCAAGCCCAGCGCACCTCTCCAGCCTGCTTCAGAAAGCCCGACAGATTTACCTCGAAGCGAACAACAATCCAGCGAAGCCATCAAGCCTCAGCCTTACCGCGCCGTAGAAACAAGCACGACTCCGCGGCCGCGACCGCGCCACTTTTCATCGAGAACGCCATGACCACCACCACCGCTTCTCCCGGCAAACGCCTCGAACATGACCTGCTCGGCAATCGCGAAGTCCCCGCCGACGCCTATTACGGCGTGCACACCCTGCGCGCGCTGGAGAATTTCCCGATCACCGGCATTCCCATTTCGGTCTACCCGGATCTGCTCGCCGCGCTGGCCGTGATCAAGCAGGCCGCCGCCATCACCAACCATGAGCTGGGCCTGCTCAGCCGCGTGCATCTCGACGCCATCGTCGCCGCCTGCGAAGAAATCCGCGCCGGGCGCTGGCACGAACACTTCGTCGTCGACGTCATCCAGGGCGGCGCCGGCACCTCCAGCAACATGAACGCCAACGAAGTGATCGCCAACCGCGCGCTAGAACTGCTCGGCCACGCCAAAGGCGCGTATCAGCACCTGCACCCCAACGAACACGTCAACATGAGCCAGAGCACCAACGACGTGTATCCCACCGCGCTGAAGATCGCCACCTACAGCGGCCTGCACGGGCTGGTGAGCGCCATGGCCGTGCTGCGCGAAACCTTCGAGGAGCGCGCTGAGGCCTTCAAGGAAGTCATCAAGATGGGCCGCACCCAGCTGCAGGACGCCGTGCCCATGACCCTCGGCCAGGAATTCAGCACTTACGCCGTGATGCTCGGCGAGGACGAAGAGCGCGTGCGCGAGGCGGCCAGCCTGATCCGCGAAATCAACCTCGGCGCCACCGCCATCGGCACCGGCATCGCCAGCCCGCCGGAATACGCCGCCCGCGTGCGCCAGCACCTGGCGGATCTGACCGGCATCGCCCTGATCACCTCGCCGAATCTGGTCGAAGCCACCCAGGACTGCGGCGCCTTCGTGCAGATTTCCGGCGTGCTCAAGCGCGTCGCCGTGAAACTCTCCAAAACCTGCAACGACCTGCGCCTGCTCTCCAGTGGCCCGCGCGCCGGCTTTGGCGAAATCAACCTGCCACCCATGCAGGCCGGCTCCTCGATCATGCCGGGCAAGGTCAATCCCGTGATCCCGGAAGTCGTCAACCAGATCGCCTTCGAAGTCATCGGCAACGATGTCACCGTCAGCTTCGCCGCCGAGGCCGGGCAACTCCAGCTCAACGCCTTCGAGCCGATCATCGCCCACAGCCTGTTCAAGAGCGTTGCCCACCTGCGCCAGGGCTGCCTCACGCTGGCCGAGCGCTGCGTCAAAGGCATCACCGCCAATCCGGACCGCATGCGCGAATCCGTGCGCAACTCCATCGGCATCGTCACCGCGCTGAATCCCTACATCGGCTACGCCAACGCCACCGACGTCGCCACCGAAGCCCACTTGAGCGGCGCCAGCGTCTACGACATCGTGCTCGCCCGGGGCCTGCTCAGCCGCGAACAGCTCGACGAAATCCTCAAGCCCGAAGCCCTGACCAGTCCGCAGATGATCGTGCGATCGCAAGCATAGGCTAGCTGCAGAGCCGCTACGGACGAACCTCTGCGGACAGGCACACCAGGCACCCAATACCCGCGGGCATCTTCTGGCATGCACATCCAAGAACCATGCCACGCGCGGCTCTGCAAGCACGTCCTGACAAATCCGTTCAGCCCTTTGCTGCCGCAATCCAGCGCCCGGCGTCCTCCCGTACAATCCGCAACACCATCACGCAGGCATATGCGGACACGACCTGGAGAACGCTGCAACGAAGCTTCCAGCACGTTTCTGCCGTGACAAGGCCTCAACAAACCCCGGAAAGAGCCCCGATGAAAATCGCCCACTCGACCTTCCTCACCAGCAGCTTTCTCATCGCACTGACCCTCGCCACGGCCCCGGCCAGCGCAGGTTTCCAACACAAGGACTGGGAACTGCAGTGCGACAACACGCGCACCTGCCGCGCCGCCGGCTACCAGGCGGAAGGTGGCGAGTCGGACCCTGTTTCCATCCTCATCACCCGGCCCGCCGGGCCGGGCACGCCGATTGAAGTCAGCGTCCAGGTGGTCAGCGAACAGAGCCTCGAAGGCCCGCTGCAACTGCGCGCCGGCAAGTTGCTGATCAAGGATCTCAAAGGTAACAGTGCCACCATCCCGCCCAAGGAAAGCCTGCCCCTCGTGCAGCAACTCCTGAACATCGACACAGCCACGCTGCGCGCCGGCAAGCTTGAATGGACGCTGTCACTGGCCGGCATCAAGGCCGTCCTGCTCAAGATGGATGAAGAACAGGGCCGCCTCGGCACGCCCGGCGCCCTGGTGCGCAAGGGCACGAAACAGGAAAGCAGCGTGCTACCCGCCCTGCCCTTGCCCGTCGTCATCGCCGTCAAGCCGCTCCCCGCCCGCAAAGCCGACGACACCATAGGCAAACGCGCACTCAAAACTCTGAGCCAGGACATCAGCGAGCAGTGCAACGAAGGCAATGAGGCGCTCGACAACGCCAGCACTACGCGTCTCGACGAGCACCGCCTGCTCCTTTCCGTCCCTTGCAGCGTCGGCGCCTACAACAGCACCGCGCTGAACTGGATCATCAATGACCGCGCCCCGACCAAACCCGAGGCCCTCGAAACCGACGGCGACTTCGACGCCGAAACCGGCCGCATAAACTCCGCCATGAAAGGCCGCGGCATTGGCGATTGCTGGTCCACGAACACCTGGCAATTTGACGGCAAGGTCTTCGCCCTCACTGAACAAAGCGGCGACGGCATGTGCCGCGGCTTCCCCGGCGGCGCCTGGCAACTCCCGGCCTACGTCAGCAAGGTGGTGGCGGCGGATAAGGCCAAGCGCTGAAGCCGCTGCGCAAGAGCCGGCTGCAGAGCCTCATCTGGCGGGCTTCTGCAGACTGGCATTCCGGACAGGCACGCGGGACGGGCTTCTTCAGGCAGGCATTCTAAAGAGGCAAGCCACGTGAGGCTCTACGGGCAGCCACCATTCAGGCCTTCGCCCCCACCCCTCGTCGTTCCCGCGAAGGCGGGAATCCAGTGACTTTGCGAACGCCGCTGGCTTTCCGCCTTCGCGGGAACGACGTAGCGGAGAGTTTGCGTCTTGAGTGAAGAGCCAAGCGGGCAAGACCTCCAAGACAGCTAAATCGATACATGACGTCAGCTTGCGGCTAGACTGGCGGCGAAGAAGAGACTGGAACGAATGCCAACCGCCATCACCCGGTTTTCGTAGGTCGCAAAAGCGCAGCGCCTTCCGACGTCTGCGCCTTCAAACCCACGCGTCGGATTACGCCTTCGGCTCATCCAACCTACTGCCCAACTAAACCTGTCGAGAGCTCCCATGACTGACCCAACAGAAACTATGCCGAAGGAAATCGCGCCGGGATATTTTGAAGTCAGCGTCCCCGACTGGAAAGGTTTTCAAGACTATATCTATGAGATGGCTACTCTTGACGCATATATCTGGCGAGGGCAGCGCTGTGATTCTTGGCTACTGGAACCAACCATTGATCGCCTGATCAAGAAACAAAGCACAAGCGACCCATTTTTCCATTATCAACATTTAGAACGCTTCAAACTTTCTACAAGAGGGCGCAGAGGTTTTAGTCCTCCTGCAATCAAAGACGACAATGACTGGTGGGCTCTTGGACAGCATCATGGTCTCGCAACCCCACTGCTGGACTGGACCACATCCCCGTTTGTCGCAGCATTCTTTGCGTTTGCAGACGCAGGCATGACGGATCAAACAGACTACAGAGCGATCTACGCCCTGCATTTCCCCACGGTAGAAACGCTTTCCAACCAAAACCGATACAAAGAAAACGCGCGCCGAAACACGCGCCTTAAAGAGATCCAAAAAAATCCTGATGGGTCGCGAACGATCGCGGATCTAATCTGTACCGGCGAAGCGGAGCCAGAGCTCGTCATAATTCGGCCACAATCAGATGAAAATCAACGTCTCGTCAACCAAGGTGGATTATTTACCCGGCTGACCCAAAAAGGGCTGCTTGAAGAATGGATTAACAAGAACAATCAGGAAACTGACGGAGATGGGGCCGTTTTGCTCAAGATCCTCGTACCGAACTCTGAGCGCTCTATCGCGCTACGAATGCTCAATCGTATGAACATCAACCCAGCATCACTTTTCCCCGATTTGGCGGGGTCTTCAATGCATTGCAACCTTTTTTCTGAAATTGAAAATTATTAAACATGTTGGTAGTCCCAAGCTTTGCATGAAGGGGCATTCACCGCACCAAACGCCTGCGGGTTACGCCCACCCCATTCAACACAAGTCCACCAGCATAATTCGGCGCATCTCCCGCGCCCAGAATAACCCCTTAGTTTAGTC
>NZ_JBEWZI010000017.1:0-85157 GCF_040566545.1 Uliginosibacterium flavum
TGGAGCGGGAGAAGAGTCTCGAACTCTCGACCTCAACCTTGGCAAGGTTGCGCTCTACCAACTGAGCTACTCCCGCAAAACTTGTAATTCTGGAGGCGCGGGCCGGAGTCGAACCGACCTACACGGATTTGCAATCCGGTGCATAACCGCTTTGCTACCGCGCCGTATCCGACCAACACCGGGCCTGCACTACTCCGGTACCACTCCGGTTTTACCCGGAACAAAACACTCCAACTAAAAGGGAAAGCCAGCTTCAGCTTTCCCGATTTAATTCTGGAGCGGGAGAAGAGTCTCGAACTCTCGACCTCAACCTTGGCAAGGTTGCGCTCTACCAACTGAGCTACTCCCGCATCACGAGCCGCGCATTTTACGTCACCACGCGTAGCTGTCAAGCCTTTTGCACTACTTTTCGTTCAAAACCGCCATCGCCTTGCGCATGTAATAAATCATTGACCATAAAGTCAGCACCGCCGCCACCCACATCAATATCACACCCATCTTGTGAATCGGCAGGCCCAACAAATCATCTTGAAACAGGAGTAGCGGGATCGCCACCATCTGCGCCGTCGTTTTGAGCTTGCCGATGAAGGAAACCGCCACGCTACGCGACTTGCCCAGTTGCGCCATCCACTCACGCAGCGCCGAAATCGTCAGCTCACGCCCGATGATGATGAATGCCAACAACACATTGCAGCGATCCAGCCAGACCAGCAGGACAAGTGCCGCACACACCATCAGTTTGTCGGCGACCGGATCGAGAAAGGCACCAAAAGCGGAGGTCAGCCCCAGGCGCCGCGCCAGATAACCATCAAACCAGTCGGTAACCGCTGCCACCACAAATAACGCACAGGCCACAGCATTCTGGTGATGAGGCGATAACATCTCAGCTGGCAGGAAAAATACGGCCAGCACCATCGGGATCATCACGATGCGTGCCCAAGTCAAGGCGTTAGGGAGATTGAATTCCATATTGAGTCCGAAAGCGCTTCAGTGAAGCGCGTTGTAAATCTGCTCGGCCATTTTACGGTTGATCCCGTCGACGCGGCACAAATCTTCTACCGTTGCCTCGCGCACCCCCGCCAGCCCGCCAAAGGTTTCGATCAGCTTCTTGCGCCGGGTCGGGCCGATACCGGGAATATCCTCCAGTTTCGACGTGAGCCTAGTTTTGCTGCGCTTGGCGCGCATGCCGGTAATCGCGAAACGATGCGCCTCGTCGCGCACCGTCTGGATCAGATGCAGCGCCGGATGATCCCCCCCCAAGACCAAGGCGGGCCGGCCATCGGCGTAGATAAGCTGTTCAAGGCCCGCCTTGCGCTCTTCGCCCTTGGCCACGCCCACCATCGCGATGCTCTGCAGGCCCAACTCGGACAGCACTTCCCAGGCCACGCCGACCTGGCCCTTGCCACCGTCGATCAGGATCAGGTCGGGGCGCACACCCTCGCCCGCCGCGACTTTCTCATAACGCCGCGTCAAAGCCTGGCGCATCGCGGCGTAATCGTCGCCGCCGGTGATCCCGGTGATATTGAAGCGCCGGTATTCGCTTTTCTTCATGCCCGCGCCGTCCCACACCACGCAGGACGCCTGCGTCGCTTCGCCCTGAGTGTGGCTGATGTCGAAGCACTCGATCCGCTCCGGCCGCTCAGCGAGACCCAGCGCGGCTTGCAGGGCGTCCAGCTGCGATTCGGCACGGCCGGTTTCGCGCATCCGCGTCTCGATGGCCAGATTGGCATTGATCTGCGCCATCTCGACCCAGGCCTTCTCCGCCTGGAAGCGCGCGCTGGCAACCACCGGCGAATGCTCCAGCACCTCAGCCAACAGGCCACGAATCAGCTCGACGTCAGCGCCTTCGATCACCAGCTTGGTCGGCACGGGATGAATCCGGTAATGCTGCTCGACGAAAGCCAGCAAGGCATCGGCCGGCGACAAGCCCTCGCCCGCCTGCGGGAACTGTGGCCGATCGCCCAGATGGCGCCCGCCGCGCACCATCGCCAGATTCACACAGACATGCGCATGGGATTCCAGCGCCACGATGATGTCGACATCCTCGTCCTTGCCCGAATCCACAAACTGCTTGTGCAGCACCGTCTGCAGCGAGCGAATCTGATCGCGAAACACCGCAGCCTGCTCGAAGGCGAAGGCATCGGAGGCGGCCTGCATGCGCGCGCTCAGGCTCTCGATCACGTCCGAGTGCCGACCTTCCAGAAACAGGGTCGCCAGCTTCACGTCGCGCGCATAACTCTCGGCATCAATCACGCCCACACAAGGCGCCGAGCAGCGCTTGATCTGATGCAGCAGACAGGGCCGCGAGCGGTTGTTGAACACGCTGTTCTCGCAGGTGCGCAGCAGAAACAGGCGCTGCAGCAACTGGATGCTCTCGCGCGCAGCCCAACTTGACGGAAACGGGCCGAAGTAGCGCACGCCCTTCTCGAAGGCGCCACGGTAATAAGCCAGCCGCGGCGAGGCGTCGCCCGTGATCGCAATGTAGGGATAGCTCTTGTCGTCGCGAAACAGGATGTTGTAGCGCGGCTTCAGCGACTTGATCAGATTGTTCTCAAGGATCAGCGCCTCCGCCTCGGAGCGTACCGCCGTGATATCCACGCGGGCAATCTGCGCCACCATCATCGCGATGCGCGGGCTCGGATGATTCTTCAGGAAATAGCTGGAAACGCGGCGCTTGAGGTTCTTCGCCTTGCCGACGTACAGCACCTCCTCGTCGGCGCCGATCATGCGATACACGCCGGGCGCTTCGGTCAGCGACTTCAGGAAGGGTTTGTAATCGAAACTCACATCATCCCCTGCCTGTAGAGCCGCGCGCAGCGTATATCTTCAGCCACCAACCTTGCACAGGCAATCTGCAAAAGAATCTACAGCTTACATGTCCGCAGAAGTCCGTCAGGTGCGGCTCTTCAGGCAGATCCATCACGCCAAAGCCTGCACCGAAGTCCAGGCATCTGTGAAGCGCTTGTCGATCGACAGCACTTCCATGGCCGGGTAGTGCGCGGGCTGCAAGGCGGCGATGCGTGCGGCAGACTCGGGGCGCAAGGCCGGCTGCCAGCGCGCCAGCAGATCCGCCGTGAGATCCGGGCGATTACACACCAGCACCATGTCGCAACCTGCCGAATAGGCAGCATCCGCCCGCGCGACGATATCGCCTGCGAACGTGGCGCCCTGCATGGTCAGGTCGTCGCTGAACACCACGCCTTCAAAGCCAATACGGCCACGCAAAACATCCTGCAACCAGAAAGACGAGAAGCCGGCCGGATTCGGATCAATCTGCTCATACACGACGTGCGCCGGCATCACGCCGGAGAGCACGTCTTTAAGTTCGGCACGGTAGGGCGCGATGTCCTCAGCCCAGATCGCCTCGAAGCTGCGCGTATCGACCGGCATGGCGACATGCGAATCGGCCTCGGCAAAACCGTGACCGGGGAAATGTTTACCCACGCAGCCCATGCCCGCTTCGCCCAGACCCATACACAGGGCATGCGCCAGCATGGCGGTGATCTGCGGTTCACGATGGAAAGCCCGGTCGCCAATCACGGAGCTTTGACCGAAATCCAGATCCAGCACCGGCGTGAAGGACAGATCGATACCGTGCGCGAGCAATTCAGACGCCAGCACGAAGCCCACATCCTGCGCCGAGAGCAAGGCAGCGCGCGGCGAACGGGCATACAACTCGCCCAGCTTGCGCATCGCCGGCAAGCGCGTGAAGCCCTGACGGAAGCGCTGCACACGGCCACCTTCGTGATCCACCGCGATGATCAAGGCGGGCCGGCGCAGAGCATGAATCTCTGCGCATAACGCAGCGAGCTGGTCGGGAGTATCGAAGTTGCGCGAAAACAGGATCACGCCGCCAACAAGTGGATGACGCAGCACTTCGCGCTCGGCATCGCTCAGGGCGAAGCCGGCAACATCGGCCATCACCGGGCCATGAGAAATTTGGGGAATAGCGTGACTCATGATCGTTTTTCCAGAATCGCGAAGGCGATGACGTGCTCGCGCTCGTCGCTGATCGAAAGGTGGGCTCTCAAACCAAGGCCGGCCAGATGTTCAGCCAAGGCCTCGCCGAATACGTACAGCGGCTTGCCGAGTTCGTCGTGACTGACACCGATGGCAGACAGCGTGGCGGGCGGGCGCAGACCAGTGCCGAGCGCCTTGGAGAAGGCTTCCTTGGCGGCAAAACGCTTGGCCAGAAAGCGCTCCGGCTCGCGCGCCTTGGCGTAAGCCTCCAACTCCAAGGGATGCAGCAAGCGCTGAGCAAAGCGCTCGCCGTGACGGGCCAGCGAGTCGCGCATGCGCGCAACTGTGACGATGTCGGTACCGATGCCGTAGATCACTCCCGCAACTCAGCGCGCAATACGCGTCGCGTCGGCTTCGCGCATCAGGCGCTTCATTTCAGCCACGGCTTCGCGCAGACCGACAAACACCGCACGGCTGACGATGGCGTGACCGATATGCAACTCACGCACATCCGGTAGCGCGGCAACCGGCTGCACGTTGAAATAGTTGAGGGCATGCCCGGCATTGAAACGCATGCCCAGATCGACGATGGCCCGACCGGCCACACGGATCTTGTTGAGCTCCTCCAGCACCGCCGGACTGCGCGCATCGCGGCCCTTGGTATGGAATGCTGCGGCATAAGGCCCCGTATGGATTTCGCAGACGCGGGCACCGATGCGCGCAGCCGCCTCAACCTGAGCCGACTCGGGGTCGATGAACACGCTGGTCATGATGCCGGCATCGGCCAGACGCGCGATCACGTCCTTCAGGCGCGCCTCCTGCCCGACGATATCCAGCCCGCCTTCGGTGGTGACTTCCTGCCGCCCCTCGGGCACCAGCATGGCCATCTCAGGCTTGATCTGACAGGCGATACCGACCATCTCGTCGGTCGCTGCCATTTCCAGATTGAGCTTGATATGGGTGAGTTCGCGCAGACGCCGCACATCGTGATCCTGAATGTGGCGACGGTCTTCACGCAGATGCACGGTGATGCCGTCCGCGCCGCCCAGATGCGCTTCCACGGCAGCCCAAACCGGATCAGGTTCATAAGTCTTCCGCGCCTGACGCAGCGTAGCAACGTGGTCAATGTTTACGCCTAACTCTATCATTTCAAAGCTCCTGAAGTTCCATTAGGATCCGGCGCGATTCGAGCGCCTGTCCGCCCAGATGGTACTGGATCAGACGGCGCATGAGGCCCTTGGCGTGTGCCAGCGTATCCGCAGCGCTGAAGTCCCCGGCGGCCATTGCCAGAAGCACACGACCCGGCAACAGCAGCTCATTGCCCTGAGGCCCGTCGGCTTCCAGCACCCCTTGCTCGGGCAGCACGAGATACTCGCCCTCGGCACGCACCGCCGCCCCGCTATCAGCAACGACATCCAACGAGGGGGCATAACCCATCTCGCGCAGCAATATCAATTCAAAGCCACGCAACAAAGGCGCGTATGCCTGTCCGACAGAAAGGCGGGCCAGCGTTTCAGCATAGATATCGAAAAGCGCCGGATGCGGATCTTCACGCGGCAACAAGCGCAGCAGCAGTTCATTGAGGTAGTAACCACACAAGAGCCCGACCCCACCCAGCAAAGGTTGACCGCCTTGCCAGGAGGCCTGGGTAAGCGCCTTGATCTCACCTTTGCCGGACCAGGAAACATCCAGTGGTTGAAAGGCCATCAGCACGCCACGCAAAGCCGAAGCCGGCCGCCGGGCACCTTTGGCAGCCATCGGCACGCGACCATGTTCGCGTGAAAAGACATCCACGATCAGACTGGTTTCGCGCCATGGATAACTGTGCAGCAGAAAACCAGTCTGGTTATCGATACGCAGGCGGGTGGTCATACGCCGGTCCCGTCACCAGACAGATTAATCGTAACCGAGCGACTTCAGCGCGCGCTCGTCATCGGCCCAACCACTCTTCACCTTGACCCAGGTTTCGAGATAGACCTTGCTGCCGAAAAGCTTCTCGAGTTCGACGCGCGCCTCGGAAGAGATGCGCTTGAGGCTTTCGCCGCCCTTGCCAATCACGATGCCTTTGTGACTGGCCTTGTCGACGATGATAGCGGCAAAGATGCGGCGTAACTCGCCCTCGACTTCGAATTTCTCGATCTCGACGGTCATGCCATAAGGCAACTCTTCGCCAAGCATCCGGAACAGTTTTTCGCGCAAGAATTCAGCCGCAAGAAACCGCTCGCTGCGGTCGGTCACGTCATCCTCGCCAAACAGCGGCTCGCCCTCCGGCAAATATTTGCCCAAAGCCTTGAGCAAGTGATCCACATTGTGACCACGTTCGGCACTAATCGGCACGATCTCGGTAAACGCAAACTCCGCAGACATCTGCTGCAAAAACGGCAGCAGGCGCGTCTTGTCAGCCTCAAGATCAACCTTGTTGATCACCAGCAAAACCTTTGCTTCGGCGGGCAGCAAAGCCAACACCTTGCGATCATCTGGACCAAAGCGACCTGATTCGATCAGAAACATCACGACATCCACCTCAGCCAACACCTGATTGACGGTGCGATTCATGGTGGAATTCAACGCGTTACGGTGGTGCGTCTGAAAGCCGGGCGTATCGACAAAAATGAACTGTTTGCGGCCTTCAGTCAGAACACCGGTGATACGGTGGCGCGTGGTCTGCGCCTTACGCGAAACGATGCTGACTTTCTGGCCCACCAGACGATTAAGCAGCGTCGACTTGCCCACATTCGGGCGACCAATGATGGCCACCAAGCCGGTACGAAAGACTTCCTGATTCATGCTAATTCCAGTTTCTGTAACGCAGCGGCGGCCGCCAGCTGCTCGGCGATACGCCGGGTGGCACCAACGCCTGCGGTGCGTATTTTCAGGCTATCGATCACGCAGTGCACTTCGAATTCGCGGGCATGGGCTTCGCCACGCTCATCGGCCATCGCATACTGCGGCAAAGGCAAACGACGCGCCTGCAGGGCTTCCTGCAAGGAAGTTTTGGGGTCTTTCAGGCTGCGCTCAGGATCAAGGTCAGCCAATTTTTCGGCGTACAGCGAATCGACGACGCGTTTGACCGCCTCAAAACCTGCATCCAGATAGATCGCGCCAAACACCGCCTCCAGCGCATCAGCCAGAATGGAAGGGCGACGGTGACCACCGCTCTTCAACTCCCCCTCGCCCAGACTCAGGAAACTCCCCAGATCCAGCAGTTCGGCGACATGCTGCAAGGCATCCTGACGCACTAGCTGCGCGCGCAGACGCGACATATCCCCCTCACGCAAACTGCCAAAGCGCTGATACAGTGCCATGGCAATCACCATGTTGAGAATGCTGTCGCCC
This sequence comes from Uliginosibacterium flavum, assembly GCF_040566545.1. Taxonomy (NCBI): domain Bacteria; kingdom Pseudomonadati; phylum Pseudomonadota; class Betaproteobacteria; order Rhodocyclales; family Zoogloeaceae; genus Uliginosibacterium; species Uliginosibacterium flavum. The sequence goes on from NZ_JBEWZI010000017.1 coordinate 7,297, forward strand.
AGAAACTCAAGGCGCTCATTGTTATCGGCGGAGAAACTACGATGCGTGAGCGCCTGTTTCAACAATTGCGGGCGCTGAAAATGATAATCCAGCGCACGTTCAAGGGGCTCAACTCTCACCGGAAATCATTTGTCAGAAGTGACATCGAAGTCAAAATACAGACCGACATTTGCGAATAAGGGGAGCTCGCGCCGATACAAAACCTGCAACGTCACCTTGCCCCCATCTTTAGTCACAGAAATGGTTTGGGCATCCACGGAAGTGATGTCATTCACATCTCTAAACTTTCCGAACGCCGCACGAAAAGAGCTCGCCGGAGCAGCCGGATCTACCGTCGAGACCACGCTAGCAAACGCCTTCTTGACATTAAAGTATTCATTAAAAACCGGCACCATCTTGAAGCCAAGAATCAACACTGCCATCAAAATAGCGCCAACAATCAAGACCGAAATCAAAGACATCCCGTTTTGTCGTTTCATCTCACCTCCTCCAAGAATCAGTTAAACCTGCCAACACGACTGAAGCTGACTCCACTCGGAACCGGCAGAATCTGGTCCGCATGAAACCAGACAAAGAAAGCCCGGCCCACGATATTTTCGTCCGGCACGAATCCCCAGACCCGTGAATCGGCACTCTGGTCGCGGTTGTCACCCATTACAAAATAATGGCCAGCCGGCACCGTACACGTCACACCAGAAGCTGTGTAATTACAATTACCAGAGTAAGCATGCGGCACAACCGCCTGCTCGCGCACAAGACTCTGCGCATCACGGTTATTCAGAGTCATGTGCTTGCGACCATTGCCCAGATCTTCTTCGAGCTTCTGAAATACGTCAAATGTCTGCGGAATAAGGAAGTCTCCAGCCGGATGAACGGCCATCACCTCGCCGTTGATCTTCAGCCGCTTGTTGCTGTACTCCAGCGTATCGCCCGGCAAGCCAATCACGCGCTTGATGTAATCCTGGCGCGTATCGTGCGGATAACGAAACACCATCACGTCGCCACGCTGTGGATCGCTGACCGCGATGATTTTCTTGTTAAGCACAGGTAAACGCACGCCATATGAGTATTTGTTCACCAAAATGAAATCGCCCACCAGCAAGGTCGGAATCATCGACCCTGAGGGAATCCGGAAAGGCTCTATCCAGAACGAACGCAGCATGAAAATCGGCAGGATCACCGGAAAGAAGCTGGCGCCGTACTCGACCCACCACGGATCAGGCGCCCCCTTGGGACGTTGCTTGCGCGCACTGAACACGTCATAGCACCACAACACACCCGAAACAATACTCAGAACAAACAGAATGAGAGCGAAATCCACGAACACCTCTGATCAGAAACTGGGTTTATTTGATTTCATCCGTACGCAGCACCGCCAGGAAGGCCTCTTGCGGAATTTCCACATTACCGACCTGCTTCATGCGCTTCTTGCCTTCTTTCTGCTTTTCCAGCAGTTTCTTTTTACGCGAGATGTCTCCGCCGTAACACTTGGCCAGCACGTTTTTGCGCAAGGCCTTGATCGTTTCACGCGCAATGATATGCGCACCAATCGCGGCCTGAATCGGCACATCAAACATCTGGCGCGGAATCAGGCTGCGCAGACGTGAAACCAGATCGCGCCCGCGATACTGAGCGTTGGCCCGATGCACAATCACCGACAAGGCGTCAACTTTTTCGGCAGACACAAGCACATCCAGCTTCACGACATCTGCTACGCGGTATTCCTTGAAATCATAATCAAGCGACGCATAGCCGCGCGACACCGACTTCAGCCGGTCAAAGAAGTCCATCACCACTTCCGCCATCGGCATGTCATAGATCAGCTTGACCTGACGGCCGTGGTAGTGCATATCGACCTGATTGCCACGCTTCAGATTACACAGGGTAATCACAGGTCCCAGATAGTCCTGCGGCACAAAAATCGTTGCAGTGATGATCGGCTCACGCACTTCCTGCATTTTGGTAACGTCGGGCAGTTTGGCGGGGTTTTCAACCTTGACCACCGTCCCGTCATTCATCAAAACTTCATACACCACGGTCGGCGCCGTCGTGATGAGATTCATGTCGAATTCACGCTCCAGACGCTCCTGCACGATCTCCATGTGCAAAAGCCCCAGAAAACCGCAGCGGTAGCCAAAGCCCAATGCCTGCGAAACCTCCGGCTCATAATGCAACGAGGCATCATTCAGCTTGAGCTTTTCGAGCGCGTCGCGCAGTTGCTCGTATTCACTGGCCTCGACCGGGTACAAGCCGGCGAACACCTGCGGCTTGATTTCCTTGAAGCCATCCAGAGCCACAGCGGCAGGCTTGCCCACCAGCGTAATGGTGTCACCAACCTTGGCCGAGGTCAGCTCCTTGATGCCGGCGATAATGAAGCCCACCTGCCCGGCACTAAGCGATTCGCGCTGCGTAGACTTCGGAGAGAACACTCCCACCTGCTCACACAAATGCTGCGCGCCGGTGCTCATGAACAAAATCTTGTCCTTGGGCCGCAGTACGCCATCCACAACTCGCACCAGCATCACCACGCCAACATAGTTGTCAAACCATGAGTCAATGATCAGGGCCTTCAAAGGCCCGTCGGGATCACCGCGCGGCACTGGCACTTTAGCGACAATCATTTCCAGAATATCTGCAACGCCCATGCCGGTCTTGGCTGAACAGGGAATCGCTTCCGTCGCATCAATGCCGATCACGTCTTCGATTTCCTGACGTGCGGTATCCGGGTTAGCCGAGGGCAGATCCATCTTGTTGAGAACCGGCAATACCTCGACGCCCAGCTCCAGTGCCGTGTAGCAGTTGGCAACAGTCTGAGCTTCCACGCCTTGTGACGCATCAACCACGAGCAAAGCGCCTTCGCACGCAGACAAGGAGCGGCTGACTTCGTAAGAAAAGTCCACGTGACCCGGGGTGTCAATCAGATTCAGGTTATAGATCTGGCCATCACGCGCCTTGTAGGTCAAGGCTGCAGTTTGAGCCTTGATGGTGATGCCCCGCTCGCGTTCCAGATCCATGGAATCAAGCACCTGCGACTCCATTTCGCGTTCGGACAAGCCGCCACAAGTCTGGATGAGGCGGTCTGCCAATGTCGATTTACCATGATCGATATGCGCGATGATCGAAAAATTGCGGATGTGCTGCATGCGATGTAGTTCAGGCGTCCGAAAGAAAAACGCCAAGGGGATCAAACACCCTCAGCAAGTAATTGAAAAATCGCGAGATTATAGCGGAGGAAGGCCCGGCCCCGAAGACTTTCATCCCTGAGTTACCCGAACCACCTTCAGAAGCCACGCCGCTCCACGCAAAGGCACACCCCAGCCCAGGTTCGAATAACCAGCGTCAGGCCATAACAAGGCCAGTGATGCGAGGCTGAGCACGCTGCAAAAAACCAATCCCGCGCAAACAGTAAGCGCACAGAACAGCAAGCATCAATCCACTCGCCGCGCCGAGTGCTGCAGCGAGATCTGTCTGCCAGACAAAAGATGCGGCCGCGGCCCCAAGCACCAGTGCCAGCAGAGGCAAACCATAGGCCAACAGAGCCGCCATGACTGTCGCGCCATCCGGAATTTCGAGTCGAACTTGCTGCCCGACATTTGCGCCAAATGAATTCATCACCAGAAATTCCTGGGCGCGCGACTCATCCTGATTCACCCCGCCACAGCCACCGGCTTCATGACAACGCCCACAACCTCCGGCTCGCATTACTTTTACGTAGGCCCGAGCACCATCAATGCGCGTAACAACACCTTCTGACTGCACAAAAACACTCCCAATTTACTGATGGTTCACTTCGGTCGCCGCTCAACGCCCTCAGCAATCCGCTGCAAAGCCAAGACTGGCACTTCGCCCAGCACGGTCACCATCTGGTCACCTACAACACGCCGGTAAATACCTGTCGAACCAATATTTGCTGGGCCACTCTGAGCAACAGCCACCACATTTCCCGGAGCGGTCTCGATAAATACCGACACATTTGCCAATCCGTCGGAAAAAACCGCGTGCACGGCATTTTCATCGCCGCGCCGACCAGGGCGTTTAAGCAATGACACGTTTCTGAAACCAGGCGGCAGTTTTCGAAAAATCCAACCGAAATCCTCTGCACGCAAGTCCACGCCGCGCGCGTTTATCACCCGCCACTCATTGTTTCGCACGACCCGAGGTTTCAATTTTTCATGATCGATGTCGACACCAAGTGCCACTTCGGAAAAAGAGAATTGCTCAACAATCCCACCCTGTTCATTGAGCATATGAGCGCGAAGCAAAAGACCTGACGCAAGATCAATCCACAGCTGATGTCCATAACGCATGTCATCACGCGGCTCAAGCGCCAGCTGCTGAGCATCGCGCCCCGCCACCCGTGCGAGCGCGCCAAGCCGCATGTTATAAAATTCCGCCAACGCCGCTGGTTTAGCGACCAAACGCCCCAACTGACGACCTGGCAGCAACCTGTCGTTCACGACAACTCGCTCCTGCGGCAAAAAACACTGAACCTCCTCGTTATGTCGCACCACCTCGCGAGGAACCCCAATCAAGGTTTCAAGGCGTTCATGTTCCCCTGAAGCATCCACCAGATGAACGATATAGGAAGTCTCGCTCCGACCCTGGCTCTGGTACAAAAACACCCCGGTGTAGTTGAGCACATGTGAGGCCTGATTCATGCGTTGCAGCCACAGATAGGCATCATTGCCAAAGGCTGCGGGAGCAATCAAAACCAAACAGACAAGCAGAGCCAGTCGCATAGCCTTCATCAACGCTCACCCGCTTGTTCAATACTGACAGAGCGGATGTATTGCGTAACCCCAGCCATCGGAGCCCCTCTGGCAGAAGCTTGATGGGCCATCAGATAGCTACGCTCATCAGACAAAGCACCTGCAGCCTCAGCGCTCACCACGTGTACCGACGGACTAACGGGAGTCTGCGCAAGTGTTGCTGGTGCGTCTTGCAAAGGCATCGTCCACAAACTGAGCCCCATCCAGACTGCCACCCCCACGCCAGCAGCGGCCGCGGCGACAGGCATCCAGTGGTTTAGCTGTTGGCGCGGCTTGTTTGCCACAGGCGCCAGGATCGCAGGTTCAGCCTCCAGCGCAGCCATTATCCGGGAACTCAGATCAGCCGTGCGCGGCGTATCTCCGCGCAAACAATCGCCAATCAACCAGTACGCGCTACACGCTTCACGCTGCACGGCATGTCGTTCCAGATTTTTTACGAGAATCTCAGATTCGGTCGCGCCGAGCTCACCGTCCAGCCAAGCCGACAATTGTTCATTCGCCATGATCACCACCTCTTGTCCGGCGCGATATCAAGCATCGGCCGCAAACGCTCTGCAATCGCCTCACGCGCCCTGAAAATGCGCGATCTGACCGTACCGATCGGACAAGCCATAACGGATGCAATCTCGTCATAGCTCAGCCCCTCGATTTCACGCAACACGATGGCCGTACGCAAATCTTCAGGCAAGAGTGCCATCGCATCATTCACGGCCTCACCAATCTGTCGAGTCTGCAATAAGCGCTCAGGCGTGTCGTTGTCACGCAAGAGATCGCCCGACTCATATTGCTCAGCATCCTCGACCTCGACTCCATTCGTCGTGGGCGCTCGCCGCCCTTGCGACACCAGATGGTTTTTGGCGGTATTGATCCCGATCCGGTACAGCCAGGTGTAAAACGCGCTATCGCCACGAAAAGCCGGCAAAGCCCGATACGCCTTGATGAAAGCCTCCTGCGCGACATCCTCCACCTCCGCTGGATCCCGAATCATCCGTGACAACAAACGGCACAGCTTGCGCTGATACTTGGCCACGAGCAGGCCAAACGCCTGCTTGTCGCCGCGCTGCACACGCTCAACCAATTGCTGATCAATCTCTCTATCGCTCATCGGCTAGGGACGCTGGTTTTATCAAGGCCGGGGGAGGCGAAGTATAACCGAAGCCCTGCTGACGACTTGCCGATCAGACCGCCGCCTCGCGTACAAAGTTCATCGGCCTGAAAACATTCCAGCCAACCTCACGCACGCCAGTCTTCAAGGGGCGAAACGAAAGTTTCCCAGCAACGGCCTGCATACCCGCCACCAGCTTGGTTCTTCAGCACACCATCCTGAAGAAGTCCGCCCACCGCGGGTCTTCAAGCAAGATACCTTCAGGCAAAACACACATCACTCTCCACAAACACGGCTTTTGACACAGCATGGTGCTTGGCCCCAAGCTGCACGGGCGCTACGATGGGCGCCCGTGCAAAAATTCCTAACTCAGGAGTCTGATCCTTGAAGCGTTTTGACGTACTGATTCTCGGCAGTGGCCTGGCCGGCCAATCCTTGGCCTTGCGTCTTGCCGCCACGCACAAAGTAGCGCTTGTCACCAAGCGCCACATCGAAGATGGCGCCAGTGCCTGGGCGCAAGGAGGCATCGCTGCGGTCATCGACCCACTCGACTCCATCGCCTCACACTATGAAGACACTCAGATTGCCGGCGCACACTTATGCGACCCCAAAGCCACACGCTTCGTCGTCGAAAATGGCGCCTCCGCCATCCAGTGGCTACGCGAACAAGGTGTGCCCTTTACGTCCGATTCTGAAACCGCTTGGGGGATGCACCTGACCCGCGAAGGTGGACATAGCCATCGGCGCATCGTGCACGTTGCAGACGCGACCGGAGCCGCAGTACAAGAGACCCTGATTGATCAGGTCAAGCGCCATCCGAATATCGAAATTTTCGAAAACCACGTCGCTGTAGACCTGATCGTCGGCCACAAACTGGGCAAGCCCGAAGCAGGCTGTTTGGGTGCCTATCTGCTCGACATTCCCAGCGGCAAGGTAAGCGCCTTCGCGGCCGGCCACACGGTATTGGCCACTGGCGGCGCGGGCAAAGTCTATTTATACACAACCAACCCCGACACCTCGACCGGCGATGGCATTGCGATGGCTTGGCGCGCAGGCTGCCGCGTCACCAACATGGAGTTCATCCAGTTCCACCCGACCTGCCTGTACCACCCGCAAGCCAAGTCCTTCCTGATCTCCGAAGCCGTGCGCGGCGAAGGTGGTCTGCTGCGCCTGCCCGACGGCACCCGTTTCATGCCCAAACACGACCCGCGCGCAGAGCTCGCACCACGTGATGTCGTCGCACGCGCCATAGACTTCGAGATGAAGAAGCGCGGCATCGACAGTGTTTTCCTCGACATCTCGCACAAAAGCCCGGAGTTCCTTCACGAGCATTTTCCGACCATCACGGCGCGCTGCCTGGAATTGGGCATCGACATCACCAAGCAAGCCATTCCGGTCGTTCCCGCGGCTCACTACACCTGCGGCGGCGTACAGATCGATCTGCGCGCGCGCACTGACCTACCGGGGCTGTACGCAATCGGAGAATCAGCCTGCTCGGGCCTGCACGGCGCAAACCGGCTGGCCAGCAACTCTCTGCTGGAATGTGTGGTTTTCGCCGAAGCGGCCGCGCAAGACATTAGAGCCACCCCGCGCCAAGCACAGACAAGCCTGCCGGCCTGGGATGAAAGCCGTGTTGGCGACGCAGACGAAGAGATTGTGATCTCCCACAACTGGGACGAGTTGCGACGTTTTATGTGGGACTACGTTGGCATCGTGCGCACCAACAAACGCTTGGAGCGCGCACAGCATCGCATTCGCCTGCTCAACAAGGAAATCGACGACTATTACAGCAATTTCAGGATCAGCAACGATCTCATCGAACTGCGCAATCTGGTCACCGCAGCCGACCTCATCGTGCGCAGCGCAATGCGCCGCAAGGAAAGTCGCGGCCTGCATTTTTCCAAGGATTACCCACAGATGGCGGAACGCGCAGCCCCCACCATCCTGAGCAACTCACGCTGGCCTACCGGCCTCAAACGCTGGAACCAATAAGGTCAGCTTAGCGACGGCCTGGCGAATCCTCTTGCGCCAGACTCCAGCGCAAACGCCGCCGCAAGACTCGCCAGTGTTCGGCTGAAAACGCATCACGCGTCAAAGCGGCACGTCCTTCGCGAGATGACTCAAGCTCGCGCCAATGCAATACGAGAAGCCAGTCAAAATCAAGCGAGTCCGCCAGAACTTCGATCTGCAGACGCCCCCTCGGCGTCTGCAGCCAAGCTTCGCCCGACACCATCCATTCAAGGCGCACTCCGCGCAAACGCCGTATCCGCCAGTATTGCCATCCTGCAGAGCATGCGAGCACCCCCAGCATCACGCCTCTTAGCCAAACGGAAACATTCGGCGACCACACGCACAAACCTGGTAGCAGATGGGCCAGGACGACCATAAAGGCCAAAGAAACAGAAATGCGCAGCGAAAACGACAAAGGCGCCGACATCAGTCAGGCGCCCTTGTTTGGCATAATAGCCAAGCCACTTGCGACATCGTCACAGGCGGCCTGAGTCAGGCTCAGATTTTACGGAAAACCAGCGTGCTGTTGGTTCCACCAAAACCGAAGGAATTGGAGACAACAACATTGATCGGCATATTCCGCGCCACATTGGGCACGTAATCCAGATCACAAGCCGGATCAGGATTGTGCAGATTGATGGTCGGTGGTGCGATCTGATCGCGAATTGCCAGCACCGAAAACACCGCCTCAACGCCCGCCGCCGCACCTAACAAGTGACCTGTCATTGACTTGGTGGAGCTCATCGCCAGCTTGCTTGCATGCGCACCAAAACAACGTTTGGCGGCCATGGTTTCAGCGATATCGCCCAACGGAGTCGAGGTGCCGTGAGCATTGACGTAATCAACCTCATCCGTAGCAATTCGGCTATTGCGCAAAGCATTGGCAACGCTGCGCGCAGCACCTTCACCCCCCTCTGCCGGGGCTGTCACGTGATAAGCGTCCGAGCTCATGCCATAACCCGCCACTTCAGCATAAATTTTGGCACCACGCGCCTTGGCGTGTTCGTACTCTTCCAGCACCAGAATGCCAGCACCTTCGCCCAGCACAAAACCATCGCGGCCAGAATCCCACGGACGGCTCGCCGTCTGTGGATCATCGTTGCGCACAGACAAGGCTTTGGCGGAACAAAAGCCGCCCATGCCCAGCAAGGACACCGTAGACTCGGCACCGCCAGCGATCATGATGTCTGCGTCGCCATATTCAATCAGTCGCTGCGCCTCGCCAATCGCGTGATTGCCGGAAGCACAGGCACTCACGACAGCGAAGTTCGGGCCTTGAAAACCGTAATTGATCGACAGCACGCCAGAGATCATATTGATGATCGAGCCTGGCACAAAAAACGGGGAAATCTTGCGCGCACCACCTGCAGCAATGGCATTCATGGTGTCTTCGATCAACGGCAAGCCGCCAATTCCAGAACCAATACACACGCCGATACGCTCAGGATTGCTTGGCTGCTCAGTGATGCCGGCATCCTTGATCGCATCCATGGCAGCGGCCAAGCCGTAATGAATAAAGGTGTCGAAGCGCCGCGCCTCTTTCGTCGAAAGATAGGCGCTCACATCAAAGCCCTTTACCTCACCGGCAATCCGGGTCGGCAAGACACTGGCATCGAACCGCGTTACGCGGTCGATGCCGGAGCGACCATTGACAATGCTATCCCAAGCGGAAGCAACGGTATTTCCGACCGGCGAAATAATGCCGAGCCCAGTCACTACAACTCTGCGACGCGTCAAAGGTCACTCCTTGGTGCAATATTTACAAAAACAGATCAAGCCTTCAGGTGGGCGCTGACGTAGTCAATCGCTTGCTGAACGTTAGTGATTTTCTCGGCTTCTTCGTCGGGAATTTCGCACTCGAACTCTTCTTCCAGGGCCATCACCAGCTCGACGGTGTCAAGGGAATCAGCACCCAAGTCGTCAACGAACGATGAATCGTTCTTGATATCGGCGTCGTTGGCGCCCAGTTGCTCAGCAACAATCTTGCGCACGCGCTGTTCGATGTTTTCCATGAATCGCTCCTTCTCAACAATCGGTATATAGGTGGGAAAAACTTGCCCATTTTAACAGAAATCGGCCATAACTTCAGCCAACCTCGCCGTTCGCCATCGTATGGCGACTTTATGCCATATACATTCCGCCATTGACGTGGATTGTAGCCCCCGTCACGTAGCTCGCAGCCGGCGAAGCCAGGAACCCTACTACAGCAGAAATCTCTTCCGGACGACCCAGACGGCCGACCGCAATCTGTGATTGCAACATATCACGCTGCGCATCCGGCAGCTCGCGCGTCATGTCCGTATCAATAAACCCCGGAGCCACACAATTAACCGTAATGTTGCGGCTACCCAACTCGCGAGCCAGCGCACGCGTCATGCCACTGACCCCGGCTTTGGCGGCCGCGTAGTTCGCCTGCCCAGCGTTACCCGAACTGCCAACCACTGACGTAATATTGATAATGCGACCATTGCGCGCCTTCATCATGCCGCGCATGACCAAGCGGGACATGCGGAAAACCGCCTTGAGATTGGTATCCATCACCGCATCCCACTCTTCGTCCTTCATGCGCATGGCGATATTGTCACGCGTAATGCCGGCGTTATTGACCAGGATCGACACCACGCCAAAATCTTTTTCAATTTGTGCAATCGCGGCTTCGCTCGCAGCAGCATCGGTCACATTCAGCGCCAAACCACAGCCCTTGATTCCAGCCTCCTGCAGCGCAGCGCCGATTGCAGCCGCGCCATCCTCGGAGGTAGCCGTCCCGATCACCGACGCCCCCAGCGCACCCAATTCCATCGCGATCGCACGACCAATTCCACGGCTAGCTCCGGTAACCAGAGCGATCTGACCTTCAAGTGTCTTCAAGACTATCTCCTCAAACCTGTTGGTATTGTGCAAGCACGCGCACCAGCGCGTCTGCATCAGCCACAGCCTCTACAGCCAATTCAGGGTTAATACGTTTTACCAGTCCCGCCAGAACCTTGCCCGGCCCGAACTCAAGTACACCAACCGCTCCGCTCGCCGTCACTGCCTCGACCGTCTCGATCCAGCGCACAGGACTGTAAGCTTGACGCACCAGCGCATCGCGAATTGCCGCAGGGTCAGTTTCGGTCTTCACGTCAACATTGTTGAGTACGGGAATCGTCGGCGCAGAAAACTCGATCGACGCCAGTCGCTCGGCCAGTCGGTCCGCAGCGGGCTTCATCAATGCACTATGAAACGGCGCACTTACCGGCAGCGGCACTGCACGTTTGGCGCCCAAAGCCTTGCACGCTTCCATGGCGCGTTCGACCGCCGCCGCATGGCCAGCGATCACGATCTGCACCGGCGAATTAAGGTTCGCAGCCCCCACCACCTGTCCCTGAGCCGCTTCGGCACAAGCCTGCGCCACCAGTTCCGGCGCCAGACTCAGGATTGCGGCCATCCCGCCCTCACCCGCCGGCACGGCCTCTTGCATGGCTTGCGCACGGAAACGCACCAGACGCACTGCATCAGAAAAATCCAGCACGCCAGCCGCGACCAGCGCCGCATACTCCCCCAGACTATGGCCTGCCAGCAGAGACGGCAAAGCGCCGCCCTGCGCACGCCAGGAGCGCCATACAGCGACCCCAGCCGTCAACATGACAGGCTGGGTATTGACCGTCTGCGACAAGGCCTCAACCGGACCATCAGCAACCAAAGCCCACAAATCCTGCCCGAGCGCCTCAGAGGCTTCAGCGAAGGTGTTACGCACCACGGCCGAGTCGGCAAAAGACGCCATCATGCCAACGGCCTGAGACCCCTGCCCCGGAAACACAACTGCAAATTGACCAGAAACACTCATTCAGCAAACTCCCGAAGGATCGATCAGTAACGCAGAAGAACCGCGCCCCAAGTGAAACCACCGCCCACGCCCTCAAGCAAGACCGTCTGACCTGGCTTGATGCGACCATCACGGACAGCTACATCCAGCGCCAAGGGGACGGACGCCGACGAAGTATTGCCATGCCGATCTACCGTCACCACGACGCGATCCGCCGACAAGCCCAGCTTTTTCGCCGTGGCCTGCATGATACGGATATTTGCCTGATGGGGAATCAGCCAGTCCAACTGCTCAAGCGGTAAAGCAGCCTGCTCCAGCACCTCAAGTGCAACTTCACTCAATACGCGCACGGCAAACTTGAATACCGCCGTTCCATCCATGCGAATGAAGGGGCAACCCACCACGCTTCCGCCTGAAATCTGGCCTGAAACCGACAGAATCCCGGTCTGCGAACCATCCGCGTGTAGTGCGCTCGCAAGGATGCCGGGCGTCTCATCCGCAATCAGAACCACCGCGCCGGCGCCATCACCAAACAACACGCAAGTTCCGCGATCAGACCAATCCAGAATCCGCGACAAGCTTTCCGCACCGATAACCAGCGCGCGTTTGTGGCTGCCGGAACGAATGAATTTGTCCGCCACGGTCAGTGCATAAACGAAACCACTACAAACCGCCTGCAAATCGAATGCAGCAGCTCCTGACGGCATGCCCAGCGCATTTTGCACCAAACAGGCAGTACTCGGAAAAACCATATCCGGCGTCGTCGTCGCCACAATCACCAGATCAATATCAGCGGCCGTCAAACCTGCAGCATCCAGCGCACGCCGCGCCGCCTCAATGGCAAGCTGGCTGGTCGTTACACCCTCGGACACGAGATGACGGGCGCGAATCCCGGTACGCTCGGACACCCATTCATCCGAGGTATCCACACCACGATTAACCAGATCCTGATTCGTTACAGGAGTACCGGGCACAAATCCGCCAGTACCGGCAATTCGCGAAAATATCATGCTGCTGCGCCCTCCCCGGCGGCATTCTCAGCCTTGATCGCCACCGCTTGCATGCGCGTCGCAATCCGTTCGATCAGATTATGGCGCGCGGCTTCAGCGGCACGGCGCAGCGCCCATACATAGGCAACCTGGTCAGCCGAGCCGTGACTCTTGACAACCACGCCGCGCAAGCCCAGCAGCGTAGCTCCGTTATAACGACTCGGATCAAAGACGCGCTTGAAACGACGCAACACCGGCATCGCAATCAAGGCTATCAATTTAGTCAGCAAGTTGCGTTTGAATTCCTGGCTCAACAGGCTCGTGATCATATGCGCCAGCCCTTCAGCCGACTTCAGCGCAACATTACCCACAAAGCCATCACACACCACGATATCCGTCGTGCCTTTGAAAATATCGTTACCCTCTACGTTGCCGTAGAAGTTCAAATCCGATTGGCGCAGCAACTGGGCGGCGCGTTTGACCACCTCATTGCCCTTGATGTCTTCTTCGCCGATATTCAGCAAACCCACCGTCGGTGATTCGCTGTGCTCGACAGCCTCAAGCAGCATTGCACCCATGATGGCGAACTGCAGCAGATGCTCGGCGGTGCAGTCCACATTGGCGCCCAGATCCAGCATGTAGGTCTGGCCCTTCATCGACGGAATGATGGTCGCAATCGCAGGCCGATCAATGCCGGGCAAGGTCTTCAGGACAAAGCGTGAAATCGCCATCAGCGCACCGGTATTGCCCGCTGACACGGCGGCTGTCGCCTCACCACTTTTGACGAGATCAATCGCCACACGCATTGATGAGTCTTTTTTGCCGCGCATCGCCGATGCGGGCGCCTCGTCCATTTCAACAACTTCAGAAGCTGTGCGCACGATCAGACGCTCGCCGAACTCCGTCGCCGACTTGCGGAATGCCTCGTCAAAGACTTCAGGCAGACCAACCAGAACAGCACGGGCCTGTGCGTCTTCACGCAAAAACTGGAAAGCGGCGGGAATAGTCACTGAAGGACCATGGTCGCCGCCCATGCAATCAATCGCGAGGGTAATAGGCATCAGGCAATACAGAAGCAGTAGGCGAGCGCAAACATCTGCAGACCCGTACGAAACAGGTTGCAGACAGATGCTTGGCTGCTGGAATACGCCGCAGCAGAACTGGCGGCGTCACGCGAGGAATACACAAAAGCGCCAAAACTGGCTGGCGCAAGGCGAAAAATCAACACTTGCGCCATGCTCATGCGAAGGGCGAATTACTCGCCTTTAGCCTTGGTGACTTTCTTGCCACGATAGAAGCCGGACGCCGACACGTGGTGACGCAGATGCACTTCACCAGTTGTCGGTTCGACGGCCAGCGCCGGGCCGGTCAGAAAATCATGGGAACGATGCATGCCGCGCTTGGAAGGCGACTTCTTGTTCTGTTGAACAGCCATTTCTTGCTCCTTAAAGCTTCAAATTCAATCGTTACGATTCGCGCTAGCTCTTGGTCTTGAGACTTTTGAGCAGCGCAAACGGCGAGCGGTCGTCGCCATTTTCCTTTGCCGCCGGCACACTACAGTCGTCATGCGTTGGCGCCAGCGGCAGGGCCAACAACAACTCTTCTTCTAACGCATTCAACACATCGAAATCATGAGCCGCATGTACCGGATCAAAATCATCGACTTCCAGATCCTCGTCGGGCATTGCTTCGCCCTTGGGAACCAGCAGCAAACGGGAGTCCACCTCTACTTCGCAACACACGTCGCCCAAACAGCGCTGGCACTGCATGATCAGCGAAGCCGAAGCCGAAATCGCGATGAAGCATTGATCATCGACCTGCGAGCCCAGTAATTCGTAGCTCACAGGCTGCGCCGTCACCCCTTGCACCTCAGCCGCCAACCTGGGCAAACTGCGTGCATCAACCTCGCCGTTCAGCGTATTTCTGCGCCGTGCGAACTCAAAAGGATCAGGAATAACTTGCGTCTGGTGCGACATGGGCCGGCAATGCTATTATTTTTGGCTCTCCCTGTCAAAGACTATCCCGCCTTACGCAAGCGGATAGACCGCAATTTATCCCCATGACCGCAGCCCGCCTCGTTCTCGCCTCAACCTCGATTTATCGCAAGCAGCTCCTGGAACGCTTCGGCATCCCCTTTGAAACCGCCCGCCCCGAGCTCGACGAAACGCCACAACCCGGAGAAAGCCCGGTCGCGACGGCCGAGCGCCTCGCGCTTGAAAAAGCCAAAGCCGTTGCCGCCGATTACCCGAACGCCCTGATTATCGGCAGCGATCAAGTGGCCCACCGAGGCGAAGAACGCTTCGACAAGCCCGGCACCGAAGCACGCGCCATCGCCCAGCTGCAGGCCATGAGTGGCAAGGCCATCGTCTTTCACACCGCCGTATGCCTTTACAACAGTGCCAGCGGCCAGTTTCAACTCGAAGGTGTACCGACCGAAGCACGCTTCCGTCCACTATCCGAAGCCGAAATCATTCGTTACGTACAACGCGAACAACCTCTGGACTGCGCCGGCAGCGCCAAATCCGAAGGCCTCGGCATCAGCTTGCTCGACTACATGCGCGGCGACGACCCCACCGCCCTGATCGGCCTGCCGCTGATCGCGCTGGCCCGCATGCTGCGCGCAGAAGGCGTGCAAGTCCCATGAGTGGCGTACTTCACCTGCTTCCCGTCGGTCTGGGTCATTCCGAACCAGCGGCGACCCATCCCGCCAAAGTACTGAGTCAATTCGACGCGCTCGACTATTTCATCGCGGAACGCGCCAAAACGGCCCGCTCTGAACTCAAGCGCCTCGGCTACAGTCGTCCGATTCAGGAAGCAGAGATTCACGAACTCCCCGCCCGGCTCGACGCCCAGGCCATCGACCTCCTGCTAGCCCCGATTCTCGCCGGGCGCGATGGCGGCCTCGTCTCTGAAGCCGGCTGCCCGGCTGTCGCCGACCCCGGCTCGCTGATCGTGCGCCGCGCACACGAACAAGACATCCGCGTCATCCCGCACGTCGGCCCCTCTTCGCTGCTGCTGGCGCTGATGGCGTCCGGGCTGGACGGCCAGAGCTTCGCCTTTCACGGTTACCTGCCGCAAAAGCCCGACGAGCGCGTGCTCGCCATCAAGCAACTCGAACGCGAATCCGCGAAGCTGCAGCGCACTCAGCTTTTCATCGAGACGCCGTATCGCAACACCGCCATGCTCGCCAGCCTGCTCGACGCCTGCGCGCCCAGCACGCTGATCTGTGTGGCGCGCAGCCTGAGCACCCCGAGCGAATGGATCGCCACGCGCAGCGCAACTGGCTGGAAAAAAAGCGGGCTGCCCGATCTGGATCGGCAGCCCACGGTTTTCCTGCTGCTGGCCATTTAAACAAGGCATGCTGTAGAGCCGCCCCCAGCAAGGCTCTTCAAGCAGCATGCCTGCACAGGCTTGATACACAAGCCTGTACGAAGGCACCGCCTGAAGAAGTCCGCCCTGAGCGGCTATTCAGGCATCGCCTTATTTAACGCTAATCTGATTCAGTTCCTGCACCACACTGGCGGACACGCCTGCGCCAAAGCGCTTGGCAAGTCGCTCGGCAATATTGTCGTGCTTGGTATAGTCGCGCACCTCTGCGGCCTTGATCACGTCGCGCGCCACAGAATCCAGCGTCCCGAACTCATCCGCCAGACCCAGCTCGATACTCTTGGCGCCGCTCCAGAACAGGCCAGAGAACATCTCGGGGGTTTCCTTCAGACGCGTGCCACGGCCTTGCCGTACCACGTCAATGAACTGCTGGTGAATTTCAGCCAGCATGCCTTTGGCAAACTCGATGTGCTTGGGGTTCTGTGCCGTAAAGGGATCAAGAAAAGCCTTATTGTCGCCCGCAGTAATGCTGCGCCGCTCGACCCCCAGCTTCTCCATCGTACCCGTGAAGCCGAAACCGTCCATACGCACGCCAATCGAACCGACGATACTGGCCTTGTCGACGTAAATCTTGTCGGCAGCCACCGCAATGTAATAACCACCCGAAGCGCAAACATCCTCAACCACCGCATAGACCGGCTTGGTGGGGTGCTTGGCGCGCAAGCGGCGAATTTCATCATTGATCATGCCGGCCTGCACCGGACTGCCGCCGGGGCTGTTGATCCGCAACACAATGCCTTTGGAAGTCTTGGCCTCGAATGCGGCCCGCAAAGCCTGGATGGTTTCCTCGGCCTTGACGTCGCCACTGGCGCCAATCACCCCCTCCATGTCCACCATGGCAGTATGCTCGGCGCCATCGATCGTTGCGCTCCCCTCGCCACCGCGCATGAAAAGGAAGATCACCACCGCAAAATAGAGAAAGCCCAGAGCCCGGAAGAAGATGCCCCAGCGCCGCTTGCGCCGCGCCTCTTTCAGGCTCTCCATCGCCAACTGTTCGATCACCTTGCGTTCCCAGCCTGCTTCATTTGTCTCATTCATGTTTGCGCCTCAAGATAAATATTGCCGTTCTGCTCACTGACGGCCAGTCGCGGCAGGGACTTTCCCCGGCACGGGCCGCTTACACACACACCTGAATCCGGTTGATACAGCGCTCCATGCGCGGCGCAAATCAGGAATTCGCCGTCGGCATCCAGAAATTTACCGGGATTCCAGTCAAGTTCAAGCGCCACATGCGCGCACTGATTCAGATAGGCAAACACCTCTCCGCGCCAGCGCAGCACAAAGGCGGCTTGCGCGCCGTTCGCAGTATCCACCATGAAGCGCAGACCATCACCGCCATCCGGCAATTCAGCGGACGCGCAGATCAGCCGTGACATGCCAACCACTCGCGCAAGCCCGCAATCGAATCAAGCAATGCCAGCGGCTGCTGTGCGGCCAATTCAGCCTGCGGATGCGCACCATAAGTCATCGCCAGCGTCGCCGTTCCCGCATTCCGCCCCATCAGCAGATCATGCGTGGTGTCGCCGATCATCAGCGTGCGTTCGGGCGTCACGAACAGCTCATCCATCAGCTCCTGCAACATGGCCGGATGTGGCTTGGAGAAACTCTCATCCGCACAGCGCGTCGCATGAAACATCGGCTCCAGTCCGCTGTGCGCCAGCACGCGGGCCAAGCCCCGGCGCGCCTTGCCGGTCGCGACTGCCAACTGATAACCCTGCGCACGCAAATGCTCCAGCAATTCGCGTACGCCCTCGAACAAAACCGTAGCGTGATCACGCGCCAGATAATGGTGCCGGTAGCGCTCGGCCAGCGCTTGGCAGGCCGCCTCATCCAGACCGGGCACCGCGTACTGCAAGGCATCGTGCAAGCTCAGGCCGATGACATGCGCCGCACGCTCGCGCGACGGAATCGGCAAGCCCAGATCGGCGCAGGCGGCCTGAATGGAATCGACAATCAAGGCCGTGGAGTCCATCAAAGTGCCGTCCCAATCGAATACGATCAGGTCAAAATTCCGGGTATTCACCATCAACCAAAATCCCTCTTCTGCACAGCATCGACCGCGCTCACAAAACTCGCCAATTCCGGGGGCAAGGGCGCCCGCAGCTCCAGCATTTCGCCCGTCAGCGGATGCTGCAGCCGCAGCAAAGCTGCGTGCAGGAACATGCGCGGCAAGCCCTCGCGCGCCAGGGTCTTGTTCAAAGCGAAATCGCCATATTTGTCATCACCCAGCAGCGGAAAACCTTGCGACTGCATGTGCACGCGGATCTGATGAGTGCGCCCGGTCTTAAGCTCCACCTCGACCAGACTGTAACGCTCCCAGCGCTGCACCAGACGCACAATACTGTGCGACGCCTTTCCATCCTCGCGCACCATCACGCGCCGTTCGCCATCTTCCGTCAGATATTTATACAACGCGGTCTTGATGTGCTGCAGCGGATTCATCCAGCGCCCGTTAGCCATCGCCAGATAGCGTTTTTCCATGTTGCCCTGGCGCATCGCATCCTGCACTGCCGTCAGCGCCGAACGCTTCTTGCCGATGATCAGCAAGCCGGAGGTTTCACGATCCAGCCGATGCGCCAATTCAAGAAACTTGGCCTCCGGGCGCTGGCTGCGCAGCAACTCGATCACGCCGAAACTCAAGCCGCTGCCGCCATGCACCGCCAGGCCAGCCGGCTTGTCGATCACCAGCAGCGCCTCATCCTCGAACACCACTTTGAACGCGTGACGCTGCACCGCGCCCTGCTCGGGAGCCGGTGCTTTCTCGGCTACCCGAATGGGCGGAATCCGCACTTCGTCGCCGGTCTGCAGACGATAGGTCTGGCTGATCCGGCCGCTATTGACGCGCACCTCGCCGCTGCGCAATACCCGGTAGATATGGCTTTTCGGCACGCCTTTGCATTCGCGCAGGAGGAAATTGTCGATACGCTGTCCGGCATCCTCCTCGCCAATCAGGACACGACGAACGGAATGGGCTGTCTGGGTAGATGAAATGGGTGTTTTGCCTAAAGTCATAAGTTTCAAATATACTGCAGCGGTTTCGCGGGTTTTGTCCCGTGGGTCGTCCGTGTTGCACGGTTTGCCCGTCCTGTCTGTACCGCCCCTCCGGCATGTTTGAAGCGTCCCAGGCCTTTTGGCTTCGCACGCTCCAGTCGGCAGCGGTTGGCGCCGTAGAGTTATCCGGCGCGCAGGTTACAGATCAGGTTCGGCTGAACCGGCCACCCGCCCACCTGCGCTACAAGCGCCGCGAACACACCGATCGACCGGAGAAAACGGTCGATGGTATCCCAAACCATTTGATTGATCGACCCATATTGCGCGCGAACGCGAACCAGACTGGAACGCCTTGAGCACCGCTTACGCGGCTCAGGGTGTCGTAAGGCAAACCCGATTCACTCCTTGCAGGAACACATGAAAGTATTGTTCACCACAAGTTGAGTTACCCGCCGATCCCGCAAGGGAGAGGCGGTGGTTTGCCCTGCCCGCAGGAGCGCGCGGGAGAAGAACTATGAAACGCATGCTTTTCAATGCAACGCAGGCCGAGGAACTCCGCGTTGCGATTGTTGATGGTCAGAAACTGATTGACCTGGACATCGAATCGGCCTCCAAGGAACAACGCAAGAGCAACATCTATAAAGGTGTGATCACGCGCATCGAGCCCAGCCTCGAAGCCGCCTTTATTGACTATGGCGAAGAGCGCCATGGCTTCCTGCCCTTCAAGGAAGTCTCCAAATCCTATTTCCGCGAAGGCGTGGATAGCCGTGCTTCCATCAAGGAAGCGCTGCGTGAAGGCCAGGAAATCATCGTCCAGGTCGAGAAGGAAGAGCGCGGCAACAAGGGCGCAGCCCTGACGACCTACGTCTCGCTGGCCGGCCGGTATCTGGTGCTGATGCCCAACAACCCGCGTGGCGGTGGCGTTTCGCGCCGCGTCGAGGGTGACGACCGTGCAGAACTGCGCGAAGTCATGGACGGCCTCGAAGTGCCCGGCGGCATGAGCCTGATCGCCCGCACCGCAGCCATCGGCCGCAATGCCGAAGAGCTGCAGTGGGACTTGAACTACCTGATGCAACTGTGGACCGCCATTGATGGCGCGGCCAAGGCTCAGAATGGCGCTTTCCTGATCTATCAGGAAGGCAGCCTGGTGATCCGCGCCGTGCGCGATTACTTCCATGCTGAAATCGGCGAAATCCTCATCGATACCGACGAGATCTATGAGCAGGCCAAGGCCTTCATGGGTACGGTGATGCCGGCCAACGTGCATCGCGTCAAGCGCTATCACGACGACGTGCCGCTGTTCTCGCGTTTCCAGATCGAACACCAGATCGAGTCGGCCTATGGCCGCCAGGTCAATCTGCCCTCGGGCGGCGCCATCGTCATCGACCACACCGAAGCCCTCGTGTCTGTCGACGTCAACTCGGGCCGCGCCACACGTGGTACGGACATCGAAGACACCGCGCTGCGCACCAATCTTGAAGCCGCCGACGAAGTAGCCCGCCAGTTGCGCCTGCGCGACTTGGGTGGCCTGATCGTCATCGACTTTATCGACATGGAAAACCCGCGCAACCAGCGCGAAGTCGAAAACCGCCTGCGCGATGCGCTGCGTTTCGACCGTGCCCGCGTCCAGACGGGCAAGATCAGCCGTTTCGGCCTGCTCGAACTGTCGCGTCAGCGTCTGCGTCCGGCCCTGGCCGAGACCAGCTACATCACTTGCCCGCGCTGTACCGGCACGGGCCACATCCGCTCGACCGAATCGGCTGCGCTGCACATCCTGCGCATCCTCGAAGAAGAGTCGATGAAGGAAAACACCGGCGCCCTGCACACCCAGGTTCCGGTTGACGTCGCCACCTTCCTGCTCAACGAGAAGCGTGATGACATCGCCAAGATCGAACTGCGCCACAAGGTTAACCTGCTGATCATCCCGAATCGTCATCTGGAAACGCCCGCCCACGAAATCGTGCGCCTGCGTCACGACCAGCTGAATCTGGAAGAAGGCCACCTGCCGAGCTACAAGATGGCGGCCATGCCTTCCGAAGCCTCTTACACGCCGCCCTCGGCACAGACCGAAGCGAAGCCGCTGCGCCAGGAAGCCGCCATCAAGGGCGTCACACCCGACCAGCCAGCTCCGATCGTCGAGCCGCGCGAACCACGTTCCAGCAAGGCTGCCGCGAAGTCAGGCGAAACCAAGAGCCTGTTCCGTCGCCTGATGGACTGGCTCGGTGGCGAGCCGGCAGCACCGGCCGCACCCGCTCCCGCCCCGAGCCGCCCACGCAGCAGCGAGCCGCGTCGTGACGGCCGTCAGCCGCGCGGTGGTGAGCGCAAAGGTCCGCGCAACGCCGAACAAGGTCAGGAGCGCAAGGAAGGCAGCAAGCCGCGCGACGAACAGTCCAGCGAACGCGGCGCTCGCAACGAGCGCAATCGCGGTGATCGTCCGGAACGCAACAAGAGCGAACAAGGTGAACGCACACGCCCAGAGCGCGGCGAAAAGACCGAGCGCAGCGAAGCCACAGCCAAGCCACAACGCGAACGGGGCGAGCGCAGCGAGCGCAGCGAGCGCAATCCGCGTCCGCAACGTGACGTAGCCGTTCCCGCTGCCGTGCAGGAACAAGCCGCAGCCGTGACTGACGAAACCATCACCACCGCTGCTGGCGAAGGTGAAGGCGAAGCGCGTAACGCCGAAGGCCGTGGCGAAAGCCGCAACCGTCGCAATCGTCGTGGCCGTGGCCGTGGCGGTGAGCGCCGTCCCGAAGGTGAAGCCACTCCGAACGGTGAAGTGGCTGTCATGGACGGTGCACCGCAAGCTACGCTCGCCTTCGACTCCGCGGTTGAAGCACCTGCAGCAGTTGCAGCGCCTGTCGTAACAAGCCCTATCGTGGAAGCCGCGCCGGTCGTGGCCGTGCAAGCAGCCCCCGTGGAGATCAAGGCTGCGCCTGCCGCTCCGGCAATCGTGGCTGAAGAAGTCCAGCCCGCGCCGGTCGCAGCCGCACTCGCTGCAGCTCCGATCCCAGTGCCCGAGGCGACACCGGCTCCAGCTCCAGCTCCTGTAGCAGCCCCGAAGCCAAGGGGTCCGCAAGTGGATCTGCAAGCCCTGCTCGCGGCTCAGGAAGCGGAACTGCAAATGGTTGAAACGGCCGCCAATGCTGTCGCACCAGCCCCGGTGCAAGAGTCGGCTCCCGCACCCGCTCCGCGTCGTCGCAAGCCACGCGTCGCCGCAGTAGATGTCCCGCTGGAGCAAGTTGAAACTCGCGACTAAGTCGCGGGCATCCAGACAAAAGGCTGCCACTCTTTGAGTGGCGGCCTTTTTTTCATGGGCGGCCCCTTGGCAAAACAGTGGGTCTACTACTGCACGGCGACAGCGCAGCCGCCATCAAAACCCACGCCCACAGCAACAATCGCCCCCGCAGCGCAGGCCTCCTCAAACTCGGCAACGACGGACGTCAGGAAAGTGCACAGGTCGGAAATCTCCCGCCCCAGGATGAGCAGCGGAGACTGACCGATGCTCAGAGCCAGTTAGTCAGAATCGCAGGCATCGCACATGGCGTGCCGGGCTGCGTCAGCAAACGAAGAGAAAACCGGGACGCCGCAATAGCCGTCCCTGTTACTTCACATTCCGCTCGCGCACTATCGGCGGCACGAACTTGACCGAGAACTTCCAGCCCTCCGGCATAGCCTTGAGGATCAGGGACTTGGAGTTGGCACCATCTTCAAACACCGGCCCCTCACCCGCCAGCTCGATCGCGCCAATCCCCTTGATGACACAGGCGCCTGGCAGGGTCACAAAGGAGGATTCGGCGGCAACCAGCACGAACTGCCCTTCATTGGATTCGGAACAGCTCAAACCTTTAGGTAGCGTCGCGGGATCACTTTTCCACGCATTACGCAGCGCATCCAGGGCCTTGAAGAGCTCTTCGGTGGGCTTGATGGCGAGGCTGACTTCGCACGATTTCACATGACTCATTGGCAAACTCCTGCCGTATAGGTTCGCCGGAGTTTATCCGTTTCCCCAGCACCATCGCGAGCTGAAAAAGCCTGCCCGAAGAGCCGCCCCCAGCCTTGCTGTACAAGCCACCTGCCCGCACAGGCTCTACGGGCGGTCTTCTTCAAGCATCCCAGCCTGTAATCCTTGCCGGATGCGGCTCAGCACAGCTCGCCTGATCAACAGCCAAGCAGAAAATGTCCTTACCCTCAACTTGGGCTTCAGAAAGCCGTAAAAGGACAACAACCCCTATGGCAGCCTGAGCGGAGAAGCCCATGATTTCACTTGAAAAACTGCACGTACGCACCCGCCTCGCATTAGTCATTGCTGCCGCGCTGCTCGGTCTGCTGGTGCTCGCAAGCTTCGCCTTGATCGAGTCGCGCAATGCCGCCATGAACGGTCATCAGGAACGCATCAAACATCTGGTAGAAGCCGCCAACGGCATCATCGGCAATTACCAGAAACTTGAGGCCGACGGCAAACTGCCACGCGCCGAAGCACAGAAACAGGCCATGGAGGCCTTGCGCCCGCTGCGTTTTGCCAGCGGCGACTACTTCTTCATCTACGATTTCGAGGGCAATGGCGTAATGGTCGCCGGCAGTCCGAAAATTGAAGGCCAGAACATGCTCGGCAAAACCGACGCTGCCGGCTTCAAACTCTGGGACAGCATTGTCAGTACGGCCAAAGGGCCGGGCGCAGGCTACATCAACTACGTATTCCCACGTGCCGGCCAGACCGAAGCCCACCCCAAACTGGCCTATGTGGCCGCAGTGCCCGGTTGGCAATGGATCGTCGGCACCGGCGTCTACGTGGATGACGTGAATGCCGTACTGCGGCGCCAAGCGCTACGCTACGCGCTGGTCGGAGTGCTGGCTCTGCTGCTGGCCGGCGTGATCGGCGGTCTGGCCGCGCGCAGCATCGTCCGCCAGCTCGGCGGCGAACCTGCGCAACTGATGGAGATCATGCAACACGCCGCCAACGGGGATCTGAACACCCGCTTCCCGGTGAAAGGTGATGCCAGCAGCGTTCTGGCAAAACTCAAAATCATGCTGGAAGGTTTGGGAGTGCTGATCCGCGACATTCACGCCTCGTCGACCGAACTCAGTTCGAATGCCAGCAAAGTCGCACAAAGCGCCCAGCAAGTGTCCGAAGCCGCCCTGCAGCAATCTGACGCCACCAGTTCCATGGCGGCCGGCATCGAAGAAATGACGGTGGCTGTCAATCACATTGCAGACAGCGCCCAGCAAACGGAAACAGAATCTAAACTCGCCACAGAACTGGGTGCAGAGGGCGAGAAACGTGCAGTCGGCGCCGTCAGCGTAATCTCCGACATTTCCGCCACCGTCAGCCAGGCGGGCGAGCGCATCGGCGGGCTGGTCAAGCGCACCGACGAAATCGGTTCGATAGCCAATGTGATCAAGGAAATCGCTGCCCAAACCAATCTGCTGGCGCTCAATGCCGCCATCGAAGCCGCACGCGCTGGCGAACAGGGCCGGGGCTTCGCAGTCGTGGCCGACGAGGTCCGCAAGCTCGCCGAGCGCACGACTCAGGCCACTGCCGACATTACCGGCATGGTCACCACCATTCAGACCGAAACGCGCGAGGCCGTCAGCGTCATGGAATCCGCCGTACCACAAGCCCGCTCCGGCGTAGCCTCGGCCGAGGCTGCCGCACAGTCACTACGCGAAATGCGTAATGGTGCAGAAGGCACGCTGGGGCGCATCCGCGAGGTGGCCGACGCCACCCGCGAACAAGGCCTGGCCAGCAACAGCATTGCGCAGCAGGTGGAACGTATTGCAATGATGGTCGAAGAAACCAGCCAGGCGGTTGCCGGCTCCGCCGAAACCGCCCGCCAGCTCGAAGGGCTGGCCCACTCCCTGCATACGTCCGTGAGCCGCTTCAGGGTTTGAGCGCCCCGGGTCACCCGGAGAGGCCCGCTGCGCGCGGCTCTTCGGGCAGACACACAGCAGCTTTTTTGACAAAACCGGATCCTTTCCGGGCGAAACGCGGGGGCCATCACGCCCCCGCGTGCGCTTCTTTGCTCACAAGCCCAGCGCCGACAAATCCAGTCGCCCTGCACGCAATGGCGGGCACCAGAAGTAGGCCCCCGTCATCGGCCGGGTGAAGCGGAACAGCGCATCGACAATCCCGTCTTCGGCGCCAACCATGCGCTTCAACTGGGCCTCGAATGCATCGAGTGAATGGCCGAAAGCGACGAAGACCAGACCGGCCTCGCCCGCTTCGGCCCAGGGCATGGAGCGGCGCACGACGAAGGCTTCGGGCGTGAAACTTTCCTGCGCGGTGCGTTTGACGTGGGCGCTCTCGGGCGCGTCATCAAGCTCTTCGTTGTCACTCTTGCGTCGGCCGACGCTGTGATCCTGCGCCTGCGGGCTCATGGCATCGAACTTCGCAAAATCGTGGCGCCACTGCTGCACGGCGACATAGCTGCCGCCATCAAAACCCTCGCCCACACCACAGACCACCGCTGCGACAATCGCCGCCTCGTCCTGCGGATTTTCGGTGCCGTCTTCATAGCCGGTAAGGTCACGCCCGCTGCCATGCTTGAAGGCATTCACACTGTCTGTGAGGCTGAAAGCCGGTATCAGCAAGGCTTCCAGCTTGCGCGCGGCGAGCAGCACCTCGCCCGGATCCGCGCCGCTCAGCCAGCACCAGAGGGCTGCAGGCGTAGAAGGCAATTCAAACCCGGCAAGGACGTGAGTCGGGAAAGGACGCAGGCCGGGGATTTCGTGCCCCAGGGCGAGCGCCAGCGACTGGCCAATGCCCAGCACCAGATAGTCCGGATCGCAGGCCTCACGCACGGCCTGCAAGGCTGCGCCAGCCTCCATCGCGGAACCAAGCAAGACAAAGGAAAGAAAACGCCCGGCCTGCGGGACGGGCGCCAGGATGCCCGGCTGGGCATCGGATTGGGTGCTACTCATGAAAGGACCTTTTCACCAGAATCTTGTCAGAAGATTCTAGGCGAAGAGCTCAATCATCCACTGACCCAGCTCAGAGAAACCACACCGCCGGAAAGACTGTCAACGCCAGCACGTACAGCAGCCACTCAAGATTGCGACGAGCCAGAAAGCCGGTGAAGTGCAGGATCAACACCACGATGGCAACGACGTAATACAGGGCAAACCACATACGTTTCTCCTCCCGGCAATCTGTAATTCTTATTCTTCGATATGGCGCAAAGACAGGTCAATCGCGCGCACATCTTTGGTCAAGGCGCCAACCGAGATGCGATCCACGCCGGTTTCGGCAATTTCGCGCACGCGTTCCAGACTCACGCCGCCCGAAGCTTCGAGCTCCGCCCGGCCAGCGGTGAGCTTCACGGCGGCCCGCATTTCGTCGGCATCCATGTTGTCCAGCAGGACCAGGCGGGCACCACACGCCAGCGCCTCTTCTAGCTGCACCAGATCTTCGACCTCGACTTCGATGAAGACGTTTGGCGAGGCCAGCGCCTGCGCCTGTTTCATGGCCTTGGCGATACCGTCAGCTGCGATGATGTGATTTTCCTTGATCAGGATGCCGTCATAAAGACCAATGCGGTGATTGACACCACCGCCGGTCTTGACCGCAAATTTCTGGGCCAGGCGCAGGCCGGGCAGGGTTTTGCGCGTATCCACGATATCCGCATTGGTGCCGGCTACGGCGGCCACGTATTGCGCCGTGATGGTCGCCGTCCCGGAGAGCATCTGCAGGAAGTTCAGCGCGGTGCGCTCGGCAGTGAGCAGCGCGCGGGCCGAGGCAAAGATGTCGCACAGATTCTGCCCGGCCGTGACGTGATCGCCATCCTTGGCGTGCCAGATCACCGAGGACTCGGGATCAAGCATCTGGAATACGGCATCAAACCAGGCTGTGCCGCAAAGAACCGCGTCTTCGCGGGTGATCACGCGGCCACGCGCGCTGGAATTATCGGAAATGAGCTGGGCAGTCAGGTCGCCCGTACCAACGTCTTCAGCCAGCGCCTGGGCGACGGAGCGCAGGATCTCGATGCGCAGCTGTTCGGAGAATCGGTTCATCTTTTTATCCCTGTTACGAATCAGTTGCAAATGTGCCTCTGTGTCCGGTAATCGCTACGATCCGGCGGGCTATCATGTCCCGGTGATTGTACACGGCGAAGGCGCAGCATGAACGAAATCACCACGATCCTGAGCGTCAGTCTGGGCGCTCTTCTGGCTGCTATTCTGCTCGCCACGCTGGTTTACTGGTACGTCCGCGACATTAACCAGAAGAAACACGCGATTCTGCGCAACTACCCGATTGGGTGAGGCGTGAGGCGTTGAAGTTTCACCGGCCAGGCACTAAACCTTCCCGGCGCCGGCCGCACCCTTTCGAGGAATAGGCTGAAGAGCCGCACGCAGCTTGCGTCTTGCAGTATGCATTGCAAAGAACAAAGCTGAGTGCGGCTTTACAGACAGGCTTCGCTCAACCTGATTTACGCTGCTGCTGCACCGCCACCACCACACCCGCCACGGCGATGACGCCCATCCCGAACAGGGTCAGATGGTCCGGCACACGATCAAACACCAACCAGCCAAGCAGACCGGCCCACAGCAGCTGCAGGTAGGAAAACGGCGCCAGCAGCGAGGCCGGTGCATCGTGATACGCGTGGGTAAACAGGTAATGGCCCAGGCCGCCGGTTACGCCCAGGCTGAGCATCAGCAAGGCATCGCCCCAACCCGGCATCGGCCCGTGCCACACCCAGGGCAGCGTCGTACCGAAGCACACCGCGCCGGCCAGCGCCACGTAAAACAGCAAAGTCAGCGTGCTCTCGCTGCCCACCAGCACGCGCGACAGCAACTGATAGGCCGTGCCACATAAGGCAGCCACCAGCACGAACAACACACCAGCCAGATCCAGCGATCCGCCGGGGCGCGCCACCAGCAAGACTCCGCCAAAACCACACAAGACCGCCAGCAGACGCACGAGACCGATGCGCTCGCCGAGCAGCGGGCGCGCCAGCAGCACCACCAGCAAGGGCGCCACGAAACTGATGGCGGTTGCCTCGGCCAACGGCAGCCGCTTCAGCCCCTGCATCATCAGCAGCGTCATCAACACCAGACACAGGGCGCGCAGGATTACCAGACCCGGTCGGCCGGCACGTGCCATCTTCAGACCGTGGCGCGGCACCACAATCGCCAGCATCAGCATGAGATGCACGAAATAACGCACGAAGGCGATCAGCGGCACGCTGAAGTTTTGCGTCAGGTGCTTGATGGTGGTGTCGAGACAAGCAAACAGGAAGACGGCGCTGGCAAACAGGGCGATGCCACGCAGGGGATGGGGAGCTGCCATTGATTCAGGGAGTGATCCAGAAGTTGAAAAGATGCCTTGCGGCCAGAATGGTTTCGCCCGCCGTCAGGCCGACCGGCCCGACACCTTGCGTGGCGAGCTGATCCGCCGCTGCGCCATGCAGATGCACGCCGCATAGCGTGGCCTCCAGCGCCGGCCAGCCTTGCGCCAACAGCGCGGCAATCAAACCGCTGAGCACATCGCCCATGCCGCCACTGGCCATGCCGCTGTTGCCGGAACTATTGATGAACCAGCGCCCGTCGGGCGTCGCCACGATGCTGCCACAGCCCTTCAATACGACAATGGCCTGAGTGCGCCGCGCCAGTTCGCAGGCTGTGCTGACGCGATCGGCCTGCACCTGCGCCACGGAAGTCTGCAGCAGGCGTGCCGCCTCGGCCGGATGCGGCGTCAGCACGCTTGCCCCGGCGCGCCCAGCCAATACGCCCAGCAAAGCCGGCTCAGCCGCCAGCAAGTTCAGGCCATCGGCATCAATCAACAAGGGCCTGGTAAAGCCCAGCACGCGGCGCACATGCACACTGGCCGCCTCGCCCTTGCCCAGCCCCGGCCCGATGACCAGCGCGCTGACAAGCAGAAACAGATCAGCAGGACTACGCCACATGATTTCGGGATACGCCACATCCACGCCCGCCCCTGCCGCATCCAACAAGCCAAGAAAGACTTTGCCCGGCCCCAGATGGAGCGCCGCGCGCGCCGCCAGCAGTGCCGCGCCCTGCATGCCGGCCGCGCCACCCACGACGCCAACCGCACCGAACTGGCCCTTGTGCGTGTTGCGCCGACGCGGCAGCAGGTGATCGGTGAAGCAGGCCGGACTGATCTCGCGGCCCATCGCCTGCGGCAACGGCAGATCGAGATCGAAAACGCGAACCTGACCGCAATAGTCCGGCCCGTCGAGCGTCAGCAAACCGGGCTTGAGCGCAATGAAACTCGCCGTATGCGTGGCCTGCACGCAAGGGCCGATCAGCGCACCGGTATCGGCATTCAGACCCGAGGGAATATCCAGCGCGAGACGCGGGCAGCTCAAGGCGTTCAGACGCGCAATCCAGTCGGCATGCAAGCCATCAATGGGCCGGGTCAAGCCGATGCCGAACAAGGCATCGACGACCAGCGCCCATTGCGTGCCGATGAAATCCGGCAGGATCTGGCCGCCAGCATCCAGCCAGCTTTGGCGTGCGATTGCCGCATCGGGTGGAAGCTTTGCGACTTTGGCAGCGCTGACCAGCACGACTTCGATGCCTTGACGACGCAGCTCGCGTGCCAGCACGAAGCCGTCGCCACCGTTGTTGCCCGGCCCGGCCAGCACCAGCACGCAGCCCGGACTGCACGCCAGCAATTCCTCCACCCAGCCGGCCGCAGCCAGACCGGCGCGCTCCATCAGCGGAGGCTGCGCCTCCAGCTGCGCGGCCTCGATGGCACGCACATCGCGGCAACGCAGAATCGGCAGGGCGGGCGAAAAAGCCATCAGGCTGGCCTCAACAAGGATGCATCAGAACATTCAGCTTGGCGGTTTCGGCGCCCAGCCGCAAGCGGACAAATCAAATGCGCAAGTCGCAAGTCGCAAGTCGTGAGTCGCAGACCCGCACGCCTTGCCCGCTCTGGCGGTAAAAAACAGCACCTATCTGAAGAGCCTTTCTGGATGGACGTCTTCAGCAAGGCAGGCTGTAGAGGCAGGCTGGATGGGGCTATGCGGGCAGGCGCCCCAAAAATCGCGAACGGCAAGGTGGGGCCAGAACATTCCCTCCTTTGCAAAAGGAGGGCGAGGGAGGATTGGATTTCATGCATCGAGGAGACAAACCCACCCCACCCCTCAATCCCCCTTTTACAAAGGGGAAAGCCTGCACGGTTCGCGACTTGCGACTTGCGACTTGCGACTTGCGACTTGCGACTTGCGACTTGCGACTTGCGATTTTTTTACACCAGCAAGCCCGCCAGCGGCGCCAATTCCGGCCAGCGCCGGACTTCATCGGCAATGCTGCGCGCCAGCCACTGCGCGCCCTTGAACTGGAAATGGCTCAGATCCGGTTTGCTCAGCGTGCCAGTGCTCTGCGTGGCATACCAGGGATGTTCGGCCGGATCGACCGCCAGCCAGTAGTCCTGCCAGCCATCGAGATTCGTGTTGGCGAGCTGGATCGTCAGGGCTTCCAGGTCGATCAGCGGCACGGCATTGGCCTGCGCGGTGTTGCGCACGGTCTGCGCGTAATCGCCGACGAAGGCGTAATCCGTCTGAGCGCCCTGTACGGTGCGGTGGGTCGGCCCCAACGGAAACGTCGGCCGGATGCGCGCCGTCATCGTCAGCAACACCGGGATCACGCCCAGCGCCCGCGCCGCGGCAATGTAGCGCTCCAGCGAGTGACGGAAAGCCAGTTCCGGCCGGCCTGCGGGATACTGCGGATGGCCCACGGCATCATCCGGATAAGTCGCCAGATGGGCGAGATCCGCCGCACCGCGCACCGGGCGCGCCGCGTCGGCACTCTGATCGTTATGGCCAAAGTTGATGAACAGGTAATCGCCGGGCCGCATCAACGGCGCGAGCTGCGCCAGATAGGCCTGACGGAAGAAGCTGCGCGAACTGCGCCCGGCCTTGGCCGCGTTCACGACCTGCACTTCCGGTCGGAAAACCTCACCCAGCACCTGCCCCCAGCCGGTACGCGGAAAGCGCGCACGCTCGTAATTCGCCGCCGTCGAATCCCCCACGATGAAAAGCCGCGTCGTCGCCGGATCGCGCTGGCGAGCGCGCGCCCGACGCGCATGTTGCAGATCCAGCGGCTCCGGCGCGCTGTGCGCATCAACGCGGCCGATAAAACGGTAATCCGCATCGAACAGCAGGGTCGCGCCGGGCAGGCCAGTGTCATTGTGAAAGCCGCGGTTAAGCACCAGCAGATCCAGTGCCGCCGCAACCGGCCCACACTGCACGCGCATCGGCACACTGACCGGATCGAAGTCGGCATCGCCAAGGCCGAGTTCAAGCAATGCCGGGCGGATCAGGGGCTGCAGATTCTCGCGGGCTTGGGCAATGGCCGCCAGCGTCACACCAGCACTGCTGCCCTGCTCGACCAGCCCCTGCGGCCCGCGAAAGCCCAAGCCCTGCGCCACGCCGGAGACGATCCAGTCGGTCAGGGCATTCACATGCGCCAGCGAACTCGCCCCGGCCTCCAGCGCCGGCACAAGCGCCGCCAGACTGCGCGCCCAGGGCGCACAGGCCGCATCGCCATCAGCGACGTTCGCCGAAAAAGCCGGCAGACAGGCTGAAATCAGCAGCGGTGCGCGCAGCGGCGGCAAATCCAGCGCATACACGCCCTGCGCATCGGCCTGCGTGGTCACGGATCGCCCCTCGACATCGACAATGCGCACGCTGGCATGGGCGCCGGCGCAGGAACTGGCGATCAGGCCGGACAGGCGATGCAACGGGGATTGGGCTTCGGACATGGCGGCGAGGATAAGCGCCCCAGGCCCCAAGTGACAATAGTCCACACCCCGCGCAGGGCTTCCTGCAAAGCTTTCACAGGTAGAATCGCGCCACCCATGGAAGCACAAAACCGCCCCCTCGCCAGCTGGCCCCGCCACCGGCCGAAACTGAAGCCCGCCCCGTTCCTGCCGATGAGTCGCAAGGAGATGGACGCGCTCGGCTGGGATAGCTGCGACATCATCCTCGTCACCGGCGACGCCTACCTCGACCACCCCAGCTTCGGCATGGCGCTGATCGGTCGGCTGCTGGAGGCCCAGGGCTTTCGCGTGGGCATCATCAGCCAGCCGGACTGGCTCTCGGCCGATGCTTTCCGGGCATTGGGCAAACCGAATCTGTACTTCGGCGTAACCGCCGGCAACATGGATTCGATGATCAACCGCTACACGGCGGACCGCAAGCCGCGCTCGGATGACGCTTACACCGCCGGTGGATTGTCAGGCGGACGTCCGGATCGTGCCGTCACGGTGTATGCCCAGCGCGCCCGCGAAGCCTTCCCCGGTGTGCCGGTGATCATCGGCAGCATCGAAGCCAGCCTGCGCCGCATTGCCCATTACGATTACTGGAGCGATAAGGTGCGCCGCTCCGTGCTGCCGGACTCCAAAGCCGACATGCTGATCTTCGGCAGCGCTGAACGTGCGCTGGTCGAACTCTCGCATCGACTGGCCGCTGGAGAGCCGATTGATTCAATCCGCGATCTGCGCGGCACGGCCTTCATGGTCAAGAAGAACTGGCTGCCGGACACGGAATGGAACGAGATCGATTCGCTGGAGCTGGACCGCCCGGGCCGCGTCGATCCGCATCCGGATCCTTACGCCATGGAGCCGCAGCAAACCGCCACTGCGCCGAATGCCGATGGTTCGTTGCCGATACAGATCATCCCCGCCGCCGCCCGCGTGGCTGCGCGCAAGGCGCTCCGCGCCAAGACCGTAGTGCGTCTGGCGAGCTTCGAGGCGATCAGCGAAGACCGCGTGCTCTACGCCCACAACTCGCGCGTCTTCCATCTTGAATCCAATCCGGGTAACGCCCGCGCGTTACGTCAAACGCACGGCGAGCGCGATGTGTGGCTGAACCCGCCGCCGATTCCGCTGACGACAGAGGAGATGGATTACGTCTTCGACGCGCCCTTCGCCCGCGCCCCGCACCCCAGCTATGGCAAGGCGCGCATCCCGGCCTGGGAGATGATCCGTTTCTCGATCAACATCATGCGCGGCTGCTTCGGCGGCTGCACCTTCTGCTCGATCACCGAGCACGAGGGCCGCATCATTCAGAGCCGCTCACACGAATCCATCCTCAAAGAGATCGAGGAGATCCGCGACAAGATTCCGGAATTCAAGGGGCATATCTCGGATCTCGGCGGGCCGACCGCCAACATGTACCGCATGGCCTGCAAGAGCGAGAAGATCGAGCAGTCCTGCCGGCGCCTGTCCTGCGTGTTTCCGGGCGTGTGCGAGAACCTCAACACCAGCCACGATTCCTTGATCGAGCTGTACCGCAAGGCGCGCGCGATTCCCGGCGTGAAGAAGATCAGCATCGGCTCGGGCCTGCGTTATGACCTCGCCGTGCTCTCGCCCGAATACGTCAAGGAGCTGGTCACGCACCACGTCAGCGGCCTGCTCAAGATCGCCCCGGAGCACACCGAGGAAGGCCCGCTGTCGAAGATGATGAAGCCGGGCATTGGCAGCTTCGAGCGCTTCCGCAAGATGTTCGACAAGTATTCGAAAGAAGCCGGCAAGACCCAGCATCTGGTGCCCTACTTCATCGCCGCCCACCCCGGCACGGCCGATCAGGACATGCTCAATCTGGCCCTGTGGCTGAAGGCCAACAACTTCCGCCCGGACCAGGTGCAGGCCTTCACGCCCACACCGCTGGCGATGGCCACGGCCATGTACTACTCGCGCAAGAATCCGCTACGGAAAGTCAGCAAGGATTCGGAGGACGTGGAAACTCCGCGCCTGGCCAAACAACGCAAGCTGCACAAGGCGCTGCTGCGCTATCACGATCCGGAAAATTTCGATCTGATCCGCGAATTCCTCATCGAGATCAACCGGCGCGACCTGATCGGCAACAGCCCGAATCACTTGGTCACCTGGGCGTCTGCAGCACATATAGCCGGAAAGCCTCGCCCGGCGGTCATCTCCGGACAGCCTGCCCGCAAAAGTCCGCCCCGTGCGGCTGTGCAGGCAGTGGCTGCGCGCAAGCGAAAACCCTGACGTAGCGAACCCCGGACAAGCGCAACGCGATCCGGGGATGTTTTCCACGCCACTTCCGGCACCGGATTCCGCTGCGCGTCATGCCGAGAATGTCGAAAACCTCGCCGGCCATCCCTGAGTCAGCACAACCGGCCCGAGGGAAAACCCCTTCTTGATGTTACCGGTTACAAAGATACAATCATGGGACCGGTAGCAAACCGGAGACAGAGCCGCGATCAAGCGACCAACCACCACATCTGAAGATCTGGAGACACTCATGCACACCATCTTTACCCGCAGCAGCGTGTTCGCGGCCATCGCCGTCAGCGCCCTGCTCAGCCTGCCGGCCCTGGCCGTCAGCAGCACCACCGCCCGCCCGCAACTCACCAGCAGCCAGGCCGCCAGCTACACCCTCGCCAAATACATGTCCAACGGCGGAGGCTGGGATCCGTCCAGCGGCGTCGGCGCAATCAGCGGCTTCACAGCGAATTACAAGGTTGCTGCCGATGGCACGGCGACTTACAAAACCATTCAGGCGGCCATCACCGCCGCCGTCAAGGCCGGTGGCACGACACGCAAATACATCAGCGTGAAGGCTGGCAGCTACAAGGAAGTGGTCTGCGTGCCCGCCTCCGCCCCGCCAATCACCCTGTATGGGCTGGACGCCAGCGCCGGCAACACGGTCATCTACTACGGCAACTCCAACCTGACACCGAAATCCGCCGGTTCCGCCACCCACGCCTGTACCAGCAACAGCTCGGCGACCACCGTCGGCACATCCAGCAGCGCCACCTTCAACGTCGCCGCCACAGATTTTCGCGCCCGCAACCTGACTTTCAAGAACAGCTACACCGAAGGCAGCTACAGCGGCAGCAACCAGGCAGCCATTGCACTGTCGGTGCGTGGCGACAAAGCGATCTTTGAAAACGTGCAGGTCATCGGCAATCAGGACACGCTGTACATCGGCTCCTACAGCTACTCGACGACCAACCGCGCCTTCTTCAAGGCCAGCTTCATCCAGGGCGACACCGACTTCATCTTTGGTCACGGCACGGCCGCGTTCTACGGCTGCACGATCCAGTACAACGCCACACGACTAGGCTCCAGTGCTGCGAGTTACATTTTCGCCCCCAGCACCCAGTCGTCGAACAGCTACGGCTTCCTGGTTGTCAGCAGCACGCTGAACTATGCCGGCGGCGCGCCGAACAACGTGGTCTACCTGGGCCGCAACTGGGCCGAATCCGGCGCCAAGGCCCAACTGGTCATCCGCGAAACCGCCATCGGCGCGCATGTACGCAAGACTGCTCCGTGGGGGCCTGGTACCAACGGCGCGGCCTACAGCAGCTCGACGGCCCGCTTCAGCGAGTACCTCAACACAGGCACCGGCAGCGGCAACTGATCGTTTGATGCACGAACCAGAAAGCCCGGCTGCGCAAGCAGTCGGGCTTTTTTACATGCTCTTGATCTCAATACAACCGAAACACAGAAATTTGCCAAATGTTGCGCCGCACTTTGCGGCGCTCCTGCGATGCAGCCGCTATCATTGCCCGCAAATATAAAATCAAGTTCGAGGAGCAAACCTGTGCTGCACCAAAAAATGCGCGACCTGATGGATCGCGCGCGTCCTTTCATTCCCTTCATCCTCTGGCAACTGATCGTACTGGCCTGCTGTTACAGGGTCTGGGTGGTGTATGCCTACAACCCGATGGACCACATCTGGAGCGATCCGGAGCGTCACTGGGTGCAAGGCATCGACGCCAAGCGCGACGATCCGCTAGCGATGATGGATCCGATCCTGTTCCAGCTGTATATCGGCATCTTCGCCAAGCTGACGCTTGGCATTCACAAGCTGACGGCGTTCTATACCGCGGCCCTCTCACTGCTCACGCCCTGGCTCTGGTACAGATTCCTGCGCGAACTGCAGCCCTCGCGCAACCTCGCCTTGCTGGGCTGGGCGATCCTGGCCTGGTCGCCCTCGTGGACCGCGATTTATTCCTATTTCATGCAGGAAACCCTGATGCTGCCGCTGCTCGGCGCGGCACTCTGGGCCACTTGGCGCTGCCGTCGCAAGGCTACCCTGCAAGCCTTTCTTGCTGCGGCCATTCTGTGGACCCTGGCCGGCCTGACCCGCTCGATCTGCCTGCCGCTGGGCCTGCTGGCCCTGGTCTGGCTGTGGATCGCACAGGGCGACAAAGTCCGCCGCGCAGCCACCTCACTGCTACTTCTGGCGCTGGTCTTTGGTCCGCTCACCGTTCGCAGTCTGGAACGCGCACATCTGGTCGCCCCGCACGGCATCGGCGGCCTGAATGCCTTGTACGCCCGCTCGGGCGGTTTCGAAATCAACATTGAATTCAAGCGCGAAGGCGCCGGCTGGGGGTTTGGCTTTGGCTCACCATCGGTCGGCACGGAGCCCTTCGCTCCGTATTCTGACTGGCGCACCAAACGCGAAGGCGTCGCCAAATTCAAGATCGACATGGACAAGGGCGCCGAAGATTGGGACGCCGAACAAGCCAAAATCAATCTCGACCTGCCGCGCTACCTGTGGCTCACCGGCGAAAACCTGGCCTTCCTGTTCTTCGCCGAATCCTGGCCAGACACGGATCGCAGCCGAAGCATCGGCGAAATCAATTACCGGCTGCGCTGGCTCTGGGCGCCACTGAGCCTGGCTGGCCTGGCACTGACCGTGGGCTTGTGGCGCCGCCAGCGCGAACGCCTGCTGCCCTCGCTCATCCTCGTGTGGTTCCTGCTGCAGGGGCTAGGCCTGGTTGCGGTGAATGAGGGGCGTTATCGCAAACCCTTCGAAGGCTTGCTGATCGCCCAGCTGATCCTGCTCGCCAGTACGCTGCGCAAGCCGCAGCAAGCCGCCGCTACTCCGACCGCCCCTCAAGGAGCTGGACAATGAACACCCGCCGCCGCATTTCACTAGTCATCCCCTTCTACAACGAGGAACTCAACGTCGACAACACGCTTGCGGCGATTGCCCGCGTGGTCGACCCGCAACGCTACGACTGGGAGCTCGTCGCCATCAACGACGGCAGTCGCGACGCGACGCTGGCCAAACTGCAAGCCGCCTCGCCCAGCAATTTCGAATTGATCGTGGTTGACCTGTCGCGCAACTTCGGCAAGGAAGCCGCGCTCTCTGCAGGCCTGTCCCAAGCCAGCGGTGACGCCATCATTCCGCTGGATGCCGATCTGCAGGACCCGCCCGAAATGATCGCGGCAATGCTCGAAAAGTGGGAGCAAGGCTTCGAGGTCGTACTCGCCCGTCGCGCGGATCGCAGCAGTGACGGCTTCCTCAAGCGTCAGTCCGCCGCCGGTTTTTATCGCGTGATGAACCGCCTGTCCGAAGTCAAGATTCCAGACAACGTGGGTGACTTCCGTCTAATGGATCGCTGCGTCGTCGAGGTCGTTTCCAGCCTGCCGGAAAATCGGCGTTTCATGAAAGGCCTGTTTGCCTGGGCGGGTTTCCGCACCACCAGCATCGACTACGCCCGCCCCGAACGCGAGTTCGGAGAAACCAAATTCTCCGGCTGGAAACTGTGGAATCTGGCCGTTGAAGGGATTACATCCTTCTCCATCGCGCCACTGAAAATCTGGACCTACATCGGCGTCTTTGTCGCCCTGATGTCCTTTGGCTACGGCAGTTTCATCATCCTGCGCACTGCCATCCAGGGCGTCGATGTGCCGGGCTATGCCTCGCTGCTGACCGTCGTGCTGTTCATGTCCGGCCTGCAGCTGATCGGCCTTGGCGTCATCGGCGAGTATCTGGGACGGGTCTATCTGGAAAGCAAGCGTCGCCCGCCCTTCGTGATCCGTTCGGTGCAACAACGCGGAGGCAAGGCCGCAGAATGATGCAGAAGGAGTTCGGCCGCTTCGTGCGCTTCTGCCTGGTCGGCGTCGCCAATACCGGCGTACACATGCTTATCGTGGTAAGCCTTGCCGAACTCCTGCACTGGCCGCCGGACTGGGCAAATGTCACAGCCTTTGTCTGTGCCAATCTGTTCTCGTATGCAGTTAACAGCCGCTGGACCTTTGCGGTGATGAAGGGCGACGCCTCACGTTATCCGCGCTTCCTCGCCGTTTCACTGGTGGGTCTGTGCTTGTCCTGGGCCTGCGTAAAACTGGCCATACACCTGAACCTCCACTACCTGATCGGCGTCGCCGGCTCGGTCGTGCTGGTCGCGGTCAGCGGCTATGTGCTGAACCGCTTGTTCGTGTTTCGCCACCCGTAAGCCCTGAAAACCTCATCCAGCAAGGTTCTTCAGGCAGGCTATGCCGGAAGCCAATACTGGCGCGGTTCTCCGGCACAGAGGCCGCAAACGGCCCGCCCGAAGGACCCGGGCAGGCACCTGCTCAGATAAAAAAGACCATGATCACGGTCCCGAACAACAAACCAGCGGACAGCAGGATGCTGAGCACGAGCTGTGCGTTTTCCCAGGTTTCATCGAGTTCCGGCCGACAGATCTGCAGCAGCAACAAGCCCGGCAGGTAATAACGAGGTTCGATCAAGGGATGCATGGCCGCGGCCAGCACAGCCACCGCATACAGCCAGTAGAAGCGCGGCTGCGCCAGACGGGTCACGCACAGGG
Organism: Uliginosibacterium flavum; assembly: GCF_040566545.1. Taxonomy (NCBI): domain Bacteria; kingdom Pseudomonadati; phylum Pseudomonadota; class Betaproteobacteria; order Rhodocyclales; family Zoogloeaceae; genus Uliginosibacterium; species Uliginosibacterium flavum. Next base: position 45,895 of record NZ_JBEWZI010000017.1, read on the forward strand.
TCAGCGCCATCCAGGCAACCCCCAGATAAGCCAACGCCCGCACGGACAGGAACTTGGTCGGCCAGTACAGCAACTCGTTGTGCAGCCAGAAACGCATGCCTTCGCCGTTGTAGCCATGGGTGTTGGAGTAGCTCCCCATGTAAATGAGGAAGCCCAGAATCAGACAAGCCACAACCGCCGGCTTGCGCAGCAGGGTGAGGATGCGCGGCACCGCCTCAAGGTTCATGGGCAGGAACATCAGCCAGCCACAGAACAGGAACACATAGATATTGGTGACCGTGAAACCGCTCTGATGCTGCGAACGATCCCCGACCGCCACACCCTTGTTCCAGAAGACAAAACCGACAAACAGCAGCATCACAGCAAGCAAGGGCAAACCCCGAACGCAGGCATTGGCAATAATCTTGCGCCACTCCAGTTGCCGCAGATTCATTGAGCTGCCATCGAATGCCACCAGCAGCCAAGCCAACCCGACCCAGATCACCGCATCTTGGCGCAACAGGACAGCCACCAGCCCGGTCAGCCCCGCCAGCAGGAAACGGCGATTCATCGCACACAGACAGGTCGCGATGATCGCCGTTGTCGTCCACACATCCGTATAGATCAGGAAAAAAAACGGAAACAGGATTGGAAAATAGAACAACTGCACGGCTCTGCGCCCTGCGGCGAGCGGCGCGTGCAGTTTCACCATGCGGAATGCCAACCAGGGCATGGCCAGCCCCACCAGCAAAGTCACCAGCCTGTGCAGGCTATCGCTGTAGTAACCCAGCAGCTTGGCAACCAAAGCCAGAACTGCGTGATAACTGGGAATCATCGTGGTGCTGCCCAGGATCGTGAAATTATTGGTGAAAAAATTCCAGATCTGGGGACCGTGAAAACCCTCGTCATTAATGAGACCTGGGTGAGTGGACACCAGCGCAAAGCCAAACACGGCACCGAGCAGCACGCAAACTCCGCTTAGCCATCCGCTCCATGCGGAGCTGCCACTTGAGCCTGCGGCCGCAAGAGGCTCGCATGCAGACAGCGACAGCGCTGATGCCACAGTCTCGTCCGGCGCCAATACAACTTCGGGTTCTTCAGGTATTTCAGACTCCACGACGAGCGGCAGTTGCTCCCCCGCTTCGCCCACACTCGCCTCCTGGTCCAGCTGTTCCATGTCCCATCCTTTGTTATTGTTGATGCCTCGGCCTTTCCGGCCAAGCCATGGATAATACTGGGAAAGATCACGCGGCAAACGTATTGGATCATTGACGCTCAACAATGCTGCTTTACACCCCCGCAAGCCCTGCAGCCAGCCATGGAAATCCACATGAACTTCACTTACCTCCTGCGCCGTCCCGCCACCCCGCCCAGCCACCGCCCGCCCCTGCTCGTATTGCTGCACGGCAAGGGAGCGAACGAGGAGGATCTGTTCGGGCTGGCGCAGTATTTTGATCCGCGCTTCATGGTGATCAGCCTGCGTGCACCGCATGAAATGGCATCCGGTTATTACCGCTGGTATGAACGCACGGAAACACTGCAGGGCTCGGTCTTCGATGCCGCAGAAATCGAAACCAGCCGCCTGTGGTTGATCCAGAGCATCAATGACGCGGTGATGGGCCTGGGTGCCGATCCACAGCAGGTGCATGTGCTGGGCTTCAGTCAGGGTGGCGCGATGGCCCTGACCCTCGCCCTGACGGCCCCGCGCCATCTGCGCTCGGTCGTGAGCATTGCCGGCCGCCTGCTCGCAGCCAGTGCGCCGTATGCGGCTACAGCCGAAGCGATAAGTCACCTGACCCTGCTGATCCAGCACGGCACCCAGGACGACATGGTGCCGCACGCCGAATCCGTGGCGGCCTGCGCCTTGTTTGCCGAGTTGGGCGTCAAGCTGGGTTTCAAGGAATACACCACCGGCCACACGATCAGCCCGGCAATGCTCAAGGACGCGCTGGATTTCCTGCGCGTGCGGCTGGATGCGTCGCTGGACGGGCCAGCCTGAGCAAGCTGCCTGCAGAGCCACGCCGGTATTGGCCCTACAGAATACTTACCTGAAGACACCCTCCCGGAGAGGCTCTTAAGGCACACCCACTTCAGAGCCCGTTGTAGGAGCTAACGAAGCTGGCGATTTGAGCCCCAATTTGCGTCCGAATCGCCAGCTTCGCTAGCTCCTACGTCACCCTCGCGCAGAGCCTCGCCGGTATTGCCTCACCGCGATGCCTGCCCGAAAACCGAGTACCCGCGCGGCTCTACAAGCACGCCCCACTCAGCACTCAACCCTCAGAACTCAGCACTTTTTTTAAATATCCGCCAGCGCCCGCACATGCGCCAGCACGCTGCGTCCCAAGGCCGGCAAGGAGTAACCGCCTTCCAGCATCGACACAAGCTTGCCGCCACAGTGCGCATCGGCCCACTGCCGCAGCTCGCGGCTGATCCAGGCGAAGTCCGCGTCGACCAGGCCCATCGAGGCCATGTCGTCTTCGTAGTGCGCATCGAATCCGGCGGAGATGAACAGCATCTGCGGTTGATGCTGCGCCAGTGCGGGCAGCCAGGCATCCGTCAGCAGATCGCGGATCTTGTCGCCGCGCGTGCCCGCCGGAAAAGCCGTATTGAGCAGGTTCGGCGCGATCAGCTTGGTGCCGCTGTAGGGATAGAGCGGATGCTGGAAGAAGCTGAGCATCTGCACGCGCGGATCGGCGAGGAAAATGTTCTCGGTGCCGTTGCCGTGATGCACGTCGAAATCGATGATGCTGACTCGCGCCAAGCCACAGACTTCGAGCGCGTGGCGCGCGGCGACGGCCACGTTGTTGAAAAAACAGAAGCCCATCGCGCGCAGGCGCTCGGCATGGTGGCCGGGCGGGCGCACCGCGCAGAAGGCGTTATGCGCCGTGCCGGCCAGCACCAGTTCGGTCGCGTAAATGCCGGCCCCGGCAGCGCGCAAGGCAGCCTTGAGCGTATGCGGCGTCATCGCGGTATCGGGATCGAGGTGGCGCAAGCCTTGCTCAGGCGAAATCTCGAACAGCTCATCGACGTAAGCCGGTGAATGCGCCCGGTAGAGCTGCTCCAGCGTGGCCTGCGGCACGTCTTCGCGCATGTCGAGCAAACCGTCGAGGCCGGAACCTTTGATCTGGTCAAGGATCTCAGTCAGGCGATCCGGCGATTCCGGGTGCATGGTGCCCATGCTGTGCAGCCAGCAGTCGGGGTGGCTGATAAATACGGTTCCGCTCATCGGCTCTCCTTTTGGGCATATTTTTCTTTGCCTGCCCGCCGATACATGCCGGCGAACTTCTTGTGTGCCGTAAACTACTGCCAAACTCCGGCACTCGCCAGCCAGTCTTACCCGAACAGCCACCCAAGGATTGCCCCATGCCTGTAGCAGCAAACGAGCGCACCGAACTCATCCTCGCCCAGCTTGGCCAAGTGTTGCTCGGCAAACCGCAGGCCTTGCGCCTCGCCTTGGCCTGCCTGCTGGCGCGCGGCCATCTGTTGATCGAAGATCAGCCCGGCGTAGGCAAGACCACCCTGGCGCATGCGCTGGCGGTCACACTGGGGCTGGGTTTCCAGCGCGTGCAATTCACCAGCGATCTGCTGCCGGCCGACCTGATCGGCATCACGATTTTCGACACCGTGCAGCAAGGTTTCCGCTTCCATCCCGGGCCGCTGTTCTCGCAGGTCTTACTCGCCGATGAAATCAACCGCACCACGCCGAAGACGCAGAGTGCGCTGCTCGAAGCGATGGAGGAGCGCCAGGTCTCGGTCGATGGCAAGACCCACCCGCTGCCCGAACCCTTCTTCGTCATCGCGACCCAGAATCCCTCGCAGCAGATCGGCACCTTCCCCCTACCCGAATCGCAGCTCGACCGCTTCCTGATGCGCCTGTCCTTGGGCCTGCCGGATGCGGCGGCCGAGCGCGAGCTGCTGGCCGGGCAGGATCGACGCGAGATCCTCGCGCGCCTGCCGGCCTGCATCACCAGCAGCGAACTGCAAACCCTGCAGGCGCAAGCCAGCGCGGTGCTGGTGAGCGAACGCATTCTCGATTACGTGCAGGCCCTGCTCGCCAAGAGCCGCAGCCTGCCGGAGATTGCGCAAGGGCTGAGCCCTCGCGCCGGCCTCGGCATGCTTGCCGCCGCCCGCGCCTGGGCGCTGATCGCCGGGCGCGATCACGTGCGCCCGGAAGACGTGCAGGCGATCCTGCCCTGCGTCGCCGGTCACCGCCTGAATGCCGCCGACACGCGTCAGGGCGGCGAAACGCTGGTGCGCCAGTTGATCGAATCCGTCGCGCTCTGACGATGGCCGCCGTGCTTGCCCGGCTGCGGCGCCAGTTCCGGCGCTGGGCCACCCGCGCCAAAGTGCCCGAGGCGCAGCCGATCACGCTGCGCCAGGCACGCGTATATGTGTTCCCGAGCCGTGCCGGTTTTGCCCTGCTGCTCACGCTGCTGCTGATGTTCATCGCCGCGGTGAATTACAACCTGTCGCTGGGCTACGCGCTGACCTTCTTCCTCGGCAGCGTCGGCGTGGTGCACATCCTGCACAGCTGGCGCAGCCTGACACGCCTGCAGATCAGCCTGCAGGCCAGCGATGAAGCCTTTGCCGGCGGCAGCGCGCACTGGCAGATCAGCCTGATCAATGCGCAGAACATCAGCCGCCCGGCGATCCGCGTGCTGGATGCCGACGGGCGCGAACTGCTGTGCGCCGACCTCGCGCCGAACGCCACGTTCAGCACCCGCATCGCCCTGCCCTGCGCGCAGCGCGGCCCGCTGCAGCCGGGCCAGCTGACCATCGAGACGCGCCAGCCGCTGGGCTGGATCCGAGCCTGGAGCTACATCGAACCGTATGCGCCGCAGCTGATTTTCCCGACGCCAGCGGGCTCGCAAGCCCTGCCGCTGCAAGCCGGCGAGCAGGCCGACAGCGGCGTCGGCCAGATCCTCGGCCAGGACGATTTCGCCGGCCTGCGCGGCTTCCATCCCGGCGACTCCCTACGCCATGTCGCCTGGAAACAGCTCGCCAGCGGTCGCGGCATGCTCACCAAGATTTTCGCCAGTGGTCAGGCGCCCACCTGCGTACTGGATTGGCATGCCCTGCCGCCCGGCATGCCGCTGGAGTCCCGCCTGAGCCAGCTCACCCAATGGATTCTCGCGGCACGTCAGAGCGGCGCACGCACCACCCTGATCCTGCCAAATCAGCGCATCGGGCCGGGGCAGGATGCGATCCATCACCACACCTGCCTGAGCCGCCTGGCCTTGTTTGAAAAGATACCGGGCTAAGCGCACCGGTATGAACTCACTGTGCGCGGCCTACCTGTAGAGCCGCGCCGCGCCTGGATCTTCAGCCCCCCCTCCGCACAGGCCCGTCACACGGACCTGTGCAGCATGGCATGAATCAACCTAGAAGCCGCAGTTGACCGCTTCCAATCGCGGGCAAGTTCGCATGAGCATTAAGTTTTGTCCTCACGGCAATCCTCATCATTTGGGTGAGAGCGCTACACACCCGATTGAACCACGCTGTGGCACGCTGGCGGCGTTGCTTCTCCTTGCGGGCAAAGGCCCGCTGCGTCGGCGCGCCTTGCCAACGCACCGCATCGCGGCCCACTCGGATGCGTCCAACTACGGCTTCTAGGTTCAAAGGGGTAAACTCGCGGCCATGCCCGATCTTCGCCACCGCGCCCTCGCCGCCCTCGCCCTTGCGTCACCGGCTGAAAAATGCGCCGCACTGCGCGCCATCCCGGCTGATTGCCGGCTCGACCCCAACGCCAGTCTCAGCACTGAAGTCCCCCTGCCCGGCCGCGAATCCCGCCCGCATCTGGTCATGCCGCGCGATGTGCCGCAGCGCTCACTGGCCACACTCGAAGGCCGCGCCGCGCTGATTCACGCCCTGGCACATATCGAACTGAACGCGGTGAATCTGGCGCTGGACATCGTCTGGCGCTTCGCCGATCTGCCGGAAAAGTTCTATCGCGACTGGCTAGGCGTGGCATGCGAAGAGGCCGATCACTTCGACCTGCTCGCCGCACATCTGGCGACGATGGGCTACGCCTACGGCGATTTCCCGGCGCACGATGGACTCTGGCAAATGGCCGAGAAAACGGCCGACGATGCGCTCGCCCGCATCGCGCTGGTGCCGCGCATTCTGGAGGCACGCGGGCTGGATGTTTCCCCGCAGATCCGCGCCAAACTCGCCAGCGCGGGCGACAAGGCCGGGGCGGCGATTCTGGACATCATCCTGCGCGACGAGATCGGTCACGTCGCGCTCGGCAACTACTGGTATCACTGGCTGTGCGCGGCACGCGGGCTCGATCCGCTGGCCGCCGACGCAATGCTCGCCGCGCAATACGGCGCCCCGCGCCAGCGCGGCCCCTTCAACCTGAGTGCGCGACGGGCGGCGGGATTCACCGACGCCGAACTTGCCGCACTCGATTCCGGAACACCCCTGTGAAAAACCTTCTGCGCCAACTCTTCCGCCGTCTGAGCGGCCGCGATCCACTCGCCATGCTGATCAAGCGCGGTCTCGTGGTCGGCAAGAATTTCTACATGCAAGATGGCTGCAAGATCGACGCCAGCCACTGCTGGCACATCCGCATCGGTGACGACGTCACCCTGGGCGCAAACGTCACCCTGCTGGCCCACGATGCCAGCACCAAGCTCGCGCTCGGCTACGTCAGGCTTGGCAAACTGCACATCGGCAACCGCGTCTTCATCGGCGCCGGCAGCATCGTGCTGCCCGGCGTGACCATCGGCGATGACGTGATCATCGGCGCTGGCAGCGTGGTCAGCCGCGACATCGAGGCCGGCAGCCTGGCCGTTGGCAACCCGGTTCATATCCTCGGCAGCAGCAGCGACTACATCGCGCGCCGCAAGGCGCTGATGGAGGAATCGCCCTGCTTCGGCGAGGAATACACACTGCGCGCGAACGTCAGCGCCGCCATGAAAGCCGAGATGAACGAGAAGATGCACAGCGGCACCGGCTTCATCGTCTAGCGCGGGCGTGTGGGCAAACCACACGACACCCCGACAAACGCAGCGGGCGGGCGTTCTGAACAAACCTGCCCGCACAGCCTTATTCCGCGTAACTGTGCAGCACCCATACCGGCACAGGTCCGCTGCATGCGGCTCTTCAGGCAGCCCCGCCTGGCGTGCCAGGCTTTAATTTTTCTTACTCTCCAATTACAAGGCTTAACCCTCGCCAAAGGTCGCTTGCGGGACAATACGCCCACACCCTCAAGCACAATGCCGCAGCTCGGCAGCATCCCCATCATGGCTCTCAAGAAAAATAACTGGTTCACGCTGCGCAATGGCGTGATTGCGCTCGTCGTGCTGGCGGTCCTGCTGCTGGCCGGGTTCAAACTCTGGTCTCCGCCAGAGCGGCCGTCCTACCTGACCGCAGCCGCCGAGCTGAGTGATCTGGAGGATGCGGTGCTCGCCACCGGCACGATCCAGGCGTTCAAGCAGGTCAGCGTCGGCGCCCAGGCCTCGGGGCAGATCAAGTCGCTCAAGGTCAAACTCGGCGACCGCGTCAAGGCGGGCCAGTTGATCGCTGAAATCGATTCGCTGACGCAGCAAAACTCGCTGCGCAACGCCGAGGCGGCGCTCGAAAGCGTACGCGCCCAATTGTTGTCAAAGCAGGCCACACTCAAGCAGGCCGAACTCGCTTTCAAGCGCGCCGAATCCCTGATGGACCAAGAGGCCGGATCGCGCGAAAGCTTCGAAGCCGCCGAGGCCACGCAAGCGGCCACGCGCGCCGAAATCACGGCGCTGAATGCGCAAATCGCGCAGGCCAAAATCAGCGTCAATACGGCAAACCTCAACCTGAGCTACACCCGCATCGTGGCGCCGATGGATGGCACGGTGGTCGCCTTGATCGCCCAGGAAGGTCAGACCGTGAACGCCAACCAGAGCACGCCGACGATCATCAAACTGGCGCGCATGGATACGGTGACTGTCAGAGCTCAGATCTCGGAAGCCGACGTCACCCGCGTCAAAGCCGGTCAGAAAGTGTATTTCACGATCCTCGGTGAGCCTGCCAAACGCTACACGACTACGCTGCGTGCCATCGAACCGGCGCCCGACTCGATCAGCACCGACACGAGCACCTCAAGCACGACCAGCACTTCAACCAGCACCGCGATCTACTACAACGGCCTGCTTGACGTACCCAACCCGGATGACAAGCTGCGCATCTCGATGACCACTCAGGTACGCATCGTGCTGGCCGAGGCGACCCAGACGCTGACGATTCCCTCGGTCGCCCTCGGCGAGCAGGCACCCGATGGCCGTTACGTCGTGCGCGTGCTGGATGAACAGGGTCTGGTCATGCCGCATCGGGTACGGATCGGCCTCAACAATACCGTCAGCGCGCAAGTGCTTGAAGGCCTTGCCGAAAGCGACAAGGTGATCCTCGGCGAAGCCACGGCCGACACCCCGACCAGCACCAAGCGCATGGGCCCGCCCCCGATGTAAGGGGAGGTACACACATGACAACCCCACTCCTCGAACTGCGCGACCTGTGTCGCGACTACCCTGCCGGCGAAGAAACGCTGCGCGTGCTCGATCATGTCAACCTGGTCATCAACGCGGGGGAAATGCTCGCCATCGTCGGCGCCTCCGGCTCGGGCAAATCCACGCTGATGAACATTCTCGGCTGTCTGGATCGGCCCAGCGAGGGCAGCTATCGCGTGGCCGGCCGCGAGACTGGCGCGCTGGAACCCGATGAGCTGGCCAAGCTGCGCCGCGAGCATTTCGGTTTCATCTTTCAGCGCTACCACCTGCTGCCGGACTTGACTGCGCTGGGCAATGTCGAAATTCCCGCAATCTATGCCGGCAAGGATCGCCAGGAACGCCACGCCCGTGCCCGTCAACTGCTCGAACGCCTGGGCATGGGCGATCGCCTGCAGCACCGCCCCGGCCAGCTCTCCGGCGGCCAGCAGCAGCGCGTCTCGATCGCCCGCGCCTTGATGAATGGCGGGCAAGTCATCCTTGCCGACGAACCCACCGGCGCGCTGGACAGCCGCAGCGGCCAGGAGGTGATGACCGTGCTCAAGGAGCTGCACGCCGAGGGCCACACCATCATTCTGGTGACCCACGACATGCAGGTCGCCAGCCATGCTCATCGCATCATCGAAATCCACGACGGCAAGATCATCGCCGACCGCCTGCGCGAGGACGCACCCGCCCTCCTGGAGAAAGCCCCCATCACCACCCCGGGCCGCACCGCGCGGGCCTGGCAGGCCGGTCGTGATCGCCTTGGCGAAGCCCTGCGCATGGCGCTGGTGGCCATGAGCGCGCACCGTATGCGCACCTTCCTGACCATGCTCGGCATCATCATCGGCATCGCTTCGGTGGTCTCCGTCGTGGCGCTGGGCCAAGGCACCCGCGCCAGCATTCTCAAGGACATCAGCGCGATGGGCACCAACACCATCGACGTCTATCCCGGCTCGGGTTTTGGCGACATGCGCTCGGCAGCCGTACGCACGCTGGTCTCGGCTGACGCCGAGGCTTTGGCCGGCCAAGCCTACGTGGATAGCGTGACGCCGATGGTGTCGACGTCAAAGACCCTGCGCTTCGGCAACATCTCGGCCACCGGCAATATCAACGGCGTGGGTGCCCAGTATTTCCGCGTGCGCGGCCTCGAGTTCACCGAAGGGCGTGCCTTCAACCTGCAGAGCGAGCAAACCCTGGCGCAAGACGTGGTGATCGACAACAACACGCGCAAGGCCTTGTTCGGCCAGCAACGCCAGGTGATCGGCGAGATCATCCTGCTCGGCAGCTTGCCGGCACGCGTGGTGGGCGTGACGAAAAAGAAGGACAGCGGCTTTGGTAACAATGACAGCCTCAATGTCTGGTTGCCCTACACCACCGTTCAGAGCCGCCTGCTCGGCCAGCATTATCTGAAGAGCATCACCGTACGGATGCGCGATGGCGTCTCCACTGCAGCGGCTGAACAAGGCATCAAGAAACTGATGATCCTGCGTCACGGCGGGCGTCAGGATTTTTACCTGTTCAATTCCGACAGCCTGCGCCAGACCATCGAGAAAACCACCGCCACCCTGGCCCTGCTGATCTCCTCGATTGCGGTGATCTCACTGATCGTGGGCGGCATCGGCGTCATGAACATCATGCTCGTGTCAGTCACCGAACGCACCCGCGAAATCGGTGTGCGCATGGCCGTCGGCGCCCGCCAGAGCGACATCATGCAGCAGTTCCTGATCGAAGCCGTACTGGTGTGCCTGGCCGGCGGAGTGCTCGGCGTGCTGCTGGCGCGCGGCATCGGCCTGCTTGTCACACAAATCGCCCCGAGCTTCCTGATGGTGTATTCGACGACTTCCATCCTCGCCGCCTTCGGCTGCTCTACCCTGATCGGCCTGATCTTCGGCTTCATGCCGGCGCGCAATGCCGCGCGCCTCGATCCTATCGACGCACTGGCAAGAGAATGACAAATGCATCACGCCCCGCCCGGCGCCTTTGCTGTGCCGCGCTCATGGTCTTCCTGCTCGGCGGCTGCGCCAGCCTCACGCGCACGCCCTACGTCGCACCGCCCGCCAGCGTAGCAGCCGCCTGGGCCCATGCCGACAGTGCTCCCGCCGCCAACGCCGGGCGCTGGTGGCAGGCTTTCGGTGACGCGCAACTCGCCACGCTCATCGACGAAGCACTGGCCCGCAACGCCGATCTGGCCGCAGCCGGTATCAAACTGCAACGCGCGCGTCTGAATACCGGCCTGGCTGAAGACAAATTCATTCCGGCACTCGGTGCCAGCCTTGGCAATTCGGTGAGCAAATCGCTCAAGGGTGCTGGCGATATCAGTCGCAGCTATTCGGCAAAAACGACGCTGAGCTGGGAAGCCGATCTGTGGGGCAAGCTCGCCAGCACGCGTGACGCGGCGCAATGGGAAGCCCAAGCCACCGAACAGGACAAGGCCAACACCGCACTGGCACTGATCGGCAGCACCGCACGTCTGTATTGGCAAATCGGCTATCTGAACCAACGCATCGATCTGAGCACGCAGAGCATTGCCTACACGGAACGCACGCAGGCGCTGGTCCAGCGCAAGTTCGAAGCCGGCGCCATTTACCGGCTCGACGTCCTGCAGGCCGAACAGGATCTGGCCAGCCAACGGGCCAGCCGGACCCAGCTCATCCAGCAACGCGAAGAAGCGCGCACCGCCTTCGCCCTGCTCTTTGACGGCCCGCCCAGCAAAAACTTCACCGAACCGCAGAGCGTGCCGACCGGCGCTTTGCCAAGCGTAGTGGCCGGCCTGCCCGCCGACGTGCTGGCGCGCCGCCCGGATCTGCGCGCGTCCGAGCTGCGCCTGCGCGCCACGCTGGCCAGTGGCGACGCTACCCGCCTGGCCTACTACCCGAGCCTCAGCCTCACCGGATCATTAGGCAGCAGCAGCGACAAACTGCGCGACGTACTGAGCAATCCGGTCGCGGCGCTGGCCTCCGAACTCGCCCTGCCCTTCCTGCAGTATCACGAGATGAAACTCAAGACCGGCGTCGCGCGCGCCGACTACGATCTGGCTGCCATCCAGTTCCGTCAGTCGCTTTACAGCGCGCTGGGCGATGTGGAAAACGCCCTCTCCGCCCGCACCCAGTACGTCCAGCAAGGCGAATTCCTCGGCCGCTCACTGGCTGCCGCGCAAAGCGCCGAGAAGATTAACGAAACCCGTTACCACGCCGGCGCCATCCCGCTGCAGACCTGGCTGGACTCACAGGAAAAACGCCGCAGCGCCGAAGCCTCTCTGGCCGAAAACCGCTACAACCAGCTCGCCAGCCAGATCGCCCTGAACCTCGCGCTGGGCGGCGATTCGCAGCCTGGAAATTGAATCCGGACGCGCCGTCCTGCAAGCTTGAAAGCGGCCCAAAAGGCTGGTCACAATGGCGTGGCGAACGCATAAGGCCTTTAACGAAGTAGGTCTTAAGGAGATCACCACCATGCCAAAATCCGCCACGAATCCCTTTGAAGTTTTCTTACCCTTGTCCGGCTCCGTCTGGCAGCAGTTCCGCGGCTTCGGCCAGTTCGGGCTGATCAATTTCTACCTGACCGGCAGCCAGAATCCACAGCTCGAAGGAGAAATCACCACACAATGGAGCTACGGACGCCAGATCGGTCGCATCCATGAAACGCTCAAGGTACTGATCAAGCGCCTCGATGGAGCCCTGAGCACCGAAGAGCAGGCCGCCCTGCGCGATTTTGATTCGATGGACAACGAGATCAACAAGCTCCGCAAGCGTCTGGAGAACTGAGGGGCTGCGGCAGCAACACAATGACCAAGAAAAACTTCCCCCTGTCCGACGTGTATGGCTTGCTGGAACCCGGCCCGGTGGTGCTGCTGACCACGCAGCGCAAGGACAAGCCCAATGTGATGACCCATTCCTGGCTGACGATGCTCGAATTCGAGCCACCGCTGGTGGGCTGTGTGATCAGCAATCGTAACTACAGCTTTGCCGCACTGGAGAGCAGCGGAGAATGCGTGATCAACATTCCGACGTCGCATTTGCAGGCAGCCGTCGTCGGCTGTGGCAACACCTCGGGGCGGCGCACCAACAAATTCGCGAAGTTCGGCCTGACGCCCATGCCGGCCAAATACGTGCAAGCACCGCTGATCAAGGAGTGTTTCGCCAACCTCGAATGCAAGCTCGTAGATGCCGACATGGTGCCGCGCTACAACCTCTTCGTGTTTGAAGTGCTCAAGGCCTGGATTGATCCGAAAATGGATCACGCGCCGACGATGCATCACCGCGGCTCGGGCGCCTTCATGCTGGCCGGCGAGACGATCACGCTGCAATCAAAAATGAAATAGCACCCCGGCTTGCCCGCGATCACCCAGCGTTGCCGGCCGCTACACTGCAGCCCAACGCCCGCTCTCGCCACACATGTCTCTAATCACCAGCTTTCCCCCCATCGCCACTCCGGACGCCCGCCTGCTGATCCTCGGCAGCATGCCCGGCATCGCCTCACTGCAGGCGCAGCGCTACTACGCGCATCCGCACAACCAGTTCTGGCCGATCCTTGGCATCCTGCTCGGCTTCGATCCGGCCGAGGCCTACGCAATCCGCTGCGCACGACTGGGCGCCGCCCACGTCGCCGTGTGGGACGTATTGCAAAGCTGTGTGCGCCCCGGCAGCCTGGATGCCGATATTGACGCGACCAGTGCGATCCCCAATGACTTCGCCGCGTTTCTGGCCACGCAGCCACAGATTCGCCACATCTTCTTCAACGGTGGCGCGGCCGAAACCCTGTTCCGCCGCCATGTGCTACCGACGCTGCCGCTCGCCGGGATCAGCTGCCAGCGTCTGCCCTCCACCAGCCCGGCCCACGCCAGCCTGCGTCCGGGCGCTAAACAAGATGCCTGGAGAGCCGCACTGGGCGGACTTCTTCAGCCCCCTGCCTGAAGACACCCGGCAGGAGCGGCTCTTCAGGCAGGTCCGCCGAGCACGAAAGTGCAACCAAACGAAAACTCCAGCGCAGGCAGATCGCGCTAAGCGCCTCAATCCAGACTCCCGTCAGAAACCGCATTCCCTCCACGACCACCATCCATGACAAGCCCGTAAAATCCGGCTCGCCTTCAATTCCCTGTTTTTTGCGAGCCCCATGCAAACCCTGCAACTCATCCTCTTCATTGGCCTGGCGCTGTATTCCATCTACAGCGCGATCACCTACGCGCTGCGGCGCTCCGACAACAAGGGCGCGCTGAACGAACTGAAAGCGCACGGCAAACCACATCGGGGCCTGAGCGCCGAGGAAAAAAGCCTGCTGCAGCCCTTCCTCGTTGACCCGGCCAAACCCGGCAAGATCGTCAGCTTGCTGAACGAAAACGTCTATGAACTCTTCGGCGAATTCGTCCGCCACGGCCTGCACGTGAGTAATGGCGGCGAGACCATGCATGACACGCTGGGCGGCGTGGATGTGGTGCTGCCCTATGACGCACGCGATTTCATCTCCATCGGCAATCGCGCGGAAGTGGTGCTGACGGAAAAGTTCGCCCTCGTCATCACCCTCAACCAGAACTTTGATCTGGCCGCCGGGCGCGAGCGCGCCCAGCAGGAACAGGCACAGCAACATCAATGGAATGCTGGTCAGAGCGGCGAACTGGCCGGCGGGCTGAATTCGCAGACCGAAGCTGCAGCTTCGGCCGACACCGATATCGGCAGCGTGCGCCTGATCAGCCAGCGCAACGAAACTCCGGCCGAGGCCGCCGTGCGCGCCCATCCGGGCTGGGGCGGCATACCGCTGCTGATCCTGATTCCGGCCTTCATCCTGCTGACGATTGCCGGCTACGCAGATGCGATCTGGTTATATCTGGCGCCCGCGCTGACCCTGTTCGCCCTGGCGCTGTGGCTGATCTGGCGCCCGCGCTCGCCCGCCAGTCCGCAGAAGGTCAATCGTGTCGAAGGCACGCTCACCGTCGTCAGCCTGCAAAGCCCGAGCAATTCCAATGTCGTAAGCAGCCAGCTGTTTCTGGGCGACAAATTCCCGCTGGTTTTGCCCGAGCACTGGAAGCAACGCGCCACCGTGCCGCCGGACAGCCGGGTGACGCTGGAGATGCGCGTGGACGACTACTCGGTCGTGGCTTTCGGCAACAGCCTGTCGATTGATCGCGAAGAACGTCTGGCCCCCTCCATCTACTGGGGGCGGCACCTCACCCTGAGCCTGGCCGGTGTCATCATGTTGTGCGTCGGCTGGCTCTACAAGGACAGTTTCGACGCAGATCTGGCCCACACCCGCGCCGCCCTGCTGGCCGCGCCGGCACACAGCTATGAGCAGGCAGCAGCGCTGATCGCCCAGCCGCCCGCACCCGGCAGCATGCTGCATCTGCGCGCGCAGGCACGCTGCCAGATTGCCCCGGCCGACGGCAACAATCCATCGCCGATTGACTGCAACACCCTGCGCTGGGGCGGCGAAGTGCCGCAAGTGCAAACCGTCGCCGCCGATGAAGCCCTGCTCAAGCTCTATCATGGAGAGGTGCTGGAAGCCCGCAGCAATCCGATGCTGAACGCCATATTGCAGATGCAGATGGCGCGCGCAGGCGGCGCTTACAACCCCTACGCCGGGCGCGCATCGGTGCAGACCCTCGGCAATCTGAGCGCGCTGGTACTCACCGTGGACCGCGAGTGCCACGACTTCGGCGCCAGCAGTCGCATTCCCTGTCAGGATCTGCAACAGATGCTGGGCAGCAAGATCGTCGTCGACGATGCCAGCGACAAGGACATCGGCTGGACCACCCTGCTCGCCAAAGCCAGGGATGGCAGCCTGAAACAGGATGGCGACAGCGCACTGGCCAATCAACAAGTGGTGAGCAGCCTGCGCGCGAGCCTGCGCGATCTGGTTGCACCGCGCGTGCACCAGCTCTACGCCAAGCCCCTGCAGACGGCCCTGGCCAGCCAGCGTGGCGGCATCGTCCTGCCGCTGCACGAGCAGCCTCTCAGTACCCCGTCCAGCGACCCGGATGCACCCGTCGTCGACATCGCCTCACCCTCAGCCGGGGCGCAGATCGAGCAATCCACCGACTGGCAAGTGCAGTGGGCGGCCTACCAAAGCCTGACGCAGCCGGACAATCTCAAAGCGGTCGAATTGAACGGACTTGTCATCAGCAGCGACAAGGATGAGCGCGGCGATCTGGTGCTGAACATCGACCCGGAGCGTAACCCGGACAACTATCTTCCCGCCCTGGTCCGCCTGCTGGAAGCCATAGCCGGAGCGCTTTTCCTGCTGGTGCACGGCCCGCTGTGGGTGATCAGATTGCGTCAGTCCATGCAGCGCAACAAGGCGCTGGCGGCCTTATCAGCGCACTAGAACAGCGCCAACACATGGCTGGAGAGCCGCAGCTGACGGACCTCTCCAGCCATCCAGCCTGAAGACGCCCGCTGGATGCGGCTCTTCAGCACGCCATGCGTTTGCGCAGCCAGCCGCTCAAGCCATCCACCAGCAAGGCCAGCAAGAGCATGGCGCCAATTGCTGTGCAGGCACTCCCCAGACGGAACAGCGACAACTCCACATAGAGCAATTGCCCCAGCCCGCCCGCGCCGACGAAGCCCATCACCGCGGCCATGCGGATGTTGATCTCCCAGCGATACAGGGTATAGGCCAGCCATTGCGGCGCGACCTGCGGCAAGGGGCCGTAGAGGAAGGCCAGCGCGCGCGGCGCACCGCTGTGGCGCAGCGCGGCTTCGGCCGCTGGCGGGGTGTTTTCCAGCGCCTCGGCATACAGGCGCCCGAGCACGCCGGCCGTGTGCAGCGCCAGGGCCAGCACGCCGGCAAACGGGCCGAGCCCAGCGGCCAGCACGGTGATGGTTGCCCACACCAGTTCCGGCACGGCGCGCAGCAGGTTGAGCAGGAAGCGCACGCCGGCCTTGGCAACGCGCCCATGCCTGCCCGCCGCGAACAGCGCCAGCCCGGCGCCGAGCCCAGCCGCCAGCAAGGTGCCGGCGAGCGACAGGGCGAAGGTTTCCAGCGCACCGCTGGCGATCTTGGCTAGCAGCTTCGGCTTGAGTGAGGGCGGGAAGAATTCGCCGATGAAACGCCCCAGATCGGCCAGCGCCTGCGCGCCCGTCAGCGCCCCCAGATCCAGGCCGAGGCTGCGCCAGCAGGCCCACAGCCCGGCGATCAAGAGCAGCCCGCCAAACCAGCCCAGCGTTGTACGCCAATAACCATCGGCCGGCGCATCCATCCACTGGCGCAAGCCTTTCGACACGGCGTCGGCCAGCAGCACCAGCAGCAGGAATGCCAGCAGGATGCTTGCCATCTCGCCGCCATTGAAGGCTTTCATGGACTGATCCATCAACTGGCCCAGCCCGCCCGCGCCGACCAAGCCCATCACCACGGCGGCGCGCAGCGCGCATTCCCAGCGATACACGGTGTAGGAAACCAGCTCGCTGGCGGCCATCGGCAGCAAACCGTAAGACAGCGCGGCGAGGCGCCCGCCGCCGGCCGCGAGGATCGCCTGCGCCGGGCGGCGGTCGGTGGAATCGAGAATCTCGCTGAAGACCTTGGCGAGCATGCCGCCATACGTCAGCGCCAGCGCCAGCACGGCCGCACTGGGGCCGAGGCCGAAGACGCGCACGAAGAGCAGCGCCCACACCACTTCCGGAATGCCGCGCAGGAACAGGGTCAGCCCCCGGCCCAACGGGCGCACGCCGCGCCGCAGCCAGCTTGCCGGCGCCGGGCCGATGGCGCTGAGCGACAGCGCCGATGTCGTCAGCACGGCCAGCGGCATGGCAATCAACAGCGCCAGCAGCATGCCCACGCTGGCAATCGCAATCGTCTGCCACAGCGCCTCGCGCAGCAGGCCGAGAAAGAAGACGTCATGCGCCAGCGGATAGAAGCTGGCGAGAAAACCGCCGATGACTTTCAGATTGCCGGGCTGCGCAAGTTGGGCAAAATCGACGCCCGCGAAATGCCCCAGCGGCCACAGCAAGGCGACGGCCAGCAGGCTCCAGGCGAGACGCGGCAGCGCTGCCGGATCGCGCATGAGGTTCAGCTCAGAGCGCATGAACACGATAGGCCGGCGCTGGCGCTTCAACCACCGGCGCCAGCCGCTCGGAGGCATACAGCGCCGCCAGATCCTCGGGCGTCACGGCCGCCGCAGGCTTGTCGAAAAGCACGCGCCCTGCGCGGAGGCCGACGATGCGCGGGAAGCGCGCCAGCGCCAGTTCCACCGCATGCAGACTGGCGATCAAGGTGGCGCCGCGCTGCTGCGCATCCTGCGTCAGCACCGCTAGGGTGTGATCGGCCAGGGCGGGGTCCATCGCGGAGACGGGCTCGTCGGCCAGCATCAGCTCGGCCTGCTGATACAGCACGCGGGCAATCCCCACGCGCTGCAACTGCCCGCCGGAAAGCTGATCGCAACGCGCGAACAGCTTGTCCGCCAGATCGACGCGGCTCAGCACCGCCAACGCACCCACGCCGTCTTGCGGATGAATCAGCGAGAGCAAGGATTTCCATATCGGCCACAGGCCCAACCGCCCGGCCAGCACCGCCGTGACCACGCGCTGGCGCGGCGGCAGCGGCGGCGCCTGATGAATGCTGCCGAGCCGGCTGCGCAGGCGCTGGCGCGCGCCCGCGTCCAGCGCCCAGGGCTCGGCCCCGCCCAGCAGCACGCGCCCGGAACTGGGCCGCAGCGCCGTGGCGAGCACGCGCAAGAGGCTGGTCTTGCCCGCACCCGAGGGCCCGATGATGGCCAGCTGCTCGCCGGATTCGACCTGCAGATCCAGCGCCTGAAGACCGGCGTGGCCGTTGGCGTAGCTCAGGCTCAATTCTTCGAGATGAATGCGCATGTTTTTAAGGACAGGTATTGGGGACTTCTGATGGGGGACTGGGGACTCGGAACTGGGAGCTGGGAAAAACGGGCCGGCGCGGCGCACCAAGGGGCTTTTGCGTAGCATTCGCCGGCAGCGCCGGCGGAAACCTCCCCAGTTCCCAGTCCCGAGTCCCGTCTTTTTCAGTCCCCAGTCCCCAGTTCCGAGTACCCAGTCCCGACCTTTCAGTCCAGCAAGCCAGCCGCCTTGCCCGCCGCCTCGATGCCGACGTAATTCTCGGCACTGGTCGGGATGAACTTCGAGGCGCGCTGCAGATCGAGGATTTCCTTGTGCGCCGGCTTGGCCGGGTCGAGCTTGAGGAAAGCTTCGCGCAGCTTCTTGACGAGGGCCGGATCGAGATCGCCGCGCACCGTCCAGTTGTAATCGAAATACGGTGGGGTCACGTTGAACACGCGCACTTTGGCGGTATCCACTTTGCCGGCCTCGACCAGCTTGTCCCACACCGAGGCGTTGAGCACGCCGGCATCCGCGCGGCCCGCCTGCACGAAGGCGACGGTCGCGTCATGCGCGCCGGAGAAGGCGATGCTCTTCAGATCCTTGTCGACGACCAGACCGGCCTTGCCCATGAAATAGCGCGGCATCAGGTGGCCGGACGTCGAAGATGGCGCGCCGAAGGCGAAGCTCTTGCCCTTCAGATCGGCCAACGTCTTGATTGCCGGATCGGCGGTGATGAAGCGGCTGGTGAAGGTCGCATCCTCGGCGCGCTGCACCAGCGGAATTGCCGTGCCGCCGGTGCGCATCTTGGCCTGCACGAAGGTGAAGCCGCCCAGCCACACCAGATCGAGGCGTTTGGCGCCCAGTGCCTCGACCACGCCCGCGTAATCGCTGACCGCCACGAAGCTCACCGGCATGCCCAGTTCGGCTTCCAGATACTTGCCCAGCGGCGTGAATTTGCGTTGCAGCTCGGTCGGCGCTTCATCGGGAATGGCCGACACGCGCAGCACGGTTTGAGCCAGGGAGGGCAAAGCGCAGGCAGCAAAGGCCAGCGCCGCCAGAACGCGCAGGACGCGATGACGGATCGTGAATGGCATGGTGAAACTCCACAGCTTTGTCCGGCGCAGCAGGCTGACCGCCGGAGGAATCAAGGGACGTGCTCAGGGCCGTGGCCGGCGCGAACGCGGGCAATCACGGCTGGCGCGGATTATACGTGGGGATCCGCGCGGGGCGGACCTCATCGCCATGCCAGCCTGAAGAGGCCCGCCGGGCGCGACTCTTCGAGCATCGCGGTTCAAACAAGGCCCCGCGCATCCAGCCGCCCCGGCGCAGCCATCGACCGTCTGGGCACAAACCCTTGCCGGCCTCGCGCCAGACGTCAACAATCGCCCCTCCTGTCTTTCACCCTGGATCAAGTCATGACGCAACAATCACAATGGGTACGCGGCGCACTGGTTCTGGGCGCCTTGCTGGCTTTCGGCCTGATCACGGCAGCCGCCCTGCTCGGCTACAACGCACGCATTGCGGCCAGTCAGCGCCAATCCATCACCGTCAAAGGTCTGGCGGAGAAACCGGTCAAGGCGGATCGCGCCGAGCTGAACCTGTCGCATGAAAGCCGTGGCGCCAGCCCGGCCGAAGCCCTGCGCCGCCTGCGCGAACAGAAACCGCAGCTGGATAGCTTCTTCAAGGATCAGGGCTTCACGACCGAGCAGATCGAGATCGGCGCCGAGAACTTCTTCCCGGTCTTCAAGCACACCGATAAGGGCATGCCCACCGAGATTGTCGATCACTACGACGCCGGCCAGGCCTTCGTGCTGCGCAGCCAGAATGTCGAGCAGATCGCCAAGGCCCAGCGCGCCACCCTGAGCCTGCGCGAAAACGGCCTGGCACTGGAAGTCGGCCAGCCGCAATATCTGGTGTCGAGTCTGGAAGAGATGAAGATGTCCCTGATCGGCAACGCCACCCAGAACGCCTTCGCCCGTGCCGGCGAATTTGCGCGCAACGGCAATGCCAAAGTTGGCCAGATGAAATCAGCCTCGCAAGGCGCCTTCTACATCCTGCCCGCCACCGGCCGCTCCGAAGCCGACAGCGATTACGGCGGCGCCTACGATAAATCCACCATCGACAAGATCGCCCGCGTGGTTGTCACCATCGAATACGCGATTCAGCCCTGATCGAGAACCCTGCTCGCAGAGGCCCATCAGGCGTGCCTCTGCGAGCAGACAAACGGCAATAAAAACTGGCGCAACGGGCCGTTTTCCCGCAAGGCTGCGCTTCATCGGAGACCAGCGGCGTATCCGTCAAACCGCCGGATCCGCCCGGCACAATGCGGCTTCGATTTCTCACGCCCGACCGCCTCATGAACGCCATTCGCCCCCTGCCTGCCCGCCTGCCCGTTCAACTTACTGCCTGGAGTCTGGCCCTGCTGCTGGGCGCCTGTGGAGGCGGGGGTGGGGGTGGATCGGGCGGCGGAACAAATGACACTGCATCGAGTTCATCCAGCTCCAGCTCATCCGGCTCGGGCCAGGCTTCTTCGTCTTCATCAAGCTCCTCCTCATCCTCGAGTTCTTCGTCCTCGTCAGGGGCCGGCTCCTCCAGCTCCTCGTCGAGTTCGTCTTCAAGCTCTTCGTCGAGCAGTTCCTCATCCAGCAGCTCCGGCGGCAACAGCCTTTACTCCAGCCTGCCCAACCTCTCCAGCTGCATCACCGGGCAGCTCAGGGACGCCGAGCGCACGGCGGTGCTCGCCAAACTGAATGCCGTGCGCGCCCGCCACGGCCTGCCACAGGTCACTTACGATGCCAGTGATGACGGCGCAGCGGCCGAAGCAGCCCTCTACATGGCCGCCAACAAAGCACTGACCCACACGCCTGACAGCAGCGGCAAGTGCTATTCAGCCAACGCCGCACGTCTGGCCGGCAGCAGCAATCTGCACATGAGCTGGGGCTCCGGCAGCACCCTCGGCACCCCGAGCAGCGACGCCATCGTCGGCTACCTGATCGACAACAACGTCCCCTCGCTGGGCCATCGGCGCTGGGTGCTCAACCCCTATCTGGGCAAGACCACCTACGGCCGCGTGGACGGGCAACCTGACGGCAGCGGCGGCAGCTACTACATGGCCTCGACCCTGAAAGCCAGCAACGGCGTCAGCAGCGTCAGCATGAGCAATGACTTCGTCGCCTACCCCTACGGCACATACCCGAGCAACGAGTTCTCCACCAGCTGGTTCCTGTCCTTCTCGGCCCTGCCCAGCAAGACGAATGTGTGGGCGAACGGCAGCAGTCAGGTCAGCTACGCCAGCGCCACAATTGCCGTCACCCACAGTGGCGGCAGCCTGAGCGTGTCGCAGCAATCGGCCGATTACGTGGGCTACGGCCTGCCCAACAACCTGCAATGGAAAGTCGCGGGCCTGGTCGCCAACACCGATTACACCGTGACCATCAGCAATGTCACGGTCAATGGCGCCACGCGGCAGTACCAGTATCCTTTCCGCCTGCAATAGTGACCGCCTGAAGAGCCGCCCCCAGCAAGCCTGAGCGGATAGGCAGGCTGCACAGGCTTGCTGGGGGCGGCTTTCCGGGCCGCCACAAAAAAGAGACGCCGCAGCGTCTCTTTTTTGCTTCAAGCCTGCGCCAGCTTACTTCGCTGCGCCCGGCCCGCTGTTGTGATACTCGCCCAGATAGGGACTGGCAGCCGTGCCGTATTGCACCGCGCTGCTGCTACTCCAGGCGGCCCAGGGCGGGTTGATGATTTCGGCGCCAATATAGGATTCACGCACAATCATCTTGCCGATGGTCACCCCCGCGCTGGACGATTCCGGCCACTGGCGTGCCAGCGACACCGTTGCCGCGCCGGCATCGACAGAAATCGTGCAGCCCGTAAACAGGAAGCCGTAAGGGTGCGTGCCATAGGTGCTGGGCGCGCCGATGGTGCTGCTGTTCTTGCGCACGCGGGTGAAGAAGATCGTGCTCTTGTCGAACACGGCGGTGCCACGACCGAAGATGAAATCGGTATCGCCCTCGACATAGCTACTGCCGAAATAGCTGCGCGCCACGACGTTCGCCGCGGTCGATTTCACATACAGCGTGTCCTGATTGGCGAGCAGACGCGTCTTGTAGAACAGCGCCCGGTCGCCCACCACCATCAGGGCCACCGCCTGCGTCTCGCCACTGGCCGACTCGCTCCAGGTGTTCTGGATCGTCAGATTCACCGCCTCGAAATTATCCGCATTCACCACGAACAATGAGGAGCAGGTCGTGCCAATGGCGCTGGTCTTGGCTGCGCAAGCGTCATAGGTAGCCTTGATCGAACTGGGTGTCGTGCTGGTGAAGGCCGTGCCGCCGGGGTTGGCCAGCGCCGCGTACTGCGCGCCGGTCTGCTTCGCGCCGGTGGCCAGCGCGACGATGGTCTGCGAAGGATCTGTACCGCCGCCATAGATCGTTGCGATCAGGCCCTTGGGCACGATAACCAGTTCGTTGTAGGTGCCCGGCATCACCTTGATGTACTGGCGCGTGGTCTTGCCCGACAGCGTGGCCGCCGTCACCGCTGCCTGGATCGTGGTGTAGGTGCCGCCCGACTTGGCGACCAGATAATCCGGCGTGGCCGGCGTATTGATCACCGTGGCGCGTGGATTCCAGTTGTCCGTCACCAGTGCGCCGACCGTGCCGCTGGCGGCGAGGAACTGGGCGACGTCGTACTTCGCAGCCACGCTATCGCTGAGCTGCGGGCGCGTCGAAGTGCTGGCCGGCCAGCCGCCGCTGGAGGATGAAGACGAGGACGAGGACGAGCTGCTGGAGCTGGATGAGCTGCTCGACGAAGATGAACCACCCGAACTTGAGGAGGAGCTGGACGAAGAGCTGCTCGATGACGAGCTGCTGCTGGACGAGGAGGAACTTGAAGAGCTGGATGAGCTGGAGGAAGTACTGCTGCCCGTCCCCTTCGAGCATTCATTCACGCCACCCGCGGTGCGTCCGCCGAAAGTCGCCTCGTTACACACGAAGCTGCCATTGAGCGTCTTGTAGAAAAATTTGTCGGCCCGGCCGAAAGCCACATTCGTCGCGGCTGCCACCGAGCACGTCTTGCCCTCAGAGCAGATCGTTACGTAACCCGCTGGCCGGTTGGCCGCCTGCGCGCCCCCGGCGAGCAGAGCTGCGCTCGCCCCCAACAACATCAAAACCTTGTTCATTGTTTGTCTCCTGATGGTTCCGGCTTGACGGGAATCCGCGTACCGGTTGTGACTCAGCCTGTATCAATCCCGCAGCCGGGATCGGTAACAAGCTAGTTCATTCCAACCGCATCGGGCAAGTCTCGAGTGACACACGGGCATACAGGACTCGCACAAAGCTTGGAGCCCGCGCGCGTCCCGGTCGGCACAAAGATTTCTTGCACCTGAAATAAAACGCCAGTCCCTTACACCAAAAATCAATTTATTCGCCAAAACCACCAACACTGTCAGCACCAGCAATATCTCTTGTCATTTCCTCGTTTTCAAACACGCAAACGCTGCAAAAACGTAATTTTTCCCAGCGAAAACTGTGACTTACGCCCTCTTTGCAATTGTTAAATTCCGTTAAAATACCTCTGCTTAAAACTAAAACAACAAGACAAAACATCCCCCGGCTGCCTCTGGCGGCGACCTTCTGGTCGTGGCAAGGCCGCAGCAAACCGGAGCGGCTGTGCTGCTCATGGTTCGCCAGCTGCACCGCAGGACTGGCTTTTCAATTCGGGGGAATCAGGTGTTTGAACAAGCTGTCACACCCGCCAATGTGGATGGCGGACGCAAGAACCCAGGCTGGGCCTTCAGCCGCCGCTGCGGTATCGCACTGGCGCTGCTCTCATTGCTGGCCGTGGCGAGCTACGTTTTCTGGCTGGCGCCCTATCAGGAATTCCTCTTCAGCGACATGAAGCATTGCTGGACGCAGGCCATGAAGCGCCTCGACGGCAAAGTCTTCGATGACTCGCAGTTTGTGGCCTGGCCGCCGCTCTACCACATCTTCCTAGCCGAGCTGTTCCGCGTTTTCCGCTGGCTGGGGCTGGAATCTCTGGTCCGGCTGGAAACCGCGCTGGCACTCAACATATTGGCCTTCTCCGCCTCCGTGTATGCCCTGCAGCGCGTGGCCGTGCGCTGGTTCGAACGCAGCTGGGCCTTGCTGCTCACAGTATTGCTATACGGCTTCGGTTTTCCGGCGTTGTATTTCAACGCCTTCCTGCTCGCCGAAAACCTTGGCTCGCCCTTGCTGGTAATGGCCGTCGCCTGCATCGTCTGCCGTCCGGGCTGGCGCGGGATTGTCGGTGCAGCCCTGCTGTTTGCGGCAGCCACCATCGTGCGTCCCGCCATGGGGCCATTCGGCCTGGCTTTCGTCGCTTTCCTGCTTAGCCGAGAGCATCTGGGGCGGCGCTTCCTGCTGCGCGCGGCGGTCTTCTCGGGCGTATTTTTTGTCCTCATCTCACTGGCCAGCCTGGAGGTCTCACGCATCTCGCAGGGCCGCGTCAACGCTCTCTCGGCCAACGGCGGCCTCGATTTTTTCATCGCCAACACTGATTACCACCGCGTCGACCTCAACTATGACGGCTGGCACTTCTTCGTCATCGTCCCGGCACAATCCTGGAAGCCCGAAAGCGGCGTGTTCTACACCTCGACACCGTTCTACGAGCAGGGCTACTACTTCGATCTGGGCTGGCGTGCCTTGCAGGAGAATCCGATGCGGGCGGTGCGCAATCTGGGTGAGATCGGCAATCTGTTCTTCGCCGACATGCTGCCCTCGCGCTACGATGCTCCGGGCTTCAAGTTGCTGCGTCCGCTCTGGGACTGGCTGAAACTCCTGATGTCCCTGCCGCTCGGCTTGTATGCACTGGCCTGGCGCGATCTGGGCGAGCGCAAGCCCCTGGCAACACTGGGCTTGAGCATGCTGGGCATCACCATGCTGGTCAGCGTGATCTTCACGGGCGAGCCTCGCTACGCCTACGCCATCATCTTTGTGTTCTATCTGCTGAGCATCAAGCTGGCAGAGCTGATCCTGCCGCAATGGCATCTGTGGTGGCGGCGCCTGCTGTTCTATTGTGCAATTCTGGCCACCCTGGCCGGCGCCACGGCTGGCGTAATCGCCACCATGCGGCCGACTTACCCCGACAGCATCGCGGTCAACCTCATTCCACTGAACGACGAAAGCCAGCCCAGTCAGACAAACACGGGGCGCGTTCTGTTTCCGTTCAACCGTGCCGGAACGACACTTGCCCACGCCGATGATGCCAATCTGCGCATCAAAAGCCCAAGCCATATCCACCTGTTCACCCGCATGGAAGTCACGGGCAAGGAACCGCTAGGACTCATCCTGCGCGCCTACAGTTCATGGAGTTTCAGTTTGAAGGTGAGTGGGCAGGAAATGATTGTCGACGAGACGCCCAATTACTTTAACGGCACCGAAGCACAACTCGAACTCCCCCCCGGCTTTTACGACGTGGAGATAGACGCCTACTTCTGGCCGGGCGAAGGCGGGCTGGCCGTCAATTATGTGTACGAGGGCGGGCAAGCCCTGCCCGTGCGCCGCGCACTGGGCGTCGACTCCGAGCGCCTGCGCTTCCATCTTCCCGCCACAGTGAGCCCTGCGCCATGAATGAAACCGCCACTCCAGCCCTCAGCCTGGTGCTGCCCACCTACAACGAGCGCGAGAACATCCAGCGTCTGCTGGCCGAGCTGCAGCAAGTCATCACCATTCCCTTCGAGGCGATTGTCGTCGACGACGATTCACCCGATCTGACCTGGCAGGCGGTCGAAGAAATTGCCGCGATCCATCCACACGTGCGCCTGTTACGGCGCATCGGCAAACGCGGCCTGACCAGCGCCATTGGCGATGGCATAAAACTGGCACGGGCGCCACTGGTGGGCTGGATGGATGTCGACCTGTCCATGCCGCCCGCCAAGATCCTTGAACTGCTCAAAGCCATCGAGCAAGGGGCGGACGTCGCCGTCGGTTCGCGCTACGTGCCGGGCGGCGGCGATGCCCGCGCCGTCAGTTTCCATCTGTCGGTGCAACTGATGCTCAGCAAGATCCTGTCGATTCTCGGCGGCTGGATGCTGGGCTGCCGCTTCCGCGACTGGTCTTCGGGTTTCATCATCCTGCGCCGCGATCTGCTCAGCGGCTACGACCTCACCGGCGACTACGGCGAATACTTCATCCACCTGATCTACACCCTGATCAAGCGACGCCACGCCAAAGTCGTGGAAGTGCCCTACATCCTCACCGCCCGCGAGATCGGCGAATCCAAGACGGCCACCAATCTGTGGGGTCTGGTGCGGCGCGGGCGCAAGTACCTGACAACCGTATGGCATCTGCGCTTCGGAGCCGCAACATGAACACCCTTGTCCTGATTGTCGTGTCCTGCGTCCTCACCGCCATCGGCCAGATCGCCTTCAAGTGGGGCATGCTCGGTTTTGCCGACATGCAGATCAGCACTGGCGGACTGCCGCGCCTGCTATGGCAGATCTTCACCACGCCCAGCATCATCGGCGGCTTCATCGCCTTCGGGCTCGGCGCCGTGCTGTGGCTGTTCGCCCTGGCGCGCGCCGAACTGTCTTACGCCGTACCCCTGGCCAGCATCACTTATGTACTGGTGCTGGCAGCCGGCGTTTTGCTTTTCAAGGAACCGCTGAGCATGGTCAAGCTGCTCGGCACCGGTCTGGTCGCGGCCGGCGTCGTGCTGGTGTCCTGGACCGCATAAGCATTGCAGCAAACGTGCACAAGAGCCGATCACGGCCAGCACGGATAGAACGCCGGCATTTGCCGGAACAGGACGCAAAAGGAGGAGACAAACATGCTGGAAAAAATCACCGATGGTGAGGTACTGCTCGCCATCATCGTGCGCAACGATTACGACAAGCCGGGCATTTCATTCTTCACGCCCGACGATCTGTCGCAACAACTGGCCTACATGCACCATCCCGCAGGCAAGTTCATCGAACCGCATGTGCATAATGAAGTAAGACGCGAAGTCCGCTACACGCAGGAGGTGCTGTTCATCAAACGCGGCCGCCTGCGCGTAGACTTCTACAGCGAGCAGCAAGCCTACCTGCACAGCCGCATCCTGCATGCGGGCGACGTGATCCTGCTGGCCACCGGCGGGCACGGTTTTGAAGCACTTGACGACTTGCAGATGATCGAAGTGAAGCAAGGCCCCTACTCCGGCGATCAGGACAAGACGCGCTTTGCCACGCCTGCCGACCAGACCCTGAACATCCTGGACTGAATCCATGACGCAGCCCCCGCTCCAACCCATCCCCGTCAACGAACCGCTGCTCGATGGCGACGAGAAACGCCTGCTCATCGAGTGCATTGAAACCGGCTGGATCTCGTCCGAAGGGCCGTTCGTGCAGCGTTTCGAAGCAGCCTTCGCCGCCCGTGTCGGCCGCCGTCACGGCATCGCGGTGGCGAATGGCTCGGTGGCGCTGGATGCGTCGGTCGTCGCGCTGGGCATCGGCGCCGGTGACGAAGTCATCCTGCCCAGCTTCACCATCATTTCCTGCGCCGCCGCCATCGTGCGGGCCGGCGCCACGCCGGTGGTGGTGGATTGCGATCCGCTGACCTGGAACATGGATGTCAGCGCAGTCGAAGCCTGTATCACCCCGCGTACCAAAGCCATCATGGCGGTGCACATCTACGGCCTGCCCACCGACATGGTGGCACTCTGCGCACTGGCGGAAAAGCACGGTCTGGCGATCATCGAGGATGCCGCCGAAGCCCACGGCCAGACCTGCGCCGGGCGACCCTGCGGCAGTTTCGGCGCGCTGTCCACCTTCAGCTTCTACCCCAACAAGCACCTCACGACCGGCGAGGGCGGCATGATCGTCACCGATGACGATGCGCTGGCCGAACGCTGCCGCAGCCTGCGCAACCTGTGCTTTCAGCCGGCGCGCCGCTTCGTGCACGAGGAGCTGGGCTGGAACTTCCGCCTGACCAATCTGCAGGCCGCCCTCGGCGTGGCCCAGCTCGGCCGGCTGGACGAGTTCATCGCCCGCAAACGCCGCATGGGCGCGCGCTACGCCGAACTGCTCGGCGACATTCCCGGTCTGCAACTGCCCCTTCCCAGCACGGAGCAGGCCGACAACCATTACTGGGTGTTCGGCATCGTCATCGGGCCGGAACATGATCTGGACGCCGAAGCCGTCATGCAGCAACTGAGCGCACACAAGATCGGCAGCCGCCCCTTCTTCTGGCCGATGCACGAGCAGCCGGTGTTCCACAAGATGGGCCTGTTCCCGCACGCCTCGCTGCCGGTGGCCGAAAACATTGCCCGCCGCGGCTTCTATCTGCCCAGCGGCCTGGCCCTGACGGACACCCAGATGGATCGCGTGGCCGCCGTGATGCACGACATTTTCAAGCACTGAGAGGCAATGCCATGAGCGTATTCGGAGAAAGTTACGCGCGCTATTACGCGCTGCTGTATCGCGACAAGGATTACGACGCCGAGGCTGGCTTCGTCGCCAAACTGCTGCGCCAGCACGCGCCGGATGCACGCAGCCTGCTGGAGTTGGGCTGCGGTGGCGGCAAACACGCGGCCCTGCTGGCGGCGCTCGGCTATCGCGTCAGCGGCGTGGATCGCAGCGCCGACATGCTCAAGGCCGCCCGCGCCCTGCGCGCAGAGCAGCCAGCCGAGATTGCCGAGCGGCTCGACTTCAGCCAGGGCGACATCACCACGCTCGCACTCGGGCAGACCGCCGATTGCGTCATCTCGCTGTTCCATGTCATCAGCTACATGCCCGACAACGCTGCGCTCAAGGCCGCCTTCGCCAGCGCACGCCGGCACCTCAAGCCGGGCGGCGTGTTCCTCTTCGATGTCTGGCACGGCCCGACGGTGGTGACCGAACGCCCCGCCACGCGCATCAAACGCATGGGCGACGCGCACACTGAAGTCACGCGTCTGGCCGAACCCGTGATGCATCCCGAGGAATGTCTGGTCGACGTGAACTACCAGATCTTCGTGCGCGACATCGCCAGCGGCCAAGTCGAAGAACTGCGCGAAACCCACCGCATGCGCTACCTCTTCCCGCCCGAAATCGCCCTGCTCGCCGAAATCAGCGGCTTCCGCGTCGAGCACAGCTGCGAATGGCTGAGCGAACGCGCGCCCGGAGAAGACAGCTGGGGCGTGTGCTACGTGCTGCGGGGGATCTGACCAACACCTGCCTGAAAAGCCTCATCCAGCCTTGCTCTGCAGCCTATATACCCGCAGAACCAAGCTGTTAGCGCCTCTTCAGGCAGGCACACACAGCAGACTCAGTTTTCTTTAAACCTCGTCTGTTCTTCAAGCCTCATCTGCTCCTCAAGCCTCAAACGTTCCTGAGTCTGAAGCTGCAGCGTTTCTTCCTCCTGCAGCCGGTCACGATCCCTTATCCGATCCTGGTCCTGATCACGGATAGCGGCGCCATCATTTGCCTGCTGCGCCTCACGCGTCCGAGCCTGAACAGCCTCCTGCGCATTCTGCTGCTCGCGAGTTTGCGTCTGAGTCTGCTCCGCAGCCTGACCAGAGCCGCCCCAACTCCCTCCTGAACCGCCAGCGCCACTACCACCGCCGCCACCGCCACCGCCGCCACCTGCGCCCTGAGCAAAGCCACCTAACACCATGGCAAGCGCGGCGGCCAGAATCGTCACCTGTTTTGTCTTCGTTTTCAACATGATCTGCCCCCTTTCTCTACGGGCTATGAAAGACAATGGCGAAAGGCCTGATGTGACTGGACACCAAGCCCTCCTCCACTTGAAATATAGCCAATCACTGCGCACACTTCCGCCACTCAGAGGCCCACAGAAAATCGACAATGCCCGGAAAAGTGCCATCATGGCGACCCGCGCCCGTACGGCGCAGGCATTCGCGCTTACTCCTGAACTGAATCATGAAAAAAACCGGGCCTTCCAAGGCTGACACCGCCTTGCTCCCGGCCTTCGCCGGCCTGCCGCTGGAAGCCATCCACGTCCCCGCCACGGCGGAGCAATTCGCCGCCGCCGCCGCCGAGATTGCCGCTGCCGGCGTGGTCGGCTTCGACACCGAATCCAAGCCGACCTTCGTGACCGGCGACGTCAGTCGCGGCCCGCACGTCGTGCAGTTCGCCCTCAGCGACAAGGCCTTCCTCTTTCAGGTGCATCGCGAAGAAGGCCGCGCCGTCCTCATTGAGTTGCTGCAGTCGCGCACCCTGATCAAGGCCGGCTTCGGCCTGAAATCCGACAGCGGCCAGACCCGCGCCAAATTCGGCGTCGAGCTGGGCGCCCTGCTCGATCTGAACGAAGTCTTCCGCCTTGATGGCTACAGCGGCGACATGGGCGTGCGCGCCGCCGTCGGCCTGGTCATGCAGCAGAATTTCCCCAAATCCAAGCACGTCACCACCTCCAACTGGGCGCTGCGCGAGCTGGGCCCGAAACAGTTGCTCTACGCCGCCAACGACGCCTACGCCGCGTTGAAAGTGCTGCAGGCCCTGGATCGCCCACACGCCGATTTGCCCATTCGCGGTCTGGCCGTAAAATAGCGGGCTTCGAGGCGGCTTCGCTTCACAAACCCTGGGCAACCGCCCGAACGGCTCCTTCCCCTTTTAAGGGGGAAGGCTGGGATGGGGGTTATCTCGCTCAACAAGGCCTGTCCTCGATTTGACGCTTTCACCCCCACCCTCGCCCTCCCCCTTAAAAGGGGAGGGAATGTTCGGGCCAACTCCTGAGCCGCAGCACCCGCACCAACCGGATTCCGCACCACCATGAACACTGAAGTCAGCTCCATGAACGACACCAACGAAAACTTGCTCGCGCAGCTGCGCGTCGCCGCCGAATTGCTGGAACGCCTCGCCGCCGATGGCGACATCCTCGACGCACTGCCCGATGAAGAGCGCCGCCGCCTGCATCTGGCCGTGGCCCAGGTGCACAATCCCGATCACGAAGCCCGCCGCAAGAATCGCAAGGCAGCCGAACGCATTCGCAACGCGGAGAAGATCGAGAAGAACGAATCCGTATTGCATAGTCGCGGCATCCGCGCCCTGCGCCGCAAACCGGTCTACACCGCGCACCCCGCCTTCGCGCCGCTGGGCCTGGAAAAGCAGGATCAGATCGCCAATGACGCCACAGAAGACGCGCCGCGCGAATCCATCGCGCCGCAGAACTGCTACGTATGCAAGCAGCACTACACCGAGCTGCACCATTTTTACGACCAGCTCTGCCCGGCCTGCGCCGAGCTGAACTACGCCAAGCGCGATGAGCTGGCTGACCTGCGCGGCCGCGTCGCCCTGCTGACCGGCGGCCGCGTCAAGATCGGCTATCAGACGGGCCTCAAGCTGCTGCGCGCCGGCGCCCACCTGATCGTCACCACGCGTTTCCCGCGCGATTCGGCCGCACGTTACGCAGAGGAGCCGGACTTCGCCGAGTGGGGTCACCGTCTGGAAATTTTCGGCCTCGATCTGCGCCACACGCCCAGCGTCGAAGCCTTCTGCCAGGAACTCTTGAAGACCCACGACCGGCTCGACTTCATCGTCAATAACGCCTGCCAGACCGTGCGCCGCCCGCCGGAGTTCTACGCCCACATGATGGAAGGCGAGACCGCCAACCTGCTGAGCATGCCGGAGCCGCAACGCAAGCTGCTGGGCCGCTACGAAGGCCTGCGCGCCACCAACATCCTGCCGGATGCGAGCACTGCCACCTTGCCGCAAGTGCAGCCCAAACCGGTGCCGGGCCTGACCCACGCCGCCGAACTGTCGCAGGTCGCGCTGCTGCCCGAAGAATTGCTGGCGCAAACCCACCTCTTCCCGGAAGGCGCGCTGGATCAGGATCTGCAGCAAGTCGACCTGCGCGGGCGTAATTCCTGGCGTATGCAGATGGATGAGGTGCCCTCGGTCGAACTGCTCGAAGTGCAGCTGGTGAACGCCATCGCGCCCTTCCTGATCAATGCGCGGCTGAAGCCGCTGATGCTGCGCACGCCGGGGCGCGACAAGCACATCGTCAATGTGTCGGCGGTGGAAGGCCAGTTCTACCGCAGCTTCAAGACCACGCGCCACCCGCACACCAACATGGCCAAGGCCTCGCTGAACATGATGACGCGCACCGCCGCCGCTGATTACCATGGCGATGGCATTCACATGAACAGCGTCGACACCGGCTGGGTCACCGACGAAGATCCGCTGGAAATTGCCGCGCGCAAAACCGCCGAACACCGCTTCCACCCGCCGCTGGACATCCTCGACGGCGCCGCGCGCATCCTCGACCCGATCATCAACGGCATCAACACCGGCGAGCACGTATGGGGGCAGTTCCTCAAGGACTACAAAACCACGCCCTGGTAAGACCTGCCTGAAGAGCCGCTCTCAGCCTGCCTGTGCAGGCATAGTGCAGCGAGAGGCAAGCGGGGCGCGGCTCAACGAGCATTGATCGTTCCCACGCTCTGCGTGGGAACGTCTTCCAGGACGCTCCTGCGCCCGGTTTTGCGGGTGCCGCGAGCGGTGAACCCATGGCGCAGAACGCCAACCAAAGCGTTCCCACGCGGAGCATGGGAACGATCTAAATACAAAAAGACGCCTCGGCGTCTTTTTTCGTGCTGCGTACAAACGCTCAGATTGAGCCGGAACCCTTGGCCCTTGGCTTGCTCTTCGCCCGCTCATTCCCCATGACCAGCCGGGCCGGTTTGGAGCGCGACTCTTCCGCCTCGGCGGCGGCCAATGCGGCCATTGCGGCATCTGCCGCCGCGTCCGCCAACTCGTTGGCAACCAGTGCCTTTTCGATCTGTGCCACTACCTCCTGCGCCGTCGCGCCGTCCAGGAAGAGCAGATTCTTGCGCGCACTCACACTCACCCGCGTCACGCTGTTCGACAGGACTTCAAGCTCGACCGCGATATTCATATCTGCCACGCGGCCCTTCATGAGCTGGCCGTTGTCGATGGCATCCGTAGTCTCGAATACAAAACTCATGCGCTTGGCCGCCATCAGGCTGGCCCGCTTCAGCTTGGGCAAAGGCTCGCTGAAAGTACGCGAGGCCACGCCGCTGACCTGATGATTGATGCCCGCACCGGCGCCGGCGCCGACCAGGCTCAAGGCTACCGCCGCGCAGCCCGACAGACTCCAGGCAATTGCCAGACACACGCCCAGGCGCACAAGGCGCTTCAGCGGGGAACACTCATGATAAGGTCGGTTCATCATCGCAGCCGGGCTTTCCTGAATAGTGCAGCCCGCATCTATGTCGGGCTATTTCTGCTGTATCCAAGCACGGCCAATGCCGGATACAAACTTTTGTCCGACAAGCCGACAAAGGCGCATGAACGGCGCCTGAGCGGCAAACCGGCCAACGCCGTTTCATTCGCCGGGCAGCCCCACGGCCCCGACACGCAAGGCGCGCAGGCCCGTAGTGATGAAAGCAGGCGGAGCGGCCCCAGCCTGCCGTCGCTGGCCACAGGCGTGCACCGATCTGCCGTAAATCGTCCACCACACCGCCGAATGCCGTCAGTTACCACGATGGGGACAGGCGAAGAACCCCGACACAGCATGCCCGAAGAGCCGCACGCAGCGGACCTCTCCAGCTACCCTGCCCGCACAGGTCCGCCCCGTGCGGCTCTGCGGACAGTGCTTGAAACCGAGGCCTCCTCCAAAGAACGACGCCTGACGCAAGCCGGCACGGTAGTATCGAAGCCATCCCCCGCCAGGCTGAAATCTTCCATGGAATTGCGTCACCACGCCCGCATCAGCGAGATCCCCGCGCAAGCCTGGGACGCCCTCGCGCCCGATGACCAGCCCTTCCTGCGTCACGCCTACCTGCATGCGCTGGAAACGGCCGGCTGCATCGGCGCAGGCACCGGCTGGCAAAGCGCCCATGCCGCGCTGTGGGACGAAGGCCGCCTGCTCGCCGCCATGCCGCTGTACCTGAAACAACATTCGATGGGCGAATACGTCTTCGACTGGGCCTGGGCCGAGGCTTACGCGCAACACGGGCTCGCCTATTACCCGAAATGGCTGGCGGCGATTCCCTTCACGCCCGTACCCGGCCAGCGCATACTGGGCGCAACGGCTGCGCTGCGCCGCGCCCTGCTGGCCGCCGTGCTGGATGCGGCCCGCCACAGCGGCCTGTCCTCGCTGCACCTGCTTTTCGCGGCCGCCGACGAAACGCGCTGGGCGCTGGAACTGGGCTGCATGCGCCGCAGCGCGGTGCAATTTCACTGGCATAACGCCGGCTATCGCGACTTCGAAGACTTCCTCGCCGCGCTGAGCCGCGACAAGCGCAAGAAAATCCGTCAGGAACGCCGCCGCGTGGCCGAGGCCGGCGTCAGCCTGCGCGTCATCGAGGGCGCCCAGATCAGCCTGCGCGACTGGTCCTTCTTCACCCGCTGTTACGAGCGCAACTACGCCCTGCACCGCTCCGCGCCCTACCTGAATCTGGATTTCTTTGAACGCCTGGGCGACAAATTACCGCAGCATTGCGTGCTGCTGATCGCCAGCCAGGGCCAACGCGACATCGCTGCCAGCCTGCTGCTGCGCGACAGCACGGCGCTGTACGGGCGCTACTGGGGCGCGCTGGAGGATGTGAGCTGCCTGCATTTCGAAGCCTGCTATTACGCCCCCATCGAATACGCCATCGCCCAGGGCCTGCAGCGCTTTGAAGGCGGCGCGCAGGGCGAACACAAACTCGCGCGCGGCCTGCAGCCTGTCGAAACCGCTTCGCTGCACTGGCTGGCCGATGCACGCTTCAGCGATGCGGTGCAGCGCTTTCTGGAGCGCGAATCGCTGGGCATGGCGCTATACATCAACGAACTGGAAGCGCGCAATCCGCTGCGCCAGACCGGCTCATGACGCCGCCCTCTTCTACCCTCATCGGCCGCCCGCAATGATCACACCCAGCCTGCTTCCGCATCAGCCCGCGAATGAATACTGGTTCGCCGAGGGCTGTTTCATTCTGGAACTCTCGAACTCGCCCGC
This sequence comes from Uliginosibacterium flavum, assembly GCF_040566545.1. NCBI lineage: Bacteria > Pseudomonadati > Pseudomonadota > Betaproteobacteria > Rhodocyclales > Zoogloeaceae > Uliginosibacterium > Uliginosibacterium flavum. Next base: position 81,028 of record NZ_JBEWZI010000017.1, read on the forward strand.
CGACCCGGCCCTGTCGATTGCCCGCGCCCGCGTATTGCCGGGCGGACAGACGCGCTGGCATCTGCTGCACGCCATCAGCGAACGCTACGTGATCCAGAGCGGCAGCGGCTGCGTCGAGGTCGGCGAACTGGCGCCGCAAAGCGTGGCGGCGGGCGACGTGGTGATCATTCCACCCGGCTGCCGCCAGCGCATCCGCAACACCGGCAGCGACGATCTGATTTTCCTCGCCCTATGCACGCCGCGTTTTGCGGCAAGCGCTTACGAAGACCTGGAAGGCTCAACAACATCTGGCTGAAGAGCGGCGCTGGGCGGACCTCTCCAGCAACCCTGCCCGCACACGTCCGCCCAGCGCGGCTCTGCAGGCAGATGGTCTCAGAACAGCCCCTTCACCCAATCCACCACCACCGCTGTCACCACCAGCGCACGCAGCTTGAACAGCGCCATCGCGTCACCGTCCTGCGGCTCGGCCGCACCGCAGCGCGGATCGGATCGTTGCAAGGCGCCCGTCATGCGATGGTCAATCGGAATCGACTCGCAGCCGTGGCCGCTCTCACACACAAAATCCCAAGGCTCGCGCGCCGGCACATGGCAGGCAAAGCAGTTCTTGCCGAAGCGGTTGTTCACATCCGCAAAGCCGCGTGCGCGGATCTTTGTGCCGCTCGCATTCACATCCAGATCAAAGAATTCCCAATCCCCGGTCACCGGGCTGAAACCCGGCTCGCGCTTGACCATCGCCTCGGTCGGCACCAGCTGGATCACCGAGCCGACCGGATACACCGCACCCTGCGGCGCATTCGCTGCGGCCAGCGTCGCGGCAATCTCACCGCGCAGATTGTCCACATAGAAATGCCGCACCGGAATCATCTGGCGAATGCAGCGGAAGCTGGCCTCGTTCAACGTCAGCGTCTCGCCTGCAGGCGCATCCGCCGCCCAACTGGCACCGAACGCAAACAGCGCCACGGCAGTCACCAACCCCGCAGTCATCGCAAAAAAAGTCTTCGTCATGTTCATCGCGCATCTCCTCGCACCGAACCCGCAGGCTGGCCCAACAGCACAAAGCCCGCCAGCACACAAAAACCGGCCCCCGCATAAAAGGTGAAAGCCGCGCCGAAACCATCCCATAGCCACCCGGCCAGCACGCTCGCCAGCAGCATCGCCAGACCGCTCAAGAGATTGAAAAACCCATACGCCGTGCCACGCAGATCGGCCGGCGCCGCATCCGCCACCATCGCTGCCAGCAGGCCCTGCGTCATGCCCATATGAATCCCCCACAGCGCGACACCGCCAAGCAGCGTGCTCCAGTGCGTGCCCCAGGCCAGCACCAGATCCGCCGCGATCAGCACGATCAGACCCAGCAAGAGCAGGCGCCCGTGATCCATGCGATCCGACAATTTGCCAAAGGGATAAGCACTGCCCGCATACACAACATTCATCGCCACCATCACCAACGGCACCAGCGCTAGCGGCACCCCACTCTGCTGTGCGCGCAGCACCAGAAAAGCCTCGGAAAAACGCGCCAGCGTGAAGATCGCCCCCACGCCCACCACCCACCAATACGGCGCGCCCAGGCGGCGCAGATTCACGCGGCGGATCGGATTCACGCGTGGCTCGCCCGGCGGCCGCACCGGCTCCTGCACCCCGAAAAACAGCAGCGCCACGGCCAGCGCAGCGGGGATCACCGCCACCCAGAAAATCGCCCGGAAATCATTCACCCACACCAGCATCAGTCCCACGCCGAGCAGCGGCCCCAGAAACGCCCCCACCGTATCCAGCGACTGACGCAAGCCGAAGGCCGCGCCGCGCAAGTCCGGCGGTGCAATATCCGCCACCAGCGCATCACGCGGCGCCCCGCGAATCCCCTTACCCACCCGGTCGATCAAACGCGCACCCACCACCAAGCCGATGCCCGGCGCCAGCGCAAACAAGGGCTTGCTCAGCGCCCCCAGCGCATAGCCGCACACGGCCAGCAGCTTGCGTTTCCCCAGATAATCGCTGAGCACGCCCGAGAACACCTTCACGATCAGCGCCGTCGACTCCGCCAGCCCCTCGATGATGCCCACCGACAGCGCGCTGGCCCCCAGCACCGTCACCATGAACAGCGGCAGCAAGCTGTGGATCATCTCGGACGACACATCCATCAGCAGACTCACACAGCCCAGCACCCATATGCCGCGCGGCATGCGGCTAAGCGTATTTGCAGCGAACAACTTCATCGGCGTCGCCTCGGGTGTTGATGAATGGGGCTTCACTGTGCCACAGCGTGCCGCAGCGCAGGCAATCCTCTACGCACGGCCTGCAGAGCCGCGCGCAGTGGGCATCTACAACAAGCGTTTGGTCTCTAACTCCCGTCGTTCCCGCCCTTCGACAAGCTCAGGACAAGCCGGGCTTTGCCCGAACGGGAACCCAGTGACTTTGCGAACACCACTGGGCTCTCGCCACAGCCAGTCCTCGAATATGCAAGTCGGGGACGGCATTGGACAAATCTCCTCAACTTACGCGAACGGCATCGCCCAAGCGCAACCCTATCCCCCTACATCCGGTCCAGCGGCGACACCACCCGCAGCCCGCCCCGGTTCAGCACATGCGTATAGATCATCGTCGTGCTCACATCCTTATGGCCCAGCAACTCCTGCACCGTGCGGATATCGCTGCCCGCCTCCAGCAAATGCGTCGCAAATGAATGGCGCAGCGTATGCGGCGACACCAGCTTCACCAGCCGCGCCTTCGCTGCCGCCTGCTTCACCGCCCGCTGCACCCGCTTCTCGTCCAGATGATGGCGCCGCACCACCCCGGATCGCGGGTCCGTCGATAACGTCGGCGCCGCAAAAATGTACTGCCAGCCAAAAAACGCGTCCGCCGCCGGATACTTCACCGCCAAGGCATGTGGCAGATACACCGAGCCCCGCCCCTGCGCCACATCCGCCTCATGCTGATGGCGCCGCAAGCGCACCTTCGCCCGCAGCGCCTCCACCAGACTCGCCGGCAGCATCGTCACCCGATCCTTGTTCCCCTTGCCCTCGCGCACCAGAATCTCGCGTCGCGCAAAATCCACATCCTTCACCCGCAGCCGCATCCCCTCCAGCACCCGCATGCCCGTGCCATACAGCAGACGAATCACCAGCGCCATCTCAGGGTCTTCCACCGCCGCCACCAAAGCCTGCGTCTCCGCCACCGTCAGCACCGTCGGCAGGCGCACCGGCTTCTTCGCCCGCGTCACCTCATCCAGCCAGGGCAGCACCTGCCCCAGCACCTCCTGATACAAAAACAGGATCGCCGACAACGCCTGCGCCTGCGTCGCCGCCGCCACATTCCGCTCCACCGCCAGCGCCGTCAAAAAGGCCTCCACCTCCGCCTTGCCCATGCCCGACGGATGGCGTTTGTCATGGAAAAGGATGTAACGTTTGATCCAGCCCACGTACGCCTGCTCCGTGCGGATGCTGTAATGCTTCAGGCGCAGGCGATCGCGCACCTGATCCAGCAGTTTTGGCGCAGCCGACGCGGCGGCCCCATCGTCCGGCTTGTCGGCAAAAGTTTTATTGGTCATCATGGCGTTCATTCAAGATTGAAATGCCCTTAACATCAAGACATTACCCGAATGGTCGTTTTGACCAATATCCCAGTAAACGGACATTTTGGTGTCCACTTCACGTTAGCCCTTGCCTGAAGACCCGCATCCAGCGGGCCTCTTCGGCCTATATGCTCGTAGAGCCAAGCGCAGCAAGGCTATTGGGGCACCCCCGTTTTAAATACCCTGAAGGAGCCCATTTTGTCTTCTGAACACAATTTCAGTCAGAGAGTTATTGATGAGAACTACAACAAAACTCTTCGTAATGATTTGTCCTCTGAAGACCTAAACAAACTTCGTTCGTATTTTAAAACAGCTCTGTCTGAAATGGTTGGACAATGGAATAATCCAAACGTCCAGCTATCCAGAAATGCACTTGAAAATATCTCAAAACGTGAGAATGAAATTCTTGCAAATATAAATACCAATCACAAAGCCAATAACCCACCCAACACCATATTCGGCAAGCTTATCTACTACCTTAACCGCACCCCATTCAACACAAGTCCACCAGCATAATTCGGCGCATCTCCCGCGCCCAGAATAACCCCTTAGTTTAGTCTGG
>NZ_JBEWZI010000018.1:0-79772 GCF_040566545.1 Uliginosibacterium flavum
GTCGCAAGTCGCAAGTCGCAAGTCGCAAGTCGCAAGTCGCAAGTCGCAAGTCGCAAGTCGCAAGTCGCAAGTCGCAAAGCAGGCGGTGTGGTAGGAGCGGCTTCAGCCGCGAATGAGCGTGGGCATTAGCGGTCGAAGCCGCGCTTGCAAAAACTCTACCCGGCCGTCAATCGATAAGCGCTGCGTTCCCGCGCTGGAGGCGGGAACGTGTCGGAGATGCTTACTTACTGCGGGTGACGTCGGCGAAGTTCAGCGGATCGGTGCTGGCGCGGCGGGCGTCGTCCACGCTGACCTGACGACGCTGGATGAGCTTCTTCAGGTCGTCGTTCATGCTGTGCGTGCCGGACGTCGGATCCTGGGTTTCCTGATCGATCAGGGTGCGGATGCCGGCGTAATTATGCGTGTTGATGAGTTGCGCCGCCTCGGGGGTCATGGTCAGGCATTCGGTGGCGAGGTGATAGGAATCCCCAGCCGTCGAGGGCAGCAGGGCCTGACAGATGACGCCGCGCAGCGCGTTGGACAGGGTCTGGGCTTGCGCTTCAGTGTTGCCGAGCAGGCGCAACATCTTCTGCAGGCCAAGCTCGGTAGAGCGCGCGTGCAGGGTGGCGAAGACCAGCGGGCCGGCTTCGGACAGGGCCAGCGCTTCCTGCGCGGTCTGGGCGTCGCGGATTTCGCCGATCAGGATCACGTCCGGGCGCTCGCGCAGGGCGTCCAGCGCGCCGAGATAATAGCTCTGCACATCGCCATCGGTGCCGACTTCACGCTGGGTGATGATGCTCTTGCGCTGCGGGATGAGGGTTTCGACCGGGTCTTCAATCGTGATGATGTGGCCGGCGCGGGTCTTGTTGATCTGGTCGAGCAGGGAGGCGATCGTGGTGGATTTGCCCTGGCAGGTGTCGCCGACAATCAGCACGAGGCCGCTGGAGAGCTTGGCAAAATCCTGCCCGCTCTGGCGCAGACCGAGCTGGCTCAGCGCCAGCGGTTCGGTCGGGAAACGGCGGATCACGCAGCCCAGACGCTTGCGCCCGTGGAAGGTGAAGCAATTGACGCGGATGCGTGCGCTGTACAGATCCTTGGCGCGGTCGAAGGCGCGATCCATGATGCGCTCTTCCCAATTGGGTTCGATGACCTCGAAGAATTCTTCCAGCTCCTGTCCGGTGACCGGGATGTCCGACACGGCGACCAGGCGCTTGGGCTGGCGCAGCATCAGCGGGCTGTTCTGGTGAATGATGATGTCGCTGAAGATGATGTTGGAACTGAGCAGGCTGAGGATCTGCTCGATCAGCGTTCCGTTGCTGGGAAAGTCGCCACATTCGATGGCTGAGAGCGTTTCAATCAATGAGTATTGCGGCTGATCCATGGTGTTTTCCCCGGCGAATTGGTGTGCGCGTCAGGATGAACCCGGCCACTAGGGCCGACGCCTGACACGCTTTTTCTGAGCCGCAAGTATAAGGCGACCGCGCCGCTGGCAAAGGGGGCTGTGGGGGATTTGTGTGCGAGGGCGACGAATGGAGGAGGCGCCGTCAAAGGGGTTTGCGTGCCATTCTTTGGTGGTCTGCAAAGCCGCATCTGGCCTGCCTGCGCGGGCAGGGTGGCTGGAGATGGCCGCTGTGCTTGCCTTGGCAGGTTGGTTGCCTGTACAGGCCCGCTGCGTGAGGCTCTGCGGGCAGGGGTGTGAAAGGCTTGTCGTGACACTGTTGTGCGGTAGCGACAGGCTAAGTGTCTGATTTTGCAGAAACAGCTTGGTGGCTGCACTTGGGCTGTCGTTCGTCAGCGACAGCGGTTTGCGCGTTTTATTTTTCAAGCTGTTGATTTTTATAAATATTTTTGGATGGCACATGCCTTGCGATAGGTGTTGCACCTCGCGACTCACTGCGGGGCTCCCTCAATAAACGCAAGGAGAACACCATGTCCAATCAAGAATTTCGCAAAAACACGCGCGCCGTCCTCATCACCTCGGCGCTGTGCCTGCTGACCGGCCCTGCCCTGGCTGCCAGTCTGCTTGCCTTGAAGGAGGCTGACTTCAAAGCCCTGGACGTCAATCGCGATGGCTATATCGATGTGAAGGAGGCCGAGGCCATGCAGCAATTTGCCGATCTGCTGAAGGCTGCCGACAAGGATCGCGACGGCCGATTGTCCGAGGCCGAGTTCCTTGCCTCAAACAAAGGAGGCGAAGCGCCGCGTCGTTAAGCACTGCTCGCGGTGTTTGTAGTGGTGCCGCTTGCGACGGCGTTCTGCTGCAGCCACATTGAAAATTGAATAAAGCGAAGCCCGGAATTCCATATGGAATTCCGGGCTTCATTGCGTTTCGTAAGTCTGGATGCCGCACTGTGGTATGGGGTCTGAAGAGGCGCGTTCAGTTTGGCTCTTGCGGCAGGCCGGCTGGAGAGTCAAGACCGGCGAGGCTGTGCGGAGGGTGTTACTCAGCACTCAGTCCTCAGCACTATTTCTAAATCAGATCCGCATTGATCACGGTCTTGAGTACGGTCTGCAGTTCGCCTTCACGCTCGCGCAGCTGGAACCACCATAGCGAGCCCTTTTTGAAGGAGAGCCCACCGCTTTCGTCGCGCAGCAGGATCGAGGCGACTTCGCCCAGCGTCGGCTGGTGGCCGACCACCAGCACAGCGCCGCCGGCATCGGGCCAGCCGGCCGCATCCAGCAGGGTTTGCGGGGTGGCATCCAGGCCTACGGCCGGACAGATTTCATAGCTGTGGCCCCAGGCTTCGGCAGTTTGGCGCGTGCGTGTGGCGGGGCTGACGAGGATGCGCAGATCGGCTGGTGCGTGCTGATCCAGCCAGCTGGCCATGCGTTGGGATTGTTTCAGGCCGCGCGGGGTGAGGGTGCGCGTGTGGTCCGGGCTGCCTTCGGCGGCATCGGCGTGTCGCCACAACAATAGATCCAAGTGCTTCTCCTGATGCTCGGTCGGTCGGGGTGTCTCGCGCACGCTCATGCGCGCCAGTGTTTCTGTTTCAGCAGTTCGGCGCAGCGCGGCAGGATACGTCGGCGAAGTTTCAGACTTGTTGCAGCATGCCAGCCGGCGACGAAGGCGACGGCCTCGCGCAGTGTCGGGTCTTCGCTGGCCCAGTCGGCAAGGCGTGGCAGGGCTTCGGCCAGATCGTGCAAACGGCCCAGTTCTGACAGCCGGCAACCCAGTTCGGCCAGTGCGCGCTCATGTGCCTTGGCGGGGAAAATCGGGGCGAAGGTTTCGGCGGCGTGGCGCAGGCGTTTCAGGGCAATCCGCAGCGCGTGGAGATTTTCGGCGCTGCGCTCCGCTTTGGCTTTGGCGAAGCAGCGGCAGGCATGTTTGTGCTGGGCATGCAGCGCCTGCGTGGCCAGATCAGCAAGCGCCGGTTGAGTCGTTTGGGTGGGCAGTGCGTGCAGGGCGCGACTCAGCGACAGCAGCACAACGCCCGCACCGGCCGCGCCGAGTCGCGCTTTGACGGCTGCGGTGGCGGCCGCAGCTGCGCTCTGGGCACGTGAGCGCAAGGCGGGCAGGCGCTGATCGCTGTCGCCCTCGCTGGCGGCGTCGAGCACCTCTGTGCAGAGCACGCTCAGTTCGCGGGCTTCGGCGAAACTGTTGGCTTCAGCGGCCAGCGCGGCCTGCCAGTGACTGACGAAATCGGCCGGCAATACCGGCGTGAACAGCCGGATCAGGCTGCGCAGGCGACGCAGGGACAGACGCAGCTGATGAACAAATTCAGGATCATCGGATTCAATGGCCGCGTGCTGATTGGCGGCCCATGCGGTGATGGTCTGAAAAGCCGCGCCCACAAAGGCTTGCAGAGGGGCTGCCTGCAGATCAAGGCGGGGCGCGGCTGGGCGGGCAGGCTTGATGGACTCGTTGCGAAACAGCGCATAACCGCGCGCGGCCTTGCTTGGGTCGTAGGGCAGCAGCGGCAGGCTGGTGGCCAATTCGCTCGCAATCGCCAGCAAGTCGTCGGCGCAGCCGGTTTCCAGCTCCAGTTCCAGTTCGCTGATCGGCTCCACGCGGCCATTTGCGCTGATCTCGCCGCTGTCGATCATTACCTGAATGCGCACGCCCTCGCGCGGCGTCAGCAGCAGGGTTTCGCGGCGGAAGTTGGTGGTAAATAACGGCACGATCCTGTGCGCATGTTTTTCCAGCAGACGGCGCGGCGCAGGCGCATCGATGGCCGAGAAGTCGAAGCTGCCGTTGAAGGCCTGCTCCCATTCCGGACGCGAGGACAAGCCGCCCAGCGACTCGGCCGCACACTTGACCGTCTGCAGCCACAGCTTGCCGGCCTTGCGTGTGCGTAGCGCCACGCGCCTGGCGGAGAGCGCCATCTCCGGCGTGTCGAAATAGGTGTTGATCAGGGTTTGCGCCCGCCCGATGCGCTTGGCGTTGGCCAGCAGAGGATGGCGCAGGATTGCAGCGCGGGCCGCAGGCGGGAAGGCCAGCTTGAGTTCGATTTCGTTAGCCATTACTCAGCCACCCAATGCCCGGACTTGCCGCCTTCTTTTTCCAGCAGGCGGATGGATTCGATCACCATGCCGCGATCCACCGCCTTGGCCATGTCATAGATGGTCAGCAGGGCCACGCTGGCGGCGGTCAGGGCTTCCATTTCGACGCCGGTGCGGCCGACGGTTTCGGCGGTGACGCTGCAGTCGATGCTGCTGGCGGCTGCGTCAATCGTGAATTCGACGGCCACGCGGGTCAGGGCAATCGGGTGGCACAGCGGGATCAGATCGGCCGCGCGCTTGCTCCCCTGAATCGCGGCGATGCGCGCGATGCCCAGCACGTCGCCTTTTTTGGCGTTGCCGGCCTGGATCATGGCCAGGGTGGCCGGCAGCATGCGGATGCGCCCGCAGGCAATAGCCCGGCGGGTGGTTTCGGCTTTGGCGCTGACATCGACCATATGGGCCTGGCCTTGAGCGTCGAAATGGGTGAGGGAGGAATTCATGGCGGTGGCTTTACCTGATTTTGCGGCCTGTACATGCGCGGCACGTTTGAACGATTCCTTGCGGGCAGTATCATAGCCCGATGCAGAAAATTCATTTCATGAATCCCGGTGTGCTGTGCTGGGCCCAATGGCGGCGCTGGCTGGTGCGGGCGCTGATTCCCGTGTTGCTGATTCAATCGGTTGCGGCGCAATTACCCGCGCCATCGTCGACGCCATTGCCCGATCTGGGGGATCCGGCTCAGGCGTCGCTGACGCCCGCGCAGGAGAGGCGGATTGCCGAGGAGATCATGCGGGAAGTGCGCTTTCGCGAGCCAACTTATCTGAATGATCCAGAGGTGGAGGAGTATCTCGCCTGGCTGGGCAAGAAACTGGTCGCCGGTGGCGTGCCACAGAATCAGGATTATCAGTTCTTTGTGTTGCGCGATCCGACGATCAATGCCTTTGCCATGCCGGGCGGAGTGATCGGCGTGCATACCGGGCTGATCGTCACCTCGCAGGGCGAGTCGGAATTGGCCGGCGTGCTGGCGCATGAAATCGGCCATGTCGAGCAACACCACATGGCGCGCATGCTTTCGCGTCAGGGCAATACGACGGCCTTGCTGCTGGCCTCGATCCTTGTCGCCGTGCTGGCCGGGCGCAGTAATCCGAACGTGGCAGGCGCCGTGCTGGCCGGTGGGCAAGCGGCGGCGATCCAGAATCAGCTCAATTATTCGCGTGATTACGAACGCGAGGCGGACCGCGTCGGCCTGCAGATCCTCAGTGGCAGCGGGCTTGATCCGCAGGGCATGCCGGATTTCTTCGAGCGCATGTATCAGCACACGCGGGTGGTTGAAAACAATGCGCCGGCCTATCTGCGCACGCACCCGCTGACGCAGGACCGGATCTCGGATATCAGTGGCCGTGTGCGTCAGATCGGCGCGAAGCCGCAGCCCAATTCAGTGGATTACGTGCTGGTGCGCGCCAAGATCGAAGCCCAGCAATTCGGGGCGCAGACGGCGATTGCGCGCTTCACGGCGCGTCCGGGCAAGACTCAGGCCGAGCAGGCCTCGCGCTGGTATGGGCTGACTCAGGCTTATCTGGCGGATCACCAGTTTGTCGAGGCGCGCAAGGCGCTGGCGGCCCTGCAAGCGCTCAAGCTCGATTCGTCGATGCCATCGATGCTGGCCGCCGACCTGGCCGCCGCCGAGGGCCTGCCCGCTGAGGCCGCACAGATCTGCCATGCGGCAATTGCCAGATACCCGGCACGTCAATCCCTCGTATACTGCGAGGCTGAATTCTGGCTGGCGGCGGGGCAGGCAGAAAATGCGCTCAAGGCAGTGGATGGACCGTCGCGCTATAACCGGCAGGATTACCGGCTTTACCTTTTGCAGGCCAAGGCCAATACGGCGCTGGGCCGCACTACGCTGGCGCATCGGGCGCTGGGTGAGGCTTACATGCTGCAGGGCGATCTGGGGGCTGCGATTGATCAATTGGAACTTGCCCAGCGCAGCGGGGGCGGTGACTACATCGAGCAGGCATCGATTGACGCCCGCCTGCGCGAACTGCGCAGCTATCTGAAGGCTGAAATCAAGGAAAGGGAGCGCTGAGGCGCGTAAAAAAAATGGGAGACATGAGAATGGAATATTCCGATACGGAGCTCGATGTGCGCGGCCTGAAGTGCCCGCTGCCCATCCTGCGCACCAAGAAGGCCCTGGCAGGGATGGCGTCCGGTCAGGTGCTCAAGGTGCTGGCCACCGACCCGAGTGCGGTGAAGGATTTCGATGCGTTCGCGCGTCAGACCGGTCATGAGATGATCAGCTCCAGTACCGGCGAAGGCGAGGATCTCGTGTTCCTGCTACGTCGTAAATAAGGCGACCCCATTGGCACTTCGCGCAACCGTCTTCAAGGCGGAGATCGGCATTGCCGATCTCGACCGCCATTACTACCAGGACCACAACCTGATTCTGGCCCGCCACCCCTCCGAAAACGACGAGCGCATGATGGTGCGCCTGCTTGCTTTCGTCCTCAACGCTTCGGAATCCCTCGAATTCGGCCGCGGTATTTCCACCGACGATGAACCTGCGCTGTGGGATCGCGACCTCACCGGCTCCGTCCAGCACTGGATCGAAGTGGGTCAGCCCGATGAACGCCTGATCCGCCGCGCCTGCGGCAAGGCTGACAAGGTCACCGTGTATGCCTTCGGGCGTGGCGTCGATCAATGGTGGCTGACGAATTCGAAAGCGCTGGGCAAGCAGGACAAGCTGCAAGTCTGGCGTGTCTCGCCGCAGGAGTGCGCCGACATGGCCAAGCTCGCCGAGCGCGGCATGAAATTGCAATGCACGATTCAGGATGGCCACGTGATGGTCGCCGCCGATAGCGACACCTTGCAGATCGAGCCGCAGCGCCTGACCGTGGAGCGCTGAGATGGATATTGCGGTTCTCATCGCCCTGGCCTTGTTGATTGTTGTCGTGCTGTGGCTCGGCTTGCGTCTGAGCCAGCAGGCCAGCGCTCAGCAAGCGCAGGCCGATGTGCTGCTGCAGCGCATGGAAGCTGCGCAAGCGGGCGGCCACCGCGCCATGCTCAACGATCTGGCCGTCGGGCTGGATCGGCTGGGTGATCGCATGACCACGGCGCAGCTTGAGAGCGCCGAGCGCCAGCGGGCGCTGGTGGATACCGAGTTGCGTGCCACGCGCGAAGCCATGCAGGCGCTGCATCTGGCCATGCAGGTCTTGATTACGGAGCAGGGCACGGCCACCGCCACACGCCTGACCGAACTGGCGACGACGCTCTTGCAGCGTCAGGAGCAGCTCAAGACCGAGATGCTTTCGCAGACGCTGGAAAAGCTTGCCGAGGCTGCGCGGGCGGATCGCGAGCTATTGCAGGAGGGCTTGCGCAAGGCCTTCTTGCAGCAGGCCGAAACCACCGAAACCTTGACGCGCACCATGAATGAACGCCTCGATGCGATTGCCGGCGTGGTCAATGTGCGTCTGGATGAAGGCTTCGCCAAGACCAACGAGACCTTCGTGAGCGTCGTGGCGCGTCTGGCCACCATTGACGAGGCGCAGAAGAAGATCGGCGATCTGGCGGTGAATGTGGTCAGTCTGCAGGAGCTGCTGGGCGACAAGAAGGCGCGCGGCGCTTTCGGTGAAGTTCAGCTCGAAGCCCTGGTGCAGAACGCGCTGGCGCCGGATGCCTACGAATTCCAGTGCCAGCTCTCGTCAGGCGTGCGCGCCGACTGCGTGTTGAAGCTGCCCGAGCCGACCGGGCGCGTGGCGGTGGATTCCAAGTTCCCGCTGGAAAATTACCATCGCATGTTCGATGCCAGCCTCGGCGAGCTTGAACGCAAGGCCGCTGCGACGGTGTTCAAGCAGGACATCAAGCGCCACGTCGATGCGATTGCCAATAAATACATCGTGCCTGGCGAAACCGCCGATGGCGCAGTGATGTTCGTGCCGGCCGAAGCCGTGTTTGCCGAGATTCACGCCTACCATCCGGATCTGGTCAGCTACGCGCAGAACAAGCGCGTGTGGATCGTCTCGCCGACCACCCTGATGGCGGTGCTGAACACCGCGCGCGCGGTGCTCAAGGATGTCGAAACGCGCAAGCAGATTCACGTCATCAAGGACGCGCTGGGCAAACTCTCCAAGGACTTCGGCCTGTTCGACGTGCGCATGAAGAAGCTGGCCGATCACATCCGTCAGGCGCACGAGGACGCTCAGGACGTGCACATCTCCAGCCGCAAGATTTCCGGCCACTTCGAGAAGATCGAGAAGGTGCAGCTGGAAGAGGTCAGTGGCTTGCTGACGGCGGAACTGCCTGCGGCGGAGGACTGAGCTGCCGCCTGCGGTGGAGTGCAGAGTGGGTGTGCTTGAAGAGCCGCGCGGGGATTGGCTCTTCAGCCATCCTTGCTGCACAGGCAATCCCCGCGCGGTTCTGCGAGCAGGCTCAATAAAAACGATAATCGCTGCCGCGACTTGCGACTTGCGACTTGCGACTTGCGACTTGCGACTTGCGACTTGCGACTTGCGACTTGCGACTTGCGATCAGCCCACCGCTTGTTCGAACTCGCGTCGCCCGGCAGGCGTAGCCATGGCGACCAGTACGTGACCGGGATGGAGTTCGTAATCTTCCTGTGGATTGAATTGCCATTCCTTGCCGATGCGTACGGCTACCAGAATGTAGTCTGGGCTGCGCAGTTGCAGATCGCTCAGCGGGCGTGGCGTGAAATGCGCCGGTACGGTGATTTCTTCCATGCGGATCTTGTGCTCGGAGCGCAGCATTTCCTCCAGAAAACTCTGCACATGCGGGCGCACCATCATCGTCACGATGCGCATGCCGCCGGTGAAATCCGGCAGCACCACGTGATCGGCACCGGCTTTCTTGAGCTTTTCAACGTTGCGTAATTCGTGGCAGCGCGCCACCACGCGTATTTTCGGATTGAGCTGCTTGGCGGTGAGCGCAATCATCATGTTCTTGGCGTCGTCGTTGGAGACGGCAAACACGCCTTGCGCGCGCTCGATACCGGCGGAAACCAGTTCTTCATCGTCGGTGGCGTCGCCCGCTTGCCAGACCAGATTCTGATCGCGTTCGGCCTGTTCCAGCAGCATCTGCAGGTTCGGTTCGATGGCCACGAAGGGGCGACCCGTTGCACTGAGTTCGCTTCCCACGTTCTGGCCCACGCGACCGTAACCGCAGACGATGAAGTGATGTTCCAGACGATCGATTTTCTTGTTCATGCGGCGCCTCCGCAGGCTGAAGTCAAAATCACTTTCGAGGAAAAACACGGTCAGGCTGGTGAACAGAAAGGTCACTGCGCCGAAACCGGCAAAGGCGATCAGGCCGGCAAACAGGCGCGATCCGATGCCGGGCAGCGGCACGACTTCACCATAGCCCACCGTGGTGACGGTGATCAGGGTCATATACAGCGCGTCGGAGATGTTTGTCTGTGCCCCGCCAATTGCCAGAAATCCAAGTGTGCCGACGAAGGTCAGCAGCAGCAGAAGCAGGGCGGCGAAGACAATGCGTTTGAGGATGCGCGGCAATTGGCCGTGACGTGCCGGTGGGCGCACGCTGCGCTTGCGGCGGTGTTTGCGTCCGGCAAGCGGCCAGAAGCGGTGTTTCATCGTGGCGATCTCCGGGTTTGAAGTAAGGGAATTATGAGTATAGCGACCTGTGGGCGCCAGTCTGCAGCTGAACCGCCCGGATTGCCCCGGGCTGCTGTCCATGGGGCGGGCGCCTGTGGCATCCTTGCGAACATGAATAAAGCTTTCACCAAAGAGAGTGACGACGAGGATGAAGACGACGTCGCTGCGGCGCCCTCGCTGCCACCGGGCAGCAAGTACTACATCACGCGGCGTGGTTTTGTGCGCATGAAGGAGGAACTCGACCATCTGCTGCGCGTTGATCGCCCAGAAGTGGTGTCTGTTGTGTCCTGGGCTGCGTCAAATGGCGACCGCTCCGAGAATGGCGATTACATCTACGGCAAGCGGCGCCTGCGCGAGATTGACCGGCGCATCCGCTTTTTGATCAAGCGTCTGGAGTCTGCGACGGTTGTTGACCCCGAAGCGCAGGAGAACCTTGAACAGGTGTTCTTCGGCGCGACTGTCACGGTTTGCGATCAGGAGGGGGCGGAGTTCAGTTACCAGATCGTCGGTGTGGATGAAGTGGACGCCAGTCACGGTTTGATCAGCTGGATTTCACCGCTGGCCAAGGCGCTGCTCAAGGCGCGTGAGGGCGATACGATCCGCTTTGCCAGTCCCGGCGGCATGCGCGAGCTGGATATTCTTGAGATCAGATATGTCTGACTGCTAGCGGCGGAGTGCTGAGCTTGCTGCCTGCGGCAGAGTGCTGAGCAATGAGTGCTGAGCAATGAGTGCTGAGGACTGAGTGGGCATGCTTGAAGAGCCTCATCCAGCAAGCTTCTTCTGGCTGGTGTGTTGCAGAGGTAATGCGGGTGAGGATCTTCGGATATATGTGTTGAAGAGGCTTGACCGGCGCGGCTCTCAGGACACCCTGCCTACGCACTCAGCACTCAGCACTCAGCACTCAGCACTCAGCACTCAGCACTCAGCACTCAGCACTCAGCACTGCGCCGCAGGCGCAGGCGCATTACTTCTTTCTGCGCCGGATTACTTTGGCGCGTAGCGGCAGCAGGAAGATGAAGCGCGCGCCTTCGTCAGTGTTGGCTTCGGCCCAGATGCTGCCGCCGTGGCGCTCTATAATGCGGCGTACGGAGGCGAGACCGATGCCCGTGCCGCCAAACCCTTGATTGACGTGTAGCTGCTGGAAGGGCTGGAACAGGCGTTTGGCGTGGGCCATGTCAAAGCCGATGCCGTTGTCGGAGAGGGTGAAACGCAGAAACTCACCTTCTTCCTGCGCAGTGAGGCTGATCGTGGCGGGTCGTTTGGCTCGGGTGAATTTCCAGGCGTTGTGCAGCAGGTTGGAGAGCGCATTGCGCAGCAGGGCTTCGTCGCCTTCTGCATGCATCTCCGGCTGGGCATCAAAGATTACTTCGCGCCCGGGGCTGCTGATGCGCAGGTCGTCGATGATTTCCTGTGCCATGGTGGATAGATCCACCTTGCGGATGGTCAGCGGTGCTCTTGAGACATTGGCCAGACTCAGCAGTTCGTCGATCAACTCGCCCATGCGCACGCTGGCGCGGTAAATGCGATCCAGATAGTCGCGGCCCTGAGCGTCGAATTTGTCACCGTAGTCTTCCTTTAATGCGTGGGCGAAGCCGTTGATGGCACGCAGCGGGGCGCGCAGATCGTGCGAGATGGAGTAGCTGAAAGCGATCAGCTCGCGGTTGGATTGTTCCAGTTCGGCTGTGCGGCGTCCGACGCGGGCTTCCAGATTGGCATTGAGTCGACCGAGGACGGT
The DNA here is from genome assembly GCF_040566545.1 of Uliginosibacterium flavum. Taxonomy (NCBI): domain Bacteria; kingdom Pseudomonadati; phylum Pseudomonadota; class Betaproteobacteria; order Rhodocyclales; family Zoogloeaceae; genus Uliginosibacterium; species Uliginosibacterium flavum. Next base: position 11,779 of record NZ_JBEWZI010000018.1, read on the forward strand.
ACGCGCTTGTTCATGTCGTCGGGCGTCAGCATGAATACGCCAGGCGAGCAGGGCAAGCAGGATACTCAGGGCGGTGACGCCCCATACCAAGCGCTGCTTCATGGCGAGAAATCCGGCGCGGGCTACATCGGTGGGACGCGAGACGACGGCGATCAGGGGCAGGTCACGGAGCAGGCGAAATACGCCGATGTGACGGCTGTCGCCAAACTGGTAAGTCGTTTCGAAGCTGACTGCATTGCGATCACGGGACGCCTGGATGAGCAGACTGGCAAAGTCGGGCGGGGCATCGTTGGCTTCAGCAGGAAAATGCAGCAGAAGCTGGCCGTTGAGGCTGAGCAGGCTGAAGCGGTCTTGTGGCGTGAGTTGGGTTTCACGGAAAAAATCGCTGAAATCTTCAGTCGCCAAGAGCGTGAATACGCTGCCGAGGACTTGACCTTGCGCATCGCGTGCACCTTGTTCGATCGGAATGAACCAGTGGCCGCTGGTGTCAACGCTGGGAGGATGAATGAAGGTCCGTGAATCCGAGTTCTGGCGCCAGTAGGCAAGAGAGGGCGGCGGCAAGTTGAGCTTGCGGGCGCTGCCGCGTTGTCGCACGCTGATCAGCTCCACGCCTGCGGCATTGTAGGCAGCGAACAAGCGCAGTTGCGGGGTGCGCAGCATGTGTTCGGTGGCTTGCTCGTGCAGACGCCTGACTTGCTGGCGGGCGTCGGCCGTGCTGAAGGCAAGCAGGGCGGCCATCTCGTTCAGGGCGCTGTTGGCTTGGTTGAAGGTATGCGAGACGTGTTCGTTCTGGGCGCGGGCGAGGCTGGTGAGCTCGATTTCCTGAATGCGTTGCTGGCGCACCCAGTCCTGTGTGATTAGCGTCCAGGCACTGATGATGATGAGTGCCATGATCAGCAGATAGACGCCAATCACGGTCAGGCCCGAGCGGCTGATCGCCGCGCTGGGGGCCGGGTGGGGCTCTGCTGCGCGCTGTGGATCCGGATCGGACTGGATGGTGTGCAAAAGCGGGACCTGTATTGGCGTGATTGGGTGTGGCAATCCAGTGTGAGGGCGGGCTTGAAATTGCGTCAAGCGCCTCAATATCGAGGAATGTTAACAAAAGCCTTACCGGAGGATACCAAGCATGACTGAACGGGCAGCATTCGCCGCGGAAAAACGCGGCTTCCAGGCAGAAGTGAAGCAACTGCTTCACCTGATGATTCACTCGCTGTATTCAAATCGCGAGATTTTCTTGCGTGAGCTGGTTTCAAACGCATCAGACGCTTGCGACAAGCTGCGTTTCGAAGCGCTGGATAACGCCGCTTTGTTCGAGACCGATTCCGATCTGAAGATTCGCGTGGCTTTCGATAAGGCCTCGCGTACGCTGACGATTTCGGACAACGGCATCGGCATGAGCCGTGAAGAGGCGATCAACCACCTTGGCACCATCGCCAAGTCGGGTACCAAGGAATTTTTCTCGCGCCTGTCGGGCGATCAGCAGAAGGATGCGAGCCTGATTGGCCAGTTCGGCGTGGGTTTCTATTCCGCATTCATCGTTGCCGACAAGGTGACTGTGCTGACGCGTCGTGCCGGTGATGCTGCTGAAGCCGGCGTGAAATGGGAATGCTCGATGGCCGGTGACGAAGCCGGTGAATACAGCGTGGAGCCTTACGCCAAGGCGTTGCGCGGCACGGACATCATCCTGCATCTGCGCGAAGGTGAAGACGACCTGCTCTCTGGTTACAAGCTGCGCTCGATCCTGCGCAAGTATTCGGACCATATCGTCCAGCCCATCCTGATGCAGAAGGAAGAATGGGATGCGGAAAAGGCCGAGAACGTTTTCAAGGACGAAGACGAGACCATCAATCAGGCCAATGCACTGTGGGCGCGCAGCAAGAACGACATTACGGACGACGAGTACAAGGCGTTCTACAAGCACGTCTCGCACGACTTCGAAGATCCGATGGCGTGGACGCATGCCCGCGTCGAAGGCCGTCAGGAATATACGCAGCTGCTTTACATCCCGAAGCGCGCGCCGTTTGACCTGTGGGATCGCAATCCGCATCACGGCTTGAAGCTCTACGTGCGTCGCGTCTTCATCATGGACGACGCTGAGAAGTTGCTGCCACATTACCTGCGCTTCGTGCGCGGGGTGGTCGATTCGGCCGATCTGCCGCTGAATATCTCGCGTGAAATCCTGCAGGAGAGCAAGGACGTCGACACCATTCGCGGTGGCTGTGCCAAGCGCATTCTGAGCCTGCTGGAAGATCTGGCCGAGAACCGCAAGGAAGACTACGCGGCGTTCTGGAGCGAGTTCGGTCGGGTGCTCAAGGAAGGCCTGGGCGAAGACATGGCGAATAAGGATAAGCTCGCCGGCCTGATGCGCTTTGCCTCGACACACCTTGATTCGGCAGAAGAAAGCACTTCCTTCAAGGACTATATCAGCCGCATGAAGGAAGGTCAGGAGAAGGTTTACTACGTGACGGCCGAGAGCTTCAACGCCGCCAAGAACAGCCCGCATCTGGAAGTTTTCCGCAAGAAGGGCATCGAAGTACTGCTGCTGTCTGATCGCGTGGATGAATGGGCAATCAGCCAGCTGACCGAGTTCGACGGCAAGCAGGTCGTGTCGGTGGCCAAGGGCGGTCTGGATCTGGGCGCGCTGGAAAATGAGGAAGAGAAGAAGAAGGTTGAGGAACAGGCTGAAGAGTTCAAACCGCTGCTGGAGAAGCTGAAGACGTCGCTGGGTGAGCGCGTCAAGGATGTGCGCGTGACGCATCGCCTGACCGACAGCCCGGCGTGTCTGGTGGTCGATGAGCACGAAATGGGCGCCAATCTGGCCCGTTTGCTCAAGGCTGCTGGGCAGAACATGCCGACGGCAGCGCCAATCCTCGAAATCAATCCTGGCCACCCGATGCTGACGCGTTTGAAGACCGAGGACACGAAGTTTGACGATTGGGCTGCGGTGCTCTTCGATCAGGCCTTGCTGGCTGAAGGCGGAACTCTGGATGATCCATCAACCTTCATCAAGCGCATGAACCAGCTGATGCTGGATATGGCGCGATGAGCGTGAAGTAAAGAGGTCTGTTGCAAAAGCCAAAGGCCGGTAAGCGGCCTTTGGCTTTTCAGAATCCGTACTCGGTGTGCCGTATGCACGGCCAGCGATCATTTGCGCCCCATTGCAATGCAGTGCGCGCCTCTTGTTTGCGCCCGAACGCATTCCGGAAATGCCTCTGAGCTATTTAAATTTTTTCGTAAAGCCACGACCCGCTTGGCTTCCGGAAGGTTCGGAAAATTCCTTCTTTGCGGTGCAGCATTCCTGGAGCAGAACTTGCATGCTGTGCACCAAGCCGTTCGCCCGGCCCGTGCAGCGTCCAGATGGTCAATCCGTGTTGAGCAGAGGGGAAAATCATGAGCAAGAGCATCTCATTCGATATCAGTTCCGATCATGGCTACAGCGCCGATGCGGAGATTGAACGACAGGAGTATCTGGACGAGACGCACGTAGATAGTTTCCAGTTTGGCGTTGGCCGTTTGATGGAGGCTGAGTTTGAGGTCAAGGATTGAGTGGGCATTTCGGCATGGGCTGATCCCTGCCATGAGAAAAGGCCGCTTCAACAGCGGCCTTTCTATTTTATTGACCTCTCTGGAGAGCCGCATTCAGCTCTCCTGTGCAGCATGCCTGCTTGTAGAGGCAGGCGCGGTGCGGCTCTTCAGCATCCCAATCCCACCAAAGTCGTGGAATAGGTGTTCTTAATAAAAACAGTAACTTGCGTTTATGTTTCTTGAGAGGCAGGTGTTACCAGTCGTCTTTCGCCTTGCTCTTGGCGACAGGCGCTTCGGTCACCGCAGCCGCCTTGCTTGAGCGGGTCGGAGCAGCTTTCGGGCTGGCCGGGGCGATCGTTGCTGCCGCGTCGTCGGCGGCCTTGCTGGCGCTGGCGAGCATCGATTCGCGAATTTGCAGCGCACCGGCCTGGATGTCGTCGAGCTTGATCTGCACGTTTTCCAGGGTGGCGTAGGAAACGGTAGGCGTGACCCGGTTGATCACCAGTTCGCAGCAGGCGTATTCCATGTTGCCCAGCGACTGGCCGGTTTGCGGATCTTTCAGCGCCTTGCCAAGCAGATACACGCGGTAGCGGCTGTTCGGCGCCATTGCGGCGCCGCCCTGACTGAGGACGACCTGATTGCCGGTGCGTTCGATGATCGAGATCGGGAAGCTGCGCAGCAGGATCGCTTCGGTGGCCTTCTTGACGATGTCGGCCTGCATGTTCGCCAGGGTCTTGTTGCCATCAATGCCGGCGCCCATGGTGCTGGGGCCGATTGACGGGGCACTACCTTGCAGGCTGCTCGATTGCTGGATCTGGCGGGTTGCGACATTGATCATGCGTTGCGAGACAGACCAGCCGCCGGAGTAGCTGACCAGATCGCGATCCGAGGTTTGTAGTTGGCGCACGTGCTTGTTGTAGGCCAGGGTGTTGATCTCGCCGATCCAGATCAGATCGGCACTGAGCGCTTGGCCGAGCTTGGCGATGTCGGTATTCACTGTTTGGCCCGAACCGATCATTGCCAGCTCGTCCTGAATCTCACCTTCGAATTGACGATCCAGCACGGTGAAGCGGCCGGTTTGTGCAAGTGCGTCGACGATTTGGCGGTGTAGGGGCTCAAGTACTTCGCTGGCAGGCACGTTACGGCCGCCGATATTGAAGCTGGCCTGCTTGCTGCGCAGCGGGGCGATCACGATCTTGATCTTGCCGGCATCCGCCGGGGCCTTGAACTTGGCGATTTTCGCTTCGATGTCGACCACGTAAGTGCCGCCATCCTTTGCGGGCGGCACGACGTTCAAGACTTTGAAAGACGAGACCAGTCCGCTGGATTGAGTAATGATCTGTTCGGCGAAAGCCTGACCTTGCAGCTGGGCCGTAGCTTTGGCGCTGTCGTGCCCCTGATCGGAGTAAACATCGATCTGGGCCGTGGCCTTGGCAATCACGTTGAGGTTGGCGCTGCTGGCATCAACGTTGACGCCATTGACCTGCATGACGGCTGTTTTCAGCGCGTCATTGACGGCAGCTCCGGGCATCATACCCATGCCTTTGGCCGTAACCGAAACATGTTCGACCTTGCCGACATCGGGTGTGTTCTGTCCGGTTGCCGGGGGCTGAGGGGCTGTAACCGGGGTGGGGACCGCAGGCGCTGGATCAGCGGGGGGTTTGTTGTTGCATGCGCTGAGCGCGGCGATCAGCAGTGCGGACAGAAGCAGGGTTTTCATGTCGGGATTTCCTGAGTCGGGAATGAAAAACGGGGCCCGACACATGTAGTCGCTGCCCCGTCCGGAATGGCTACGCCTGCACTTAGATCATGCTGGTAGCGTCGTTGGCTTCCTTGGGAACGGGAATGTTGTTGGTCTTGGCAAAATCAATGGAACTCTTCAGTGTGCCACCCAGTGCCTTGATCGAGTCAGGCAGGCTCTTGACGACAAACAGGGCCGAATTGGTCGAGCCGCCGATGGAGGTCGGGCTCGGCTTGAAGTTTTTGGCGTCGCCGCCCATGCCGACGTACTGGATGATGCCGCGAGCCAGATCGCCCATGCCATCACTGAACTGCTGCTTGCTCTTGGCATCCATCTCGACTTTTTTGTCCTTCATCTTGGCTTCGAGGGCCTTGCTGCTCTCGGTCTGTGTCTTGCTGGCTTCTTCCAACGAGTCCTTGGTGGCTCCTTCGGTCAGGTTCTTGCCTGCCAGTTCAGCCTTGTCGGCCTCATCCTTGAGACCCACAGCACGCAGCATTTTCACGTCAGCCTTGTTCACGTTCTTGGCGCCGCCCACATATTTATTGACGATCTGATCAGAGCTCACGCTCGCGCCAGCTGCATCACCGCCGATACCGGCTATTTTTCCCAGTCCACCGAATTGCGCACAAGCCATGCCTGAAGCTGCTGTCAAGGTCACGCCCATCACCACTGCCAGAAATTTCGTCTTCATTTGGTCTTCCTTGTTGGAGTGTTTAATCACCGGCTCGGAAAATCTGATGGAGGCGGCCGGTGCGCGCGCCATCAGGAAATGTTCGTTTAGCGAATGCCGGCGGCGTTCAAACGGCTGACTACTTCGCGAGCTGCTGCCATTGAGGCGTCCTTGAGAGCCTTGCCGGATGCGCTGGCATTGTCCGGGCCGACACCGAAATACTGCACGGCTGGCACGGAAGCGACTTCACGCGGCAATTTGGCTGATACGTCCAGCACGCGGCCAGTGACGGTGACCGCCACGCGCTGCATCCCGGTAGCGTCGTCCTGCATCGGTGCGCCGACGTCCAGCGTTGCCAGCACCAGATACGGGACCTGGCTATTGCGCAGGGCGGCGACGACACCCCGCAGCGTGGCCGGGGCGAGATCGTTACCGGTCGAGAAATCCTGATTCACGGCTTTGATGTCCTTGTCTTCAAGCACGAACTCGGGTTCTGCCACCTGGAAGCCACCTTGCGAGAACACACTGGTGATCGAGGTCTTGGTGTTGTTCATGGCGAGCAGACGATAGCTCGTGTCATCAGCTTTGCGCGTCGTGCTGCCGCCGGTTTCGACCTTGATCGATGCCTTGGCCGTCACACTTTCGCTGGAGTCCCTTTTTGCGGCCGTGGCCACGGCATTGCCGCGCACCACTTCGCCTTCGGCACCCTTGCTCGAGCGCGAACGATCCACCGAGGCTTCGCGTTCCACTTCGGCGCGCTTGACGACGCGGTCGTCAAAGGAGCGCACGCTGGAGACTTCGCGGCCGACGAAGACATAGACGAGCTGGGAGCGTTCGCCCTGTGCAGTTTTTGCCGTGGCGCTGGAGCCGCGGATGGTGCTGCGCAGCTTTGCAACATTGATCTCGACGCGCACGGACACCGAGTACTTCTTGGCGCTTTCCTGATTCTGCTCGTTGATGATCGTGGTGCTGAGGATGAACTTTTCGAGATTGGCTTCGATCTTCGGCTGGATCGCCTCGAAATTCTCGGATTCGGCTTCACCTGCTTCGGCGAAGTAACGCTCGACGGCGGAGACCTGGGCGGCTTTATAGGCCTTGTCCTTGTCGCCGGCCGACAGGCTCCAGCCGTAGGGCGCAGTGCCTACGCCTTTGGCGGTGACGACCTGGGCCATGCATTGGGTGGACAGGATCAGGCCGGCAAGGGCCAATAGCAGTTTGTTCATTTACTCTTCCTCAGAATGTCACGGGCGGTTTCAACTTGCGATTTGATGTCTTTGGCCGAAGCGGCTGCGGCTAGCCACTTCTGGTCGGCCTGGCCTCCTTCGACAAGGAAATTGGCGAATTTCTTGTACATGCTGTTAATGACTTCGGCGTAAGCAGGGAAATTGTCACTACTGATTTGAGTAGCCGGGACGACGCTGGACTCGCCGTTTTTCAGGTCCGTGTTGATGAAGTCCGTACCCAATGTTGGCTCATAGAATTTGAGGCTGGACTTCACCCCATAGACGTAGGCAATGCCGACACTGGTTTCGTCGGTTTTCTTCTTCACAAATTCGTTGATCTTGATGTCGAAAAGGTAGTCACCTTCTGCCACCTTGAGCTTGAAGTCGTCACCGTTTTCCAGACGCATCATCATCACGCCGCCGACTGCGCCGATGCTGCTGGGCAGGAGGGGAACGCCAACGCGGGAAGACAGCAGCGAGGCGAAGGCATCAGCGACCATGGTCGCGGCCGCTTTGGGATTTCTGCGTAGCGGTTCGGGAAACTCGGCGAGCGCCTCAGAAGAAACTTCCACCTTTTTTACCTGCAGGGTCTTTGTGCCTTCCTTGGGCAGTTCGCCTGTTGCCAGACGCTTGGCAAACAGGCTGATCAGTCCCTGGCCATCCTGACTCGTGAGCTGGTTTTCGACCAGCGCCTGCAGGCGCGCTTCCGAAGGTGCATTCGGAGTGGCGTCGAAAATCACGGTGCTCAGCGGGTAAGTGCGGACAACGGTTTGCGCTTTGTAATCAAAGATCAGCAAGTTGCCTCGCAGATTGACGAAGGTCTTGTAATAGGCCCCGTAATTTTCCGTAGAGACGACCTCGTCGGTCAGTACCAGCACGATCATCAGGGCTTGATCGCTGGCTTTCAGATTGACCAGGCTGCCGGCCGGACGCAATTCGATGGCCGGATTACTGATGCCTTGGGTGCGACTGAACACCTGCGCGGAAAGACTCTGGCCGACGCCGGCGGCTTTGAGCTTCTCGAAAGTCTTGAAGCTGTAGGGGAAGCGGCTCTGAGCCGTTTTGTAATCACCGGCAAAGGCGAACCCGGCGAGGGTGGCTTCGGCGGCGCGAGCGTTTGGGGTAATCAACACAGAGGTGGCGCAAATCAACGCCATGACAACAGATAGAAGCTTTCTCATACACCACTTTGCGGGAAGGTTGGCGGGCGGGTATCAAGGCGTGCCTGACACGCAGCGCGGATCATACCGGGCAGTACGGGCAAGGCACGCAAAGCGTCGGCTGTCCAGAAGGGCAGTCTCTATCGGAGAGTTTTGTACCGGAGCTCGCGCTTGACGCGTCAGGATATGTAAGTGCGGGATGTTTGGCGAGGCCGGCAGGATGGATGGCCGGAATCGGCCGCTCAGCCGAAGCGGATCTTCATGCCCAGAATGAAAATGGCCAGTGCCAAGGTGATGATGTTGGCGACGATGATTGGCCAGGAACCGAGCAGCAGGCCGTAAATCAGCCAGAGGGCAACGCCGAGCGTGAAAATGCCATACATGCCCAGCGAGACGCCGCGGGCGGAACGGGTTTTCCAGGTGAGCCAGGCTTGCGGGATGAAGGCGACGGTGGTGCAGAACGCCGCGGTGTAGCCGATCAGATCATTCATTGTGCGGAGTACGGAGTGCGGCTGAAGTGGGTGCAGATTCTATCAGGCGCGACGCCAGCGGCTTTGTGCCGGCAAATGATGGGCAAGAAAATCCATCTGGTCGGCGAGGATGAGGCGGTTGGACAGGATCAGGTATTCGGCTTTGTTCGGCACATAAGGTGCGTAGAGCAGCATCATGCGGGCTTGCTCCGGCGTGCGTCCGCCCTTGCGCTGATTGCAGCTGCGACAGGCTGCGACGACGTTCATCCAGGTGTCGGCACCGTTTTGCGAAACGGGTTTGATGTGGTCGCGGGTCAGGCGTGCGGTATTCAGTTCGGCGCCGCAGTAGGCGCAGATGTGACGGTCGCGGTGAAAGAGCTCGCGATTGGTCAGTGGCGGCACCTGACGCAGACTGCGCGTGGACAGGGATTTTCCCTTGATGGCGATGATGCTGTTGGCGGTGATGAGGGAGCGATGGCCGGTTTTGCGCGAGACGCCTCCGAAGAAAGTGAAGCACGCGTCACCGGCATCCCAGGCCACCATGTTGCGCGAGTAATAAAAAAGCGCATGTTGCCAAGTCACCCAGCGATGTGGCTGACCTTGCGCATCCAAGGTGAGGATCAGCGGGCGCTGCTCACGGTGGATCGGGCGGATTTCTGGGCGGTATTCGGGAGTACGCATGAGTGTGTCGCCGGGAGTGAACCTCGTTTGACCACGTTTTTACTGTACCGTTATTACCTGTTTCAGGCCACAAGCTAATCGCCTTGAATCGAATAATCAATCTTCCCGTGCGCCTGATGACACGCCCGCTGCCGGCCTGGGGGCGTTTGTTGCTGATCGGTTTGGTGGTGTCAGTTGTACTGCATGGCGCTGCACTGGATTTTTGGCGCGGCATGGCAGGCCTGGAAGGCGCTCCGGATATGGGTTTCAGACAGGTGGCCTTGCAGGCCCGCCTGCAGCCTGCGTCTGCCGACAGGCTGTCTGAAGAGCCTTCATCGGTGCGCCTTGGCGAGGCCGTAGGCGAGAAACCAAGCGCTCGTCCGGCTCTGCCGGCAAGAGTCGCGCAGCGGTCGGTACCGCGCTCAGCGGTGAGTGTCGCGGATGCGTCGTCTGCCGTTGTCGTGGCGTCATCGGTTGAGTCCGGGCTGCGGCCGCTGTCGCGGGCCGAGGGTCTGGTGGCTTATCGGCTGGCTTTGCTGGCGGTTCTGGGTGCGCCGTCTGCCAGACTGATTTCTCCTGTGCAGCTGAGTCTGAGTGCTTCGCCGGGCGGTGCTCAGGTAGAGATCCGGATCTCGTCAGGCGATGCGGTGCAGGATCAGGTCTGGCTGGAGGCCGTTCGCGGCGCTGTGCTGCGTGCAGAGGTACCAGAGGTGCTGGCTGGACAGGCTTTTGTGCTGGATCTGGAGTTCTGGCCTTAACTCAGGGCGCCCAGGGTTTCTTCGCGAAACAGGAAGTGGCCGTTTGCGCGATCCTTGAAATAATGGCGTAGTGACAGGTAGATGGAGCGGAAAGCGATTTTCTCCCACGGGATTTCGTGCTCGGCAAACAAACGGGTTTCCAGCGACTCTTCGCCCGGCGCGAAATCCAGATCGAGCAGGCGGGCGCGATAAATGATGTGCACTTGACTGATTTGCGGGAGATTGACCAGTGTGTACATTTCGCCCAGTTCAATACGGGCGCAGGCCTCTTCCAGAGTTTCGCGGATGGCGGCCTCACCGGTTGATTCGCCGATTTCCATGAAGCCCGCCGGCAAGGTCCAGAAGCCTGAGCGAGGTTCGATGGCGCGGCGGCACAGCAAGACCTTGTCCTCCCAGATTGGCAAGGCGCCGGCGACCAGCTTTGGATTCAGGTAGTGGATGCTGCCACAGGCGGTGCAGACGTGGCGGGGACGTTGATCGCCCGCGGGAACGCGTAAACCGACTTCAGCACCACAGGCAGAGCAGTATTTCATTGCAGATGTTTTCCGGCCAAGAGGGGTGTTTGTGTTCCAGTTCGGCTGTTTGGCCGACTGGAATCTGGAATATGATGACCCTCATTGTGGTTTTTACGACATGGTTTTGCAATCGTCGTGTGGCAAATCAGCGGTGTCCATCGTATGCTTGAGTCATGAGTAACCGGATCGAGATTCACAACGCGTGGAATGAACTGGTGCCGGCCTGGAAAATGGTCTGGCAGGCCAGCCATGAGCTGGAGCGCTGGGCCGCCTTCATGCCGCACTGTGACCGACTGCTGGCTTTGGCGCGCGAGCAGGGCCTGACCGAGCTGGAAGACGCCTTGCGTCCGCTCAGCGTGCTGCTGGCCAATGTGAAGGAGCCGGGCGCCAAACAGACTTCGGCGGTCGATCTGCTCTTGCCGCATATTTTTGCTGTCGTGCGCGATGTATGCAGTCCGGCGCTGCAGCGATCGACAGTCGCCAGCCAGGTCGAGGATGAAGGCTTGCCGCTGGTCGTAATGCTGACCTCCGACACCGATTCTGTGCAGGATCTGCTCTTGCAGATGGAACACTACGGCTACGCGTTCAAAGTGTTCGTTGATTACCGTCAGGGGCTGCAGACTGCATTGGCGCAGCGCGCAGTGGCCGTGGTGATGGAGGTTGGCGACGGGCTGGATGCCCGCCTGGCAGGGTTGGCTGATCAGATCAGCCGCAGCGGATTGAAATGGTTTGCGATGTCGCGCAAGGGAGATTTTCGCTTGCGCTTGCAGGCGATCAGGCATGGCGCGCAGGGTTTTTTTCTCGAACCCTTGTCGATCAATGCCTTGGTGGATGCGGTCGATCCATTGGTGTTCACGGCCAAGGAAGATCCCTATCGGGTGTTGGCGCTGGATGATTCGGCCACTGTGCTGGCTTCAATTCAGAAAGCACTGGAGCAAATGCCGAATCTGAGCTTGCGGGCGATTCGCCAGCCGGATCTGGTGCTGGAGACCTTGCTGGACTTTTCGCCGGACGTGCTGTTGCTGGATTTTCACATGCAGGGCTGCAATGGCCTGGAAGTGGCGAAAATAATCCGTCAAAACAAGGCTTTCGAGTCGATTCCGATCATCTTCCTGACCAGCGAGACCAGCCAGGCCGTACAGCTGGAAGCGATGCGCCATGGTGGCGATGATTTCCTGACCAAGCCGATCAGCCAGGCGCAACTGGTGAATACCGTGATCAGCAAGGCTGAGCGTTATCGCGGCTTGCGCAAATTGATGGTGGAAGACAGTCTGACCGGCCTGTTCAATCACGTGAAGACCAAGGCCTTGCTGCAGCAGGCTTTGTTGCAGGGTGAACGTCAGGGTTTGCCGGTCTGCTACGCAATCCTAGATCTGGACCATTTCAAGCGGGTGAACGACAGCTACGGCCACACGGTGGGAGATGCTGTTCTCAAGACCTTGGCGCGTTACCTCAAACAGCGTTTGCGGCGTGCCGACGTGGTCGGACGTTATGGCGGCGAAGAGTTTGTAGTGGTGTTCTTCGATGCGTCGGAAGAGCAGGCACTGGAGCGGCTGGACAGTATCCGCGAGGGTTTTTCCAAGATTTATCACGCTTACGATGAGGGGATCTTTGCAGTGACCTTCAGTGCCGGCCTGGCTCATTACCCGAGTTTCAGCAACATGATGGAGCTGATGGTGGCTGCCGACAACGCGCTGTATGCCGCCAAGCGCGCCGGGCGCAACTGCGTGCAGCTTGCGAAGTCCTGAACTGAAAAACCTGGCGTCTTTGTTGCGAAGCGCTGCTTTCAGGACCAAGCCAAAAGGGCAGAGTAGTGAAAGAGCCCTGATTCCCTGCCAGACGGTGGGTTTTTTCCGTTAAGTCAGGTTCCTTGTGTGCCGTAAATAGGCCTCAGAGAGTGTGTTTTCTGCTTTGGCAGGAGGCGCGCCGTTCAGATATTTCTGGCGTTCCGGGTACGCGGTATATGGCTCCTCCTATTGATGTCTCCCGTTTCGAGCAGCTCAAGGCCTCGGGCGACCTGCCTTCGCCCAAGGGCGTAGCCTTGGCCATCATGCGCATGACGCAGCAAGATGATGTGTCCATGCCCGAACTGGCGCAGGTCATCCGTTCCGATCCGGCCTTCGTTGGCCGTCTGATCAAGGCTGCTAATGGCGTTATCGGTTACGGACGGCGCCCGATTGTGTCGGTGCAGGATGCTTTGACCATCCTTGGCATGCCGGCTGTGCGCAACATGGCGCTGGGCTTTTCGCTCCTGACGCATTACCGCAGTGGCGCTTGCGATGGCTTTGATTACTCGCGGTATTGGTCATTTTCCATGCTTACGGCAGTGGCGACACAGGCGGTCACGCTGCGGACCCGGATCGCTGCGCCCGATGAAACCTATTGTCTGGGTTTGCTGGGGCGTGTCGGCGAACTGGCGCTGGCAACGCTTTATCCGCACGATTATGCAAAAATTCTGGCCGATAGCCAGCATGAGCCGCAGCGCCTGGCAGAACTGGAGTCGCGGGCCTTTGCCATGAACAATGCCGAGCTGGGCGCGGCAATGCTGGCCGACTGGGGTTTGCCGCGCTTATTTACGGATGCCGCTTATTGCGTAGCTGCGGGCATCGAATGTCAGCAGGCGGAAGGCTCGCGTGATTCAACTTTGACCCAGACGCTGGTGCTGGCACGCCAGCTCGGGAATTTGTGTCTGGCGGCTGAAGCGGAACGGCCGGATATCTTGCGCCGGGTGAAGCTGGCCGGCTCGCGCCTGTCTTTTGATGATGAAACGCTGGCGACTCTGTCGGATGGCGTGGTGGCGGAGTGGGTGGAGTGGGGTGCTTTGCTCAATGTGCACGCCGAGAAATTGCCGCCCTTCGAGCATCTGGTCAAACAGGCAGAAAGCCAGCCAGTTTTGCCAACCCCTGCTGAAGAGGCCCAGCAGGCGGGCGTTTCCGAGGATGTGGCTGGAGAGGTCCAGCACGAGCGGCTCTTGCGGGTGCTCATCGTGGATAGTGATGCGCTCGCGCGTAGCAGCCTCAAGCAGGCGCTGATGGAGAGCGGCTACGACGTGGCCGAGGCGGGTGATGGCTACACCGCGACTGAGATGGCGCTGGATTTCCGGCCTGACATGTTGTTGCTGGGCTGGCAGTTGGTGGATATCCCGGGCGCCGAACTTTTGCGAACCTTGCGTCAGACGCGTATTGGCCGCTCTATCTACGCTGTCGTGATGGGCGACGATGCCTCTGAAGAGACCGTGATTGCCGCTTTTGACGCGGGTGCGGACGATTTGCTGCCCAAGCCGGTCAATCCGCGTGTCTTGCTGGCCAAGATCCGGGCGGGGCGTCGTCTGACGGCCTTGCATTATGAAATTGAACGCGACCGCGAGGAGATTCGTCACTTCGCCGCGGAACTTGCAGTGAGCAACCGGCGCCTGCAGGAAGTAGCCTTGATGGATCCGCTGACGGGCTGTCCCAATCGGCGTTTCTTTACGGATCGCCTTACCCAGGAATGGGCTGCCGCTGCGCGCAGTGCGCGTCCTTTGTCTTGCCTGATGGTGGATGTCGATAATTTCAAGGCGATCAATGACACCTATGGACATGATGTGGGTGACTCCGTCTTGCGCCAGGTGGCGGCCGCCATTCGCAGTGCGCTGCGCGGGCATGATCTGATCGCGCGTACGGGGGGGGATGAATTCATCGTGTTGTGCCCGGATACGGCGATCGAGGCTGCGATGGCTTGTGCCGAGCGGGTGCGGCATGGTGTTGAAGAAGCCTTGGTCGCTTCCGGGTTGGTGCATCTGCGCGTGACGATCAGTGTCGGTGTCGCTTCCCGCGATCAGAATGTTGTGGATGCCGAGAGTTTGCTCAAGCGCGCTGATCAGGGTTTGTACATGGCCAAGCAGGCGGGACGCAACCGAGTGGAGGCGGCGCAACTCAAGCCACGTGCAGCGGGCGCCGCGTAATTCCAGTTCCAGATAGAAACGATATTTTGTTGACGTCGCCTTGCCGTGCTCTAGCTCTGTCTGTGGCTCGTCTTCGCGTCTCGTCTCTATCTGGAACAGGAACAAGCTGGTGTCGTCTGGTTTTCGGGCAGCGAAAAAATATTGTTGAAAACCGTAAAGTTTCCGAAATCCTGTCCGTTAGTACGAGTGATAACGCCGTAATCCATCTCCTGTTGCCCTTCTATCCAGTCTTCATGGCATGCATGTAAGAGACGTTCTTACGTGCCGCCCGTCGTCGACTGTTACATCATTTTCCGACCATGCCTGATTGGTTGTCGCCCCCTTGTCGTGGAGAATCCAATCCCATAGAGCCCGGTTAACAAGGGCTTCTCCACGGCGTAGAGGAGGTTGATCATGAAAATGGATATCGGTAACGAAATTCGGGAACTCAATTTGTCGTACCTGATGCTGGCGCAGCAGATGATCATGGCCGACAAGGCCGGCGCGATGTTCAAGCTCGGGGTCGGCGAGGATGTGGCCGAAGTCATCGAAAATCTTTCCCCTGCGCAGATTCTGCGCATGGCCTCCAGTGACATGTTGCTGTGCCGTTTTCGCTTTGATGACACCTTGCTGCTCAATCTGTTGGGCAATCATGGCAGCGAAGGCGTGGTTTCGCGGATTCACGCGACTATCCTGGCTGCAAGCAAGCCTGTTGAACATCTGTCCTGAGGAGGCAAGATCATGCGAATGAAAAGTCTCGTTCAGGATGCGCAGGAAACCCGCTTGGCGATCGAGATGATCGAACTCGGTGCGCGCATGCAGATGCTGGAATCGGAAACAGGCTTGTCGCGGGAGCGCCTGCTCAAACTGTACAAAGAAATCCGTGGTGAATCGCCGCCCAAGGGCATGCTGCCATTTTCGACCGATTGGTTCATTCCCTGGCAGCAAAATGTGCACGCCTCGTTGTTCATGTCCTTGCGTGGCTTTGTTATGCGCAATACCGAGACCAAGCCGCTGGAGGCTACCTTGCAGGCCTTTCACATGTACCGTGAGCAGGTCGCGAGCATGCAACTTGATCAGGTGCTGAGCCTGACGCGCGCCTGGACGCTGGTAAGGTTCTTTGAGGCCAAAATGTTGCAGCAGACGCGCTGCACCTGTTGTGGTGGTGAATTCGTGGCCCATGCCTATGATCCGACGCGCAGTTACGTATGTGGTCTGTGCCATGTGCCTGCGCGTGCCGGCAAGGGCAAGCGCCCAATGCGTGAAGATGTGGTGTGCGCGGTTGCCTGAGATTGCGCCTGTCACACGTCAGAAAACCGCCGGCTGAGTCCGGCGTTTTTTTTGCCACTTCGGGTAATCAAGTTTTGTCGCGTGGGGCCGATACCTGTATTGGTTCGGGACAGTTTTCCGGCAGTCGCCGGGCTTGTCACGACAAGCTTTGGCTAGCTCATCCACAGCACGGGGTTTAAGCAATGCTCCTGATTGTCGGTTACATCATCATTCTGCTGGCGTCGGTCGGTACGTATGCCGTGCACGGCAGTCTGGCCGCTCTGTTCGTGCCGCTGGAGTATCTGGCCATCATCGGTCTGACCATCGGCGGATTCGTCGCAGGCAATTCGATGAAGAACATCAAGGCGACGCTCGGCGCCCTGCCGGGTTTGTTCAAGCCTTCGCATTACAACAAGGTTTTCTACGTCGAAGTGCTGGCGATGCTTTTCGAGATTCTTGCCAAGGTGCGCAAGGAGGGCTTGATGTCGATCGAAAACGACGTCGAGAATCCCGAGGCCAGTCCGATCTTTACCAAGTATCCGGTATTTCTGCACGATCACCATGCGATGGAATTCCTGTGTGATTACCTGCGCATGATGGTGGGCGGCAATCTGAACGCTTTCGAGCTGGAAAGCCTGATGGATGTCGAGATTGAGACCCACCATAGCGAGGCACATGTCGCGGCGCACATCATGGCCAAGGTTGGCGATGCCACACCTGCCTTCGGTATCGTGGTTGCGGTGATGGGTGTAGTAAACGTGATGGGCTCGGTGGGCGAGCCGCCTGCTGTGCTGGGAAAGATGATCGGTGGCGCGCTGGTGGGTACCTTCCTCGGGATTCTGGTTTCCTATGGTTTCGTATCTCCAGTGGCTTCGCAGCTGGAGCAAAAGTGCGAAGAGGGTGGCAAGATTTTTCAGTGCATCAAGACAGTTTTGCTGGCGAGCATGAGTGGCTACGCACCGCAGGTGGCGGTTGAATTCGGTCGCAAGGTTTTGTATTCCACCGACAGGCCGGGCTTTGCCGAGCTGGAAGCCGAGATCAAAAACCGCAAGAAATAGCCGGTGAAACCGTGCATTTATGGGATGGCTGAAGAGCCCCTCTCCGTAAGGGTCTTCGGGATATGTGCCGCAAGAGTGAATGGCTGCGCGGATCTGCGGGCAGGGGCCTGAAATTGTTACCGTTTGATTGATCCTGAATCCAAGGAAATAGTGCCTAAACATGGCTGACAACCAGCAACCGATCATCGTCAAGCGCATAAAAAAAGGCGGCGGCGGCGCGCATGGCGGCGCCTGGAAGATTGCGTACGCCGATTTCGTGACGGCAATGATGGCTTTCTTCCTGCTGATGTGGCTGCTGGGTTCGACCACCAAGGGTGATCTGAAAGGGATTGCTGATCACTTTCAATCACCGCTCAAACTGTCCATGGCCGGTGGGCCAGGTACTGGTTCATCCAATTCGCCCTTGTCAGGTGGCGGTACGGATCTGACCAAATCCGTGGGGGATGCGGCACGCGGCAGTTACAAGGAGCCGCGCAAAATCAGCGAAGTCAAGATTATTCCGGCCGACTCTAAGCTGGCTCCGGGGCAAGCCAAGAAGCTCACGCTGGCGGAGCAGGAGGCTGCGGACAAACAGGCCGAAAAGCAGGCGGAGCAAAAGGAGCAGCAGGAAAAAGCCGAGCGCATCCTGCTGCAGGATCTGAAAGCCAAGGCAGAGGCGATGATTGAAGCCAGTGTGGATCTGCGCCAATTCAAACGTCAGCTTCTGCTCGATATCACTTCCGAGGGTTTGCGCATCCAGATCGTGGATGAGCAGAATCGCCCGATGTTTGATACCTCCAGTGCCGAGATGAAGCCATACACCAAAGGCATCGTCCGGGCGATTGGTCAGGTGCTCAATCAGGTCGAGAACCGGGTCAGTATTTCCGGGCATACCGATGCGGCCCAGTACGCCGGTGGCAATCGTGGTTTTTCGAATTGGGAGTTGTCGGCAAACCGGGCGAATGCTTCGCGTCGCGAGTTGATTCTGGGCGGCATGGATGAACGCAAGATCATGCGCGTGGTGGGCTTGTCTTCGACTATTCCACTGGATCGGAACGATCCTTACAGCGCAATCAATCGGCGCATCACCTTGATCGTAATGAATAAACGTACAGAGGAAGCCATCTTGCAGGAGGGGCGTGATCTGGATGTGGATGCGAATGCGCCGCTGGAGCCAAAGCCACTGGTGGACGCTGCGCAGCGTGAATTGAGCTCTCGTCCGCGGATTGATTTACCGCCGCGCCCGCCGCGTTGACTGGGGGCAAAAATGGCTGTCGATCTGAGCAAATTTCTGGGTTTGTACTTCGAGGAAAGCGCTGAACTCTTGCTGCGCGTGGATCAAGTTTTGAGAGTCGCGGAGTTGGCGGATTGGCGGCAAGCAGCGCGGGCTGTGCATTCGATCAAAGGTAGTAGCGGCGCCTTTGGTTTTGAAGAAATTGTGGACTTGGCTCAACTGCTGGAGTCGCTTTTGCGTCAGCTGGAACGACAGGAGGTGCCGATGACTGCGGCACGTCTGGTGTGGTGTGAGGAAGCTGTAGATGGTTTGCGCTTGCTGCTGAAGCGGCGCCAACAGGGCCTTTCAGGGGATGCTGCTCTGACAACGGCCATTGGCGTGCGTCTTGGAGCATGTTCGTCGGATAGTGCCGCTGCATGCGGCTGAGCGGGCTGATGATTTATAGGAGCGAGATAGCATGGAACAACGCAAGCCCGTTTTGAACAAGCCGGCCGGAATTGGCAGTTTGCCTGCGCGGACAACGAGCGCCGCTGCATTGCCGCCGCGTGCGGGTCTTGCCAGTGCCGCTGCTCAGAACCCACGCCAAGGCATCATGGACGCGCTGAGCCGGATCGATACCGGCACACGCGAGTTCGAGTTCACGCCGCAAGACTTCGAGCGTGTGCGCACCCTGATCTACAAGCATGCCGGGATTTCGCTCTCACCTGTCAAGCAAGACATGGTCTATAGCCGGCTTGCGCGTCGTTTGCGGGCCAATAACCATAAACGTTTTGCGGAGTATCTGGATCAGCTCGAGCGCAGCGGTGATGCGGCGGAGTGGGAAGCCTTCGTCAATGCGCTGACGACCAATCTCACCTCCTTCTTTCGTGAAGCACATCACTTTGATTTGCTGGCTGATCAGATGCGCAAGTCCGCCGACCGGCGTCCGTTCAAGATCTGGTGCAGTGCGGCTTCAACCGGTGAAGAACCGTATTCGCTGGCGATCACCGCGTGCGAGGTTTTTGGCAACAATCCACCTGTACAGATCATTGCTTCCGATCTGGATACCAATGTACTGGCGCATGGGCAGAAGGGTGTTTACACCGCAGATCGGGTCGAACGCCTGGACAAAGAGCGCGTGCAGCGCTTCTTCCTGCGTGGTACGGGTGATCAGGAGGGGCATGTGCGGGTGCGCCCGGAGTTGCAGCGCTTGATTACCTTCAAACAGATCAATCTGCTCGAACCCGGCTGGCCCTTGCGTGAGAGTTTCGATGCGATTTTCTGCCGCAATGTGATGATCTACTTCGACAAGCCGACCCAGTTCAAGATCCTCGAGCGCTTTACCGGTTTGCTTCACCCACAAGGCCTGTTGTACGCCGGCCACTCCGAGAATTTCATCCATGCGGTGAGTTTGTTCAAATCGCTGGGGCGAACGGTCTATGCCCGTGCGGAGGCGTCGCTTGCTCCTGGCACGCGCAAGCCCTGAGGCCGCATAGATGAAAACCCGGGTTCTGGTGGTGGATGATTCGGCGCTGATGCGCGCAGTGCTGTCTGAAGTCATCAATGCCACCCCGGATCTTCAGGTGGCGGGAACGGCCTGCAATGCACTCGAGGCACGCGAATCCATCAAGACCCTGAATCCCGACGTGATGACGCTGGACGTCGATATGCCGCACATGGATGGTCTGGAGTTTCTCGCGCAGATCATGCGTTTGCGCCCCATGCCGGTGGTGATGGTGTCCGGGCTGACCGAGAAGGATTCCGAAACCACACTACGTGCTCTGGAGTTGGGGGCGATTGATTTCGTCACCAAGCCCAAGACCGATCCGGTGGGGAATATCCATACTTACGCGGACTCGCTGTGCGACAAGATTCGCGCCGCCGCTATGTCACGCAAACATCTGATGCGTTCGCCGGTTGCGACAAGCACCCCCAGCTTGTCGAACCTGATCAATACGCCTTTGCCCAGCAAAGTCTTGCAGGACAAGCTGGTAATGATTGGTGCATCGACCGGCGGAACTGAAGCGCTTCGTGAGGTGCTGATACGTTTTCCGGAAAGAATGCCCGGCATCCTGATCGTGCAACACATGCCGGAAATGTTCACTGCCTCTTTTGCGCGACGTCTGGATGGCTTGTGCAGTCTGCATGTGAAGGAGGCCGAGCATGGCGAGCGAATCAAACCGGGCACGGCTTACATCGCGCCAGGGCATTCACACTTGATGGCGCGGCGAGTAACGGGGGGGTTTCAGTGTGAGTTGTCGCGCGAGAATCCGGTTAACCGTCATCGACCTTCGGTTGAGGTGTTGTTTAACTCCGGAGCCTCTCAGGTCGGGCGTAACGGGGTCGGCGTGATGCTGACCGGGATGGGTAAGGATGGTGCTGTGGCCATGCTGGGCATGCGTCAGGCGGGGTCTTACAACATCTGCCAAGATCAGGAAAGCTGCGTGGTGTGGGGTATGCCGCGTGAGGCAACCATCAACGGCGCGGCGCACGAGGTTGCTGCTTTACGTGATATCCCTGGGCGGGTGATACACAGCCTGCGAGGCGCGTGAACCTGTGGGCTGCCCGATAGTGCGGCTGGCGGTGCGCGCCGCGAAGCGCGAATATGTGGAAACAGGCATGTATCGGGCTTTTTCGCGCAATCGGGTGAAGATATTCACGTGCATGGCAAGCTCTTGGTGGCAGATTTCTGGATAATGCCACCTCAAGCAAATTGTCGCGGTGCCGTAAGTTTTATCGAGGGTGTGAAGCGCTCGATAACACGGCATCTCTGTCCGAATACGTATTGCAAAAGGAGGTTTTCGATGGATGCTCAAGTTTCGATGAACGACGCGCACGCAGTGCTGCGTTTGGCCGGCCGTTTCGATTTCAAGGCTCACCGCGAGTTTCGTGATGCGGTTGATTCGCTGCTGGGGCAGGCGGGTGCTCGGCCGCTTCAGGTCGATCTCGGTGAAGTGTCCTATCTGGACAGCTCGGCACTGGGCATGCTGTTGATGCTGCGTGACAAGGCTAAGGCCGCCAACAAGGATGTGGCGCTGGTTGGTGTGAAGGGCAGTGTTCGGCAAGTGCTGGATATTGCGAACTTCTCCAAGCTTTTTGCGATTACCTGAACGTGAATTGAAGCCTGCCTTTGCGGCAGACCAAGCTTGTACGGCGCGACCTACGGATCGCGCCGTTTCTTTTTCTGCCAAACCTTTTCCGTAGCGGGGCGTGCCAATACACCCTGATGGCCTAAGTCCCTTTCTTTCGCTCAAGTTAAAGCCGGCGCAACCGTTATCCGACGAGTACTGCGGAGTCATGAGTGCGTGTCGGCTTTGTGAAGCAAGGTCGTCTGCAAGGCAAAACTTCGCTGAAAGCCAGAAGCAAAGCGTGCTCGTGAGGTCTCAAGTTTGTAAAACGGGTGTCGTAAACTCATCAGGGACTGAGCACTGCAGATCAGGGCCTGACGGGGCTGAATCAAATCGCGGAGAACACCATGTCGGAATTGCTGAAGAGCATTGATGCTAGAACCCGCTTGGCCGGGACGAACAAGCTTGAAATCCTGTTGTTCTCGCTGGGCACAGATGTGCGGACCGGGCGCAAGGAAAGCTTTGGGATCAATGTTTTCAAAGTGCGCGAGGTGATGCGTACGCCGCCCATCACCGCAGCTCCTGACATGCAGCCTGGCGTTGAGGGCATGGTGTCATTGCGTGGTCAGTTGGTGCCGATTGTTGATCTGGCCAAGTATTGCGAAATAGATCCCACGGGCAAGCGCGAAATCATGATCGTGACTGAGTATAACGGTCATACCCAAGGTTTTCTGGTCGAGGGAGTAGATACCATTTTGCGGTTGGACTGGTCGCAGATGCGGGTTCCTCCAGAAATGATGACCACCAAGCTTGGTGGTCTGGTGACGGCAGTGACCGAGCTGGAAGACGGACGCTTGATCATGATGTTGGATGTCGAGAAAGTGTTGGCGGAGACCACTCGCTACGACGACGATTACCTGTTCAAGGATATTCCCCCCATCGGCCGGGATTACACCGTGCTGTTTGCCGACGATTCCTCCGTGGCGCGCAAGCAGATCGAGAAAACCTTGAACGTATTGGGTGTGCGTTACGTCGCAGCCGTCAATGGCCGCGCCGCTTGGGACGAGCTGGAACGCATTGCCAAACATGCAGAAGTCACTGGGCGAAAGGTTTGGGAGGTGTTGCACTTGATCCTCACTGATGTGGAAATGCCGGAGATGGATGGCTTCATCCTGACCAAGAAAATCAAGAGTGACCCGCGGTTTGACGGAGTGCCGGTACTGATGCATTCCTCCTTGTCGAGCATGTCGAACCAGACGCTGGGTAAGTCTGTCGGCGTGGATGGTTATGTGCCGAAATTTGAACCACATCGTCTGGCGGACGCGATTCGTTCGATGCTGGCGCCAGACCAGGTCATTGAGACCATTTCCTGAACCCACGGGTGCTGAGTCAATAAGGGGCAAACATGGAACACGCAAACAGTAACCTGCTGGATACAGTCGATGGACGAACCAAACTGGCTGGCTCCAATCGCATGGAGATCCTGCTGTTCGCACTGGGTACCAGCGAAACTTTCGGCATTAATGTGTTTAAGGTGCGTGAGGTTTCCAAGACACCTTTCATCACCAAGGCGCCGAATATGCCGGCAGGGGTCGAAGGCTTGATCTCCTTGCGTGGCAACGTCATTCCGGTTTTGTCGCTGGCCAAGATCATTGGTATTGCCAAGCCTGGGCAGGCCTTGGGAAACTCGATGATGGTGACCGAGTACAGCAAGCGTACTCTCGGCTTTCTCGTGCATGACGTGGATCGCATCATTCGCGTGGAGTGGGACAAAGTTCGCCAGCCCGAGAACATGGCGGGGGCAACCCAGAATTACATTACTGCGATTACTGAACTTGCAGACGGAAAACTGGTTTCCATTCTTGATGTGGAAACCATTCTTTCGCAAACCTTCGGTGAGGCGCCGGTGGGTCAGATTGCTGCGCTGGATCACGGCGTTGAGGCCAATCTGTTTTTTGTCGATGATTCGGCGATTGCCCGCAAGAAAATTGCGGAGGTTCTCGACAAACTGGGAGTTCGTCATAAGCATGCGTTAAATGGTCTGGAGGCCTGGACTCGGCTGGATGGCATGGCCGCACATGCACAGCAGCAGAAACGCAAGCTGGCGGACGAGATCAACATGATTCTGGTGGATGCTGAAATGCCGGAAATGGATGGCTACGTGCTGACTCGCAATATCAAAAATGATCCGCGTTTTGACGGGATTCCTGTAGTGATGCATTCCTCTTTGTCGTCAGAGGCAAACCGGTCGATGGGCAAGGCGGTGGGGGTCGATGCTTATGTTGCAAAGTTTGATGCTGAAATATTGGCGGAAACTTTGCGCCCGTATCTTTTGAAAGCCCACAAGGATTAATCCGGAGAATACAAATCATGTCGGATCCAAAAATGAAATTCCTGGTGGTAGATGACTTTTCAACGATGCGTCGCATCGTGCGAAATCTCCTTAAAGAGTTGGGCTATAGCAATGTTGACGAGGCCGAAGATGGTGTCGTGGCGATGCAAAAGCTGACTTCTGGTGGTTTCGATTTCGTCGTGACGGACTGGAACATGCCGAACATGACGGGCATCGAGTTGCTTCGTGCAATCCGGGCCAACGCTCAGATTGCGCATTTGCCGGTGCTGATGATTACCGCCGAGGCAAAAAAGGAAAACATCATTGAAGCCGCTCAGGCCGGGGCCAGTGGTTACATCGTGAAGCCTTTTACGGCAGCGACCATGGCTGAAAAGATGGCCAAGATTTTTGAAAAAATGGGTAAGGGTTGATTCGCGCGGCTTGCGAAAGACAAGGCTGCGCAGGGCTTTAGCCCATTGACGCAAAGGTATTTACAAGACTTAGGAGCCGACACCATGGCCAAACGCCTGAAAGCGGACGAATCTGGCGATAACGATGATTTGCAGACGCTGTTTGACTCTATCGCGGATAGTGCCAATCAACCGGCGGCGACGCTCTCTCCTGCGGTGGCAAACGCGGTTGTGAGTGCAGTGAGTGATTTGGGTGATTCCGACGATTTGCAAGCGCTCTTTGACAGTGTTGCCGGGCAATCACAAGGCAGCGCAGCAGCACCTGTTGTAACCAGTGAACTTGGCGTTAACCTAAAGGAAGTTGTTGCGGCCTCGTCTCACATGTCAGCCCAAGAGCGTCAGGAACAAGCTTTCCTGCAATTGGGGCAGCTGACGCGACTGTTGCACGACACGATTCGTCAGCTCGGTTACGACCGCATGCTTTCGGAAACCGCAGAGAAGTTGCCGGATGCTCGTCAGCGCTTGTCTTATATCTCGCAAATGACAGAGCAGGCCGCCAGTCGGGTATTGAATGCTACGGATATTGCCAAGCCGATTCAGGACCGGATTGAACAGCGTGCGACGGATCTGAGCAAGCGCTGGGACAAGCTGTATGACAGGAAGCTGTCTGTGGCGGAGTTCAAGGAGTTGGCTGGAGAAACCAGGAGTTTTCTGGGGCAATCAGCAAAAGATAGCAAAGTAGTTAACGAGCAGCTGCTTGAAATCATGATGGCGCAGGACTTCCAGGATTTGACCGGTCAGGTCATCAAGAAAATCGTGGATATGGCCTCAACGATGGAAGACGGTTTGCTTAAAGTGCTGATCGAAATCATGCCGGAAAACAAGCGTGTGGTGGCCGAGGATGGCTTGCTGAACGGGCCGGTGGTGAGCGCTGAGGGGCGTGAAGATGTTGTAACCAGCCAGGAGCAGGTTGATGACTTGCTCGATAGTCTGGGGTTCTGAACGGCGCCGGGATTTTCCCGGAATGGTGTAGTGCATTACAACGGTACCGGAGTCTGCTATGAGCGATTTCGCGGGAATGGAAGACCTGCTACAGGACTTTCTGGTCGAGGCGGGGGATTTGCTCTCCGGGGTTGATAACAAGCTTGTCGACCTGGAGCGCAATCCTCGGGATTTGCCCTTGTTGAACGAAATCTTCCGGGGTTTCCACACGATCAAGGGCGGTGCTGGTTTTTTGAATGCCAGCGCCTTGGTGAACTTGTGCCACCTCACCGAAAATCTGTTCGACAAATTGCGCACCAATGAAATGCAGGTGACGGGGGAGATGCTTGACGTCATCCTCAGTGCGACTGCTGCGGTACGCACCATGTTTGATGATCTGGAGCGCTCCGTGCAGCCCGGAGCCGCAGATCCCGCCTTACTGGAACAATTGAAGCAAGCGCTTGCGGGCGGCCTCAAGAGTGGTGGTGCCGCCCCAAAACCGGTAGCAGCTCCCAAGCCAGCCGTGACGCCGAAAGCGTCGGTTGCGGTGGTTCCTGCTGCAGGCAACGAGCCTGACTGGGACGCGTACTATCACGCCGTGACGGGTACCGAGCCGGTGGCCGCACAGTTACCGGTTGTGGAGGCTTCCTTTGACGAGGCTGACGATCTGCATCTGGATGAGGTGGTTGCCGAGCAGATCATCGTTGCCGCGGTTGGGCGACGTACCACGGACAAGCCTGGCTACCAAGGCCCACCGGGAGGGCGGCGCGAAGGCGAACGCCAGCGTGACAATTCGATTCGCGTGGATACCTCGCGCCTGGATCAGGTGTTGAATCTGTCGGGTGAAATCGGCCTGACAAAAAATCGTCTGACGGCTTTGCGCAGTGACATCCTGAACGGCAAGAATGATACGGACACTTTACACGCACTGGATCTGGCGGTAAGTCAGCTTGATTTGCTGGTGTCGGATCTGCAGAACGCGGTGATGAAAACCCGGATGCAGCCGGTTGGCCGGCTGTTCCAGAAATATCCGCGTATCGCTCGTGATCTGGCGCGCTCTCTGGGCAAAGACGTCGAAATGGTGCTTGAAGGTGAGGACACCGAAATCGACAAGACGATGATTGAGGATTTGTCTGATCCGATCATTCACTTGATCCGCAATGCGGTAGATCACGGCATCGAATTGCCGGCCGAACGCATGACCATGGGCAAGAGTGAGAAGTCCTTCGTCAAGCTTGCGGCACGGCAAGAGGGTGATCACATTGTGATCGTCGTTGCCGACGATGGTCGCGGCATGAACGCTGAACGGTTGCGTGCCAAAGCGCTGGAAAAGGGCCTCATCTCCGATGAAGAGGCCAACACAATGGATGAGCGTCAGAGCTTTAATCTCATCTTCCTGCCCGGCTTCTCGATGGCTAGCGCGGTCTCTGATGTGTCGGGGCGTGGGGTGGGGATGGATGTGGTGAGAACCAATATCCAGAAGCTCAATGGCTCGATCGATATTCGTTCGGTACAGGGCAAAGGCACTGAATTCATCATTTCGTTGCCGCTGACTTTGGCGATCTTGCCAGTGTTGCTGGTGTGTCTGGAAGATCAGCCTTTTGCTGTACCACTGTCGATGGTGCGCGAAATTCTGCCAATCGAGTCCAAAGAAGTGCAGGAACTGGGCGGTCGCGCCACCATGGTGGTGCGCGGCGAGGTGTTGCCGATTGTGACCTTGGCAGCCTTGTTGGGTTGGCCACAGCAACGGATTCCTGAGTACGGTGTGCTCATGCAGTCGGCGGATCAGAGTTTCATTCTGGCCATCGACACCTTCGCCGGCCGTGAGGACGCGGTGATCAAGTCGCTCTACGACTTCAGGCCGAAGGGCGTGGCAGGCGTGACGACCTTGTCGAATGGGCAGATTGTGTTGATTCTGGATATGAAGGAGTTGCTCTCCAGCCTGGGTGAGCAGCGTTTTGCTACGCGTGCCCAGCTTTTGCTGGAGGGGCAAATCGCAGCGGCAGCCTGATACTTGAAGCGGCATCTGTCAGGGCGGGAGCAATCCCGCCCTTTTTTTGTGCGGCATGCCCGCAAAACCGCATGCAGCAAGCCTGTGCGGGTAGGGTGGCTGAAGATGTAAGCCCCGCGGGGCTCTTCGGTTAGCTTGTTTTGCGCTCGCCTTGCATGTTGTTGCCTTCTTGCGGATGGCCTTTTTCTTGCATAGCATCCCACTAGAGACTTGTACTTTAGTGATAAGAGGTGTGCTGTGCCGCAGTTCAGGTTTGAGTTCGATTTCGATCATTGGCGTTCTTTGGCTGAGGAAGATCCTGCGGCCTTTTTTGCTGCGCGTGAGCAGGTGCTGAAGAGTTTCATGGACGCCGCACCGAGGCGTTTGAGTGGAGAGTTGCAGGCATTGCAGGCTTTGATTGATCATTCCCGTGCAGAGGCCGGTACGCCGGTCAAGGCTTCGCGTCAGTTGCTGGGCATGCTGGGCGAGCATCTGGCGGCTTTGTCAGGGCATCTGGGGCAACTTCGCGAGCAGTCACGCACCTTTGAGAGCATGCTGCCCCCCGCTGCGGCGGAGTAGGCCGGGTACTTTCGCAGCGGCTCCGGTATGATTGCAGGCCCGCCAACAGACGGTCATTCCGATGCAATTCCCCAGTCTTGATGATTACGTGGGCAACACGCCACTGGTGCAACTCAAACGCTTGCCGGGCGATCTCGCTGCACAGCGCAATAATGTGCTGCTGGCCAAGCTCGAAGGCAACAACCCGGCCGGCTCGGTGAAGGATCGGCCGGCGCTATCCATGATCGTTCATGCCGAGCGCCGCGGTGAGATCAAGCCCGGCGATACCCTGATCGAGGCCACCAGTGGCAACACCGGGATAGCCCTGGCGATGGCCGCAGCCATGCGTGGCTACAAGATGATTCTGGTCATGCCTGAGAACCAGAGCGTGGAAAGGCGGCAGAGCATGCGCGCCTTCGGGGCTGAACTGGTGCTGACGCCGCGCGAAGGCGGCATGGAACTGGCGCGTGACATGGCTATTCGCATGCGCGACGAAGGTCGTGGCACGGTGCTCGATCAGTTTGGCAACCCCGATAATCCTCTGGCCCATTACGAAAGCACTGGCCCCGAAATCTGGAAGCAAACCAATGGCCGGGTCACCCATTTTGTCAGTGCCATGGGGACCACCGGCACCATCATGGGCGTGTCACGTTTTCTCAAGGAAAAGAATCCAGCGATCCAGGTCATCGGTTGTCAGCCTGAAGATGGCGCGCAGATTCCTGGCATCCGCAAATGGCCTGTGGCCTATCTGCCGAAAATTTTCGACGCGGCACGCATAGATCGGGTTGAGTCGGTTGCGCAATCGGCGGCCGAGGATCTGACCCGGCGTTTGGCCTGCGAGGAGGGGATTTTTGCGGGGATTTCTTCTGGTGGTGCAATGAGTGTGGCCTTGCGCATCGCCGCGGAGGTGCAGGATGCCGTGATCGTGTCGATTGTTTGTGATCGCGGTGACCGTTACCTGTCGACTGGCGTATTTCCGGCCTGAGGCGCATGGTGAAACCAACTTTGACGTTTTCTCTGGTAACCGTACCGGATGTCGTTGGCTTGCGGCGCTTGCACGGATTGCCGACGGATTTGTCCGATGAAGAAGTGGCCGAATACGCCTACCAACGGCGTCGCGCTAATGGTGCGGGTGATAGCCTGCCGCCGCATCAGCAGCGAGTGGTGCATATTGCGGCGCTGCTACGGACAGGGGATCAATTGCGATACGTCTCCCTGGCTGGTGATGAAGCTGACATTCTGCAAGCGTTCAATGCTTTGCTTGCTGAGGCTGAACAGCTCGTGGAGTGGTCGCGGCCATTCGGGCTGGAGGTCCTGTCGGCTGCACCCATTCTGAATTGCAGAGCATTGCTGTGGCAACTTGCGGCTGTGCCGGAATTGCCGATGATCGATCTGGCCGCGTGTCTGGCCGCGCCTCTGGCTCCGGCAATGCTACCTCTGCATGAAATGGCCACGCTGGCACGTCTGCCTTTGCGCCAGGAAATGAGTCTGGATGAGATTTGGCAAACATTTATGGGCGGCGACCGGGAGCGCATCGATGTGCTCAATACAGCCCGGCTTCTGAGCTTGCATCTGCTCTGGCTGCGCTATGGTTTGCTCAAGGGCCAGCTTGATTCGGCTGCGTGTTTGCAGGAGTTTGCGCTGTTGCGTCAAACCCTGCAGAACAGTCCGTTAGCGCATCTGCAGGCTTATCTGGCGGATTGGTCCGCCGCCTCCGATTGATTGCCGACTTTCCGGTATAGCCCGAAGCGTTCCATCAGACGTCCGCGCCCTCGCTGGGTTTGCCAGATGCGCTCCCAGCCAGGATTCATGCTGGGCAAGGCGCGTTGTCCGGTTGAATAGGCCAGCAGCAGCGGGCAGCGGGCGCGTGCCGCCGCACCGGGTTCCAGCTTGATGTCGGTAAAGTAGTACAGGCTCGCGCGTTGTGAGTCGCCGGTATCCAGAGTGGCGACGCAGCCCTTGTCTTGCTGACGGATCTGACGGGCAATTTCGTTGGCGACCGGCCGGTAATTTTTGTCGTAATCAAACCAGCCCAGCCATAGCGTAGTCGCCAGTCCCCAGCTCAGGGTTATGCCCAGCGCCCAGTGTACCGCCCCGCGTAACTGGAAGAAGGGCAAGCGCACAATGGCAATGATCCAGGCAATGGACAGCGTGATCGCCAGCAGTACCTCATACCAGTGCCAGCTTGGCTGAAAGCCAGGTAGCAGGCGCAGGACGTTGCGTGACAATGGCACTGGCCAGCCAAAGATCAGCGCACTCCACGCCAGCCAAAGTCCGACACCCAGCAGCGAAAAAGTAATCAAGCCAAACCAGTCGAACGCATTGGCCGCTCCACGCCGGAGCCGGCACACTTCACCCGCAGCAATCAGGATCAGGGCTGGTAGAAGCGGTACGACATTGGCGGGGCGCATCGCGCCTGTGGTGACGATAAGGCCGAGTGAAAGTGCGGCTGCCAGCAAAGGCAGGCTGTGGCCAAAGGCCCGCAGGCTGGTACGTCGATGCCATAGCGACCACAGCACGACCGGCCAGAGAGGCCAGGTAAACCAGCCGATCAGATTGCCTAGCGCGCCGGTGCGTTGAAGATGTCCTGCATGCGGGGTGATATCTGCCAGCTCTTTTGCCCACCAGACGGCAAGATAGTCAGGTTGCCAAATTGCAAGTGCCAGTGGCCACAGCAGCACGAGCAGCACAAGCGGCCACAGCGCATGTCGATATGCGAGCAGAAAGGCCCGCGAGCGGCATTCCGCCTCGCTTGCAGGCAAGGCTGCCCAGAGAGGCAGGCTCAGCGCCAGTCCTGGCAGCCCCCCCGCCAGGAAGGCCGCTCCGCTTGCCGTTCCGGCGATCAGGGCGCCGCGCACAGGCCGCTGGCGCATGTGTGCCAGACCGTAGATTGTGGCGGCGATACACGCGGCAACCAATACCTGTGGCTGCATTTCGTGGGCGTGAACCAGCAAGCCAAGTGAGCCCAAGGCGAGCATGGCTGCAGCAGAGGCCGCCTCGCGGCCATAGATTTCGCGCGCAGCAAAGCGCAGGAATACCAGTAACGCCGTGACCGAGATCACTCCACCGAGGCGAATGGCATCGTGTAGGGGCAGCAACCAGCCGAGCAGACTGCCACTCAAGGCCCCTAGCCAGTGAAGCAGGGGCGGCCAGTCCATATAAGGAACGCCTGCAATTTGCGGAACCAGCCAATTGCCTTCGCGCAGCATGCTGTAGGCCACGCCGATGTGCAGCGCATCATCACCCCGCCACGGGACATGGCCGAGGTTGCCGGGCAGTGCATAGGCAATGAACAGCAGGATCAGGGCCCAGTTGGGCACATGGATCGCGGGTTTGCTACTCGGGAATTCGGTGAATTGCATCGCTCGCATGGCGCTGGACGTAATGGGCAGAATTGTACGGGTTCGGTGGGCTTCAGACGACCCGACTAAAAGTCAAAAGCAAAAAAGGCAGCCATCGGGCTGCCTTTTTTGTTGCGAAGCGGGCCAGATCAGGCGCGCTTGCCGTATTTTTGCTTGAAGCGCTCAATGCGACCAGCCGTATCCAGAACCTTTTGCTTGCCCGTCCAGAACGGGTGGCATTCGGAACAGACTTCCACATGGTAAGCGGGCTTGCCCAGCGTAGAGCGGGTGTCAAAAACGTTACCGCAAGAGCAGGTAACCTTGACTGCAACGTAATTCGGATGGCCTTCGGTTTTCATTTCGTTTCCTTGTTGCGCGGGTGGAGGATGTGACCACCCTTGAAAAATAAGATCGCGATTGTCGCAGGATTTTCCTGCGGCCGCAAGTTTCTCAGCGGCGCATGGCCTCGAAAAACTCAGCGTTGTTCTTGGTTTGACGGATCTTGTCGAGGAGGAAGTCCATCGCCTCAAGATCGTCCATACCGTAGAGCAGTTTGCGCAGCAGCCAGATCTTCTGCAGATTGGCGGGTTCAATCAGCATTTCTTCGCGGCGTGTGCCCGAACGATTGACGTTGATGGACGGATAGATGCGTTTCTCGGACATGCGGCGATCCAGATGGATCTCCATATTGCCCGTGCCTTTGAATTCTTCGTAAATCACTTCGTCCATACGGCTGCCGGTGTCGATCAGCGCGGTGGCGATAATAGTCAGCGAGCCGCCTTCTTCGATGTTGCGGGCTGCTCCGAAGAAGCGTTTGGGTTTTTGCAGTGCATTGGCATCCACCCCGCCGGTCAGAACCTTGCCAGAGGCAGGCACCACGGTGTTGTAGGCGCGGGCCAAGCGGGTCAGCGAATCGAGCAGGATGATCACATCCTTCTTGTGCTCGACCAGACGCTTGGCCTTCTCGATCACCATTTCGGCAACCTGGACGTGACGTGTAGCTGGCTCGTCGAAGGTCGAAGCAACCACTTCACCGCGCACCGAGCGCTGCATTTCGGTCACCTCTTCCGGGCGCTCGTCGATCAGCATGACGATCAGTACGGCTTCCGGATGATTTGCTGCGATGGCATGCGCAATGTGCTGCAGCATCACGGTCTTGCCGGATTTGGGCGGCGATACGATCAGGCCGCGCTGGCCCTTGCCGATCGGCGCGATCATGTCGATCACGCGCGAGGTAATGTTTTCCTCGCCACGCATCTCGCGTTCAAGCCTGAGAGGCTTGTTCGGGTGCAGCGGCGTGAGGTTTTCGAACAGGATCTTGTGTTTGGACGCCTCAGGCGGCTCACCATTGATCTTGTCCAGCTTGACCAGTGCAAAGTAGCGCTCGCCATCCTTCGGAGTGCGGATCTCGCCCTCGATGGTGTCGCCTGTGTGCAGGTTGAAGCGGCGGATCTGCGAAGGCGACACGTAGATGTCGTCGGTGCCGGCCAAGTAAGAAATGTCCGGTGAGCGCAGGAAGCCGAAGCCATCCGGCAGCGTTTCCAGAGCCCCGTCGCCAAAAATCGGCTCGCCTTTTTTGGCTCGATTTTTCAGTAGGGCGAAAACGAGTTCTTGTTTGCGCAGGCGATTGGCGCCCTCGATGTCATTGGCGAGCGCCATTTCAAGCAGCTCGCTGACGTGAAGAGCCTTGAGCTCTGACAGATGCATGGACAAACCCTGAAAGGAGATGTGCGGAAGGAATGCTGGCGTCGCGAGGACTGCCTGTATGCCGAAAATGAAGGGGATGTTTGGGTCTCGGAAACCGAGAGCTGCGATTCGCGCGGAAGGGAAGTGCGAGACTTGAACGACGCGCTGCAGCGTTAATTGGCCGGAACTCTAGCGATTCAGTTCCGGCCTGTCAAACTTTAAATCAGAGATTGGCGTCAACAAAAGCCATGAGCTGGGATTTGGACAGCGCGCCGACCTTTGTGGCTTCCACATTGCCGCCCTTGAACAGCATCAGCGTTGGAATGCCGCGAATGCCGAATTGCGCCGGAATCGCCTGGTTATCATCGACATTGACCTTGGCCACGACGAGTTTGCCAGCATATTCCTTGGCCACTTCATCCAGAATCGGCGCAATCATTTTGCAAGGGCCGCACCACTCAGCCCAGTAATCGACCAGTACGGGCAGTTGGGATTGCAGCACGTCTTTTTCGAAGCTGCTGTCGGTGACGTAGACGATTTGGTCGCTCATGATTCCTCGCAATGAAATGAAGGCCGCTGGGGGTATTGATGCGCGGCTAGGTTTTGTATCAAGCCTGTGAGCCTCAATCCTATCCAAATTGCCTCCCCGAGGGAAGCTGCGCCGACTATGAGACCAATAGGTTAAGGGCGGCGGACGGTGCGGCATCATGCCGCAGCCAGTTTCTTCAGGATGCGCCGCCGCGCAGCGCGCGCGGTAGTGGTCCAGCCCAGTCGATACCAACGCCAGCTCATGATCAGGCCACGTGCCCATTCATCGGCAATGTAGCCAATCCAGATGCCGGGCAAGCCCATGCCGAAGTGCACGCCCAGCAGCCATGAAAGGCCGGCGCCGAAGACGAAATTCGAGACCACGCTGAACTTCACCGGAAAGCGAACGTCGCCGGCTGCGCGCAGTCCGCCCATCAGCACAACGTTCAGGCAACGGCCCGGCTCCAGCAGCAGCTCCAGGATTACGATGGTGGTGATCAGGCTGACCAGTTGCGGATCATTGGCCAGCCAGCCGATGGCGGCCGGCGTGAGGAAACAGCTGGCAATGGCGCCGGCCATGGTGATACCCATCGCGATCCACAGTGTGCGCCACAGGGTGGCGTTGGCTTGCTTGAGTTTGCCTGCACCGATCAGGTGGCCAATGATGATTTCCGAGCCAAAACCCAGCGATACCATGTACATCGTCACCCAGCTGGCGGCTTGCATGCCATAGGCGTGCGAAGCCAGCGCGCTGGTGCCCATGCCGGCAGCCATCGATACGGTCATCAGGAAGGCGATGCGGAAGGCGATTTTTTCGCCCGCGCTGGGCAGACCAATATGCAGAATGCCGGAGAGTGGGCCGCGTGCGAGGCGGAACAGATCGATGGGCGTCAGACGGATATGCAAACGATGCAGCCACAGGACCGCGAGCAGGATCAGGACCACGATGCGCGATATTATCTGTCCCCAGCCCAGCCCCATCAGGCCTTGCGCCGGAATGCCGGAAAAGCCGAAGACCAGCGGAACGCTCACCGCCACCTGCAGGATGTTCATCGCCATGGTCAGGCGCATCGAGTCCTTCGTGAAGGTGTAGGCGCGCAATACCGACACCATGGTGATGAAAATGGAATCCAGCGCCAGACCGATGCCGGTCAGTACGAAGAAGGGCGTAGCCAGCTCGAACAACTCGGGTGGCAGGCGCAGTAGTTTGAGCGCTTGCGCGGGGGCCAGACCGATCAGAACCATGGCGATCAGGCCCGTCCATACCGACGCGGCCAGCCCGGCGCGTGCTACGTCGCGGGCGCCTGCATCGTCCCCGCCGCCCTTGTGTTGGGTCACCATTACGCTGGTGCCGATGCCGACGACGCGAAACAGGCGATCAAAAATGCCGCGCAGCTGATTGGCCAAACCAAAGATCGCTACGGCAGCGGTGGAGACGTGACCTGCCATCCACAGGCCAAGTGTGCCGATGGCCATCATCAGCAATTGTTCAACGAACATGGGCCAAGTGATGGCGAAGAGATCAAGTTTCTGGCCGGATTTTTTCATGACAAAGGAGGGCTACGCGAACGACTTTGGATTGTGCCGGCAAATGGATCGCTGCGTGCCGATCCAGCGCAAAAACCCCGGCCATTCGTGCGACTGGCGCAGACGAGCTCGTCGGGCTAGGCTTAGGGCTGTTTCCTGTCCCGGTTTTATTCCGGTTTTTTATTCGACACAGCAGGGGGATAAATGAACATACGTCTGTTGAGTTGTTGCATAGGCTTCAGTCTGCTGAGCGGGGCGGTCTGCGCGCAGAATCTTGATATGCCCAAGCGCAAGCCGGGGCAGTGGGAGATCAAGATGGAGTCCGCCATGATGCAAGGCATGGTTACCACCATGGAGCAGTGCATCGACGAGAAGAGCGATGCCGATATGCAGAAAAAGAGCATGCAGGGCAATGGCGGTGGCAAGAGCGATTGCAAACTCGTTTCCAGCAAAAAAACCGCCAGCGGTTGGGAAATGGACACCGTGTGCAAGCAGGAAAAAACCACCATCAGTGGGCACACGGTGATGAGCGGCGATTTTCAAAGCGCTTACAGAATGGACAGCACGACTACCTTCGAGCCGCCTATGCAGGGCATGAAAGAAATGAAGAGCACGATGAAGGTGCGCTATCTGGGCGCCTGCAAAGCGGATATGAAGCCCGGCGATACAACGGTGAATGGCGTAAAAATCGGCCAGGGCGGCGCAGCCGGGCAGGCACCGAAAATGAGCCAGGAAGACATCAGGAAAATGATGGAAGCGATGCAGAAGATGAAACCGCAGTAAGTCATTTCTGACGTAGTAAAGCGAAACGGCCAGCGCGGGCAGGCCGTTTGCATTTTACCTTTGATCAGCCGCGATCCGGGGTGACTTTGGCCAGCCAGTCACCCTCCGGCTGACGGTGCAGGCACATCGCGGCGATCAGTGCTTCCGGGGTGTCCGCCACATACAGCTGATCCAGATGGACCTGCTTCACAAAGCCTTCGGCCACCATGTGGCGGATCAGGATCAGCAATGGATCGAAGAAGCCTTTTACGTTGAGCAGGCCCACCGGCTTGTGGTGAATGTGCAGTTGCGCCCAGGTCAGGATTTCGAAAAACTCATCCATCGTGCCCAGCCCGCCGGGCAGGGCTACAAATCCGTGCGCTCGATCGGCCATCGTGGCCTTGCGCGTGTGCATCGAATCCACAATCACCATCTGGGTGGCGAAGGGGTGTGCCAGCTCGCGCTCGGCCATGAATTCGGGGATCACGCCGTAGCTCTTGCCACGATGCGCATGCACCGCATCGGCCAGCACGCCCATCAGCCCGACATGGCCACCGCCCCACACCAGTTCGATCTGATGCTCGGCCAGAGTCTGACCAAAGGCGCGCGTGGCTTCGCGGTAGATGGGGTCATGGCCGGCGGAGGCACCGCAGAAAACGCAGAGGGATTGCATTGGGCATAAGGATGGAAGAAGGGAGTGCGGAGCGTAGCGGTGCGGACGGATGGGTGCAAGTGTGGATTGGAGCAACCTGAAGAGCGTCTTGTCGCGGGGCTCTTCAGATGAGCGGCCTTTAGAGGGCCGTCGGCCGGGCTTGTCCATCGGTCATGCCCGCACAAGCGCTTTGTCGCTGCTTTGGCGGGTTGCATGCTTGCAGAGTGAGTGTGGGAGCTGCCTTCGGTTGGGCCTCAGGCAAGCCCTCGCAGTGCCTCAGGCAAGCCCTCGCAGTGCCTCAGGCAAGCTGGGCTGCTGGAAGCGATAGCTTATGGCCTGCAAGCGCTCGGGGAGTACGCGTTGACCGCCAAGCAGCAGGTAGGCGCGTTGTCCGAGTGCCAGCTGCAGCAAGACGGTTGGCAAGGTAAAAGGCGTCGGGCGGTTCAGTGAACGGCCCAGAGTGGTTGTGAACTCGATATTGCGTACGGGCTGTGGGGCGGTCAAGTTGAAGGCGCCACAGGCGGATTCGGTGCGCAGCAGGGCGAGTACGGCGCCAACCCAGTCGTCGATGTGAATCCAGCTCATCCATTGCAGACCGTCGCCCAAGCGGGCGCCGAGGCCCAGCTTGAATGGAAGACGCATGCGCGCGAGTAATCCGCCCTGACGCGCGAGCACAAGGCCGGTGCGAAGCAGGCAAACGCGCACTCCCCAACCTGTTGCCTGGCTGGCGGCGTTTTCCCATGCCGCGCAGAGACGTGCGCCGAAATCGTGTGCCGAGGGGTTGGGCACGGCA
This sequence comes from Uliginosibacterium flavum, assembly GCF_040566545.1. Lineage (NCBI taxonomy): Bacteria > Pseudomonadati > Pseudomonadota > Betaproteobacteria > Rhodocyclales > Zoogloeaceae > Uliginosibacterium > Uliginosibacterium flavum. Next base: position 48,570 of record NZ_JBEWZI010000018.1, read on the forward strand.
AAGGCGTCGCTACAGGGCGCTTCGCCACAGTCTCCGTAGTAGCCGATGGCTGATCCGCTGAGGAGTACGCTGGGCTTGCGTTCGGCTCGCGCGATGGCTGCTGTAAGCTGTTCCGTCAGCGTGATACGGCTCGCCCAGAGCGCGTGCTTGCGCACTTCGGTCCAGGGGAAATCAAGAATCTGGGCGCCAGCGAGATTGATGACAGCGTCGAAATGGACGCCAGGCCGCCAGTCATCAAGACTGGCGAAGGCTTGAACACTGGCGCCGCAGAGTTTGGCAACTTTGGCGGGCTGCCGACTGAGGACCGTAAGCTGATGGCCCTCGGCCAGCAGTACAGCGCACAAGGCGCGGCCGAGCATGCCTGTTCCGCCGGTGATGAGAATGTTCATGGCTTGCCCTTTGGATGATTTTTTGGGAAATCAGAAAGTCTGGCGTAGCGGGCGAGTGGCTGAAGAGCCGCTCCGGATTTGCATCTTGAACGTGCATGGCTGAAGATGCAATGTGGGTGCGCCTCTTCAGCCATGCACCGAAGTAGTTCAGCGTATCGGAGCCTGCGCGGTGAATGCGTCTCTCATCGTTTGGCAGGCGGCGGGCGCTTGCCTTCAGGGGCTGATGGCGCGGTGGATGAGACCCAGCCTTTCACAAACAGCCCCAGCCCCAGACCGCCCAGGAACACCAGCCAGAAGGCCAGCACGTGCAGGTTTTCCAGCCCGCTGTGCAGGTTCATGCCGAACACGGCCGATACGCTCATCAGCGGGAAGGCGATGGCCGCGAGGATGTTGAGCTTGTGCTGCGCGCGGTTGCCGACTTCGGCGGCGCGGGCTTGTGCTTCGGAGCTGCGCGCGAGGCGGAATTCCAGCGCCAGGCGTGCATCGGCCAGCAGCAGTTCGAAACCACGTGCGATGTCCACTCCGCGATCGCGCATGTCAATGATGAAAGCATCGTTTCCCAGTGATTCACGCGCGGCCTGCAAGGCCTGCTTCATGTTGCTCGCGGAGCGCGCCAGCGGGATCAGGCTGTCGATGATGGCGAATAGCGCATCGATATTGGCGGCTTTCTCGAAGCGGTTTTCAAGTTCGGTGTAGAGCGCTCGGTAGTCTTCGAGGTATTTGGTCAAGGCGTGATCGCCGCGATCAGTGCCCTTGTACAGCCACTTGCCTTCGGGTAGGCGCAGGAAGACTTCATGTTCGCGCTCGTTGCCATCCGCTTTCGGTGGCGCGTGCAGTACCAGTAGCAGGTGGCCGGTCTCGAAAATGGCGCGCTGCGCGCCCCAGCTTTCGCTGCCCAGTCGCGCCGTGATCTCGGCGGGTAAAGTCCATTTGTACTGGCTGCGTTTCATGCCTTCACTCCCAGTGTGCTATTTGCTGTCTTTGTTGATCTTGTGGCTGCGCTCGCTGCCGGCTTCCAGTGATTTTTCCAATCGCTCGACGTAGCCGGACATGCGTTTCATTTCTTCCCACAGCGTGTGGTCCAGCTTCATCTTGTGATAGGTGGCGGTCACGAGGGGCAATAACACCCGGTCGTAGGCCTCGGTCATGCCCTTGATGGCGGTTTCGATACCTGCCACATCCGGTGCGCTGTTGTTGATGCTGATTTTCGGCTTCACACCATTGAGCGTTTCGGCCAGTGTGGCCAGGCCCTGGCGCAGACTTTCGTCCAGCCGCGTGTCGCGCTTCAGACCATCGACCGCGCGCGCCAGATCCAGTACTGTGTTGGCTATGCGCATGCTAGCATCGTCGCTGCCGCCGAGTTTTTTCAGGCGCGAGAATTCATCACAGATGCTTTTCCAGCGGGCTCGCTCGGCTTCGTTCGGCGTGCCGACCAGATGGGCCAGCTTGAGCAGGTTTTCCTCTGCGCCGGTGGTCAGCGTTTGCGCTTCGCCGCGATAGTGATCGCGCAGCAGTGCGTCCAGCTCGTCGTCGTGCATCAGCGCGGTGATGCGCGCCGCCAGCTTGCTCATATTGCGATAGCTGCCCTGCAGCTTGAATGGCGGCTCGGTGCGGTAATCCTCCTGCTGCGCGGCCGATGCGATGTAGCTGGCGTTCACTTTCAACAACACATCACGGGCGCGGAACAGGCGCTTCATCAGGCCAGTCAGTTCATCCAGTTCCTGGCCGCTGTAACCATGTGCGAATTCGCTGCCCGGCACATCCTCGCCCTCGGCCAGACGTACCAGACGGAGAATGTCTTTCGGATCGCGCGAGGCCAGTGGCTTCAGCAGCGGGTTGGCGGTGATGGCGTTCTCGATATAGGAGAGTGCGAAGATCGCTTCGCGACCCGACAGCATGTCGCCCAGATTGTAGATGTCGGCACGGTTGGCCAGCATGTCCGGGATGCGGAACACGTCGCCGGATTCGGTGTAGGGATTGCCCGCCATTACCACGGCGAAGCGCTTGCCACGCATGTCGTAGGTGCGAGGCTCGCCGTTCCACACGCCTTCGATGCGACGCGTGCCGTCGGCCAGTGCGATGAATTTCTGCAGAAACTCGGGGCTGGTGTGCTGGATGTCGTCCAGATACAGCATGACGTTGCTGCCCATGGCCAGGCCGAGGTTGAGCTTCTCCAGCTCCTGCCTTGCCGCCGCATGTGCGGCGCTGGCCGGGTCGAGGCCGGTGACCTCGTGGCCCAGCACCGGGCAGTTGATGCGCACGAAGACCAGGCCGAGGCGATCTGCCACGTACTCCATCAACGTCGTCTTGCCGTAACCCGGTGGCGAGATCAGCAGCAGCATGCCCATGCGGTCGGTGCGATTGCCTTCGCCTGCGGTGCCTAGTTGCTTGGCCAGATTGTCGCCAACGATGGGCAGGTACACTTCGTCGATTAAGCGATTGCGCACGAAAGTGGCCAGCGGCTTGGCTTGGAACTGGCCGAGGCGCAGGCGGTTTTTTTCCCCTGCCACCAGATCCTGGCGCAGGGCCTGCAACTGATTGAAGGCCGGGACGACGCTGCGGCAGTGGGCGATGTAGCGCTGCCAGAAATCATTCAGGTTGAGTGTCAGCGCGGCATCGACGATGCGTGGGTGTTCGCCCAGCATTGCAGTCACGCTGCGATCCAGTTTGGCATTGACGCGCAGGCGCTGCGCCGGCAGGGCCAGTTGCAGGGCTGCATCAGCAACCCATGCGGCCGCTGATGTCGGCTGCGCGGCATCGAAGGCACGCAGCCACTCGCAGGCCAGCGCCCAGCGCTCGGCTGGCTGTGCGTTGGCCAAGTCGTTTTGCCATGCCGCCAGTTTGCCCGCGCGATCGAGCTGGCGTGACAGCTCGGCTGCCAGATCCTCGCCTGCGCCGGAAATCACCCAGGCGTCTGTGCTGCGTTCGCTGGCAAGCTGCGTTACCAGGTATTCGGCGGCGCGTGCGCGCAGGGTTTCCTCTGTAGCGGCATTGATGCCGCGCTGCAAGCCGAAGCGCTGCACGAAAGGCTGCATCGCGCCGGCAATGTCGACCGCCAGTCTTTCGAAGCTGTGACGCGCGCCAAACAGGCTGCGCATCTGTTCGGCCGCGCGTGCGCCGCGCTGGTGGGTGTCACGATCCGCGTCGAAGCAGCCGTGATACCAGAACAGCTGTGCCCAGGCGCGCTCGGTGGCGCCAAAGGCCAGCAAGCCCGCCTCGGCCTGCATGCTGACCAGTTGTTGCAGGATGCGCAGTGCATCGCTGTCGTGCACACCCTTCTGGTAACCCTCCTGGTAGCGGGCGGCGGCGAAAGTGCGTAGTTGCTCGGCGAGGCGCGGGGATGCGTCACCCTCACTACAGGCCAGCAGCAATTCATCCCAGTCCAGCGGGCCTTTGCCGTCCAGCACCGAAGCGAGCAGGCTGCCCGCCAGGTATTCGCCGCGATAGAGCTGCTCGCTCTCGGAGACCAGACTCTGGTTCCAGAATGGCTTGAGCACGGTAAGGCGTTCGTCCTGCACGGGTGCGAAGTAGTCTGTGCCTGTCAGGTGATAGAACAGGGCACTATCGCGCGGTGCCAGTGTGATGTCCAGCGCTTGACGGCTGACGGTGAAGGCGTGCTTTCCCAGGCGCAGGGTATTGCCGCCATCACTGATCAGGTCGGCACGGTCCCGCACAGCGCGCAGCGTCTGATCGCGCGCGGTCTTCAGGCGTGTATCCAGCTCATCGGCGGCAACGGCGGCACCAATACCGCGCAGGTCCTCAATCAGCTTGCGCAGCTTGCCCAGTAGCGGATCTCCCGCGAAATAGCTGTGCACGGCAGGCATGTCGGCGAGCTGCGCCACGCGCCGCTGCACGCCATCAAGGATGCGTTCGGCCGCGTCGACCAGCGCTTGGCTGCGGCGCTGACGCGCTTCCAGCAGACTTTGTTTGCGGGCAGTCATGGCTTCGTAGACCGACTCGCGCTTGGCGGCGATGTCGGCAACAAAGTTGTTCTGCTCGATGAAGCGGCCTTCGAGTTCTTCGAGTTGTGCCAGCAATCGCGTCAGCGCGTCGTCGCACTTCTCGGGCGTGTCGGCGAAGTCGAGCGCATTCTCGACAGCCTGGCCGAAAAGTTTGAACTGCGCACCGAACTCGGCTGCCGATTCATTTGCTCCCAAACCTTTGCGTGTGCGGCGCGCCTCGGCGCGCAGGCGATTGGCATCGGCATACACCATGCCGATCTGGTCGAGAATCCGCGTGCGCACCACGGCGTCGCCACCGGGCAGGGTGCCCAGCTGTTCAGTCAGCAAATCAAGACCGGTCGCGGTTTCGTCCAGCGTTGCCAGCGCGCGGTCGATATCACCCGTGGTGGCCGCGGAAGGCAGCTGGCTGGCGAGTTTTTCCAGGGTGCCGCGATAACCATTGAAAGCAGTCTCGCCTGCGAGGAACTGCACGGCGCGCTCGCCCACGCGGGCCTGCTCGGCGCTCAGTTCGGCATCCAGCGCATCGATGATGGTCAGATCCACGTAACGCAATTCGCGCAAGGACAGCAGCTTGCCGCGTTGCTCACGCAGACGACCCAGCGCGTGCACGAAATCATCCGGCTTGTGCCACAGCATGCTGGCCACATCGGTCATCAGCGCACGTTGTTCGCCCTGCGCTTTGGTCAGCTCGCGAGCGGTGTCACGGCGGATGCTGTCCACCTTCTCGAATTCATCCAGCGTCTGGCGCGCGCCCTCGGCAATACGCTTGAGACCTGCCAGCAGGCCACCGGCTTCTTCGGAATCCAGCCAGAAATAGGCGTCCTGGACGCGCACGCACTGGCGGATCAGGTCTTCGTAAGCGGTGCGTGTCGGCGTCTGTTCACGCAGCGCGCGGGCAATCGCCATCAATTCTGAAATGCCGCGCACTAGGTCGGCATTGCCGATGCGACCGAAAAACCCCTTGGCCTTGGGTGTGGCGGCTGCGTGCTCTTCGGTGGAGAACGGTGTTTGCCACAACTGCATCGGGTGCACACGTGTCGGCTCTCCGCTCTCGGCCATGAAGACCAGCACGCGGCCATCCGGGAAGCGCGCATAGCCGTTGGCAAGAATGGGCGTGGCCAGTGTCTTGTTGATCAGGTTGTAGGTGAACAATCCGTAGTGACCAATCCCTGGCGCGTAGAAAACGTAGAGCACATCCTCGCCGTTGGGCGAGCGGATCATCCGCTTGAAGCGCAGGCTGTCGACCACCTCGCCGGGCATGTCGAAGCGCTTGGATTCGCCGGACTGCAGGTAATAGCCGCCGGGGAAAATGATGCCGTGATCCTCGGGTAACTGGACGCAGGCCCGGCCAATCGCATCGATGCGCAGCACCTTCTGGGTGCGCATGTTGTAGATCAGGAAACGCTCAATCTGTTCGCGATACGGGCGCACGCGCAGCAGGATCAGCGAGCCGAGTTTCGCGTAGGCAATATCGGCATCGGCCAGTGACTGGTTGCGATCCTCGACCGGCTCGGAAAATATGCCGAGGCCGGTCTCACTGTTGTTTTCGATCTTGACGGTCAGGTCGCCGCCTACCGTTTCAACGAATACGGTGTCGAGGATGTTTACATGCGGATGCTTGCCGTCCACATGATCTTCGCGTGTGGTTTGCATCCATTCAAAATCATGCGTCGGAGGCAGTGCCATGTCCCGTTCGCCGCGATTGTCGACGTAGCTGACCAGCCCATCGCGATCAATGCTCCAGCGGAACACGCGCACATCGCTGACCTGCGCACCGATGCGGAATGCAGCCAGCAGCTTGTCCTGCGTAACGCGCAACTGGATCAGCTGCGCCTGCTTGTAGTAGGCGTACAGCTCGCGAAAATCGGAGGTAAAACGCGAGTCTTCAAGGAAGCTGCCAGCGAGCGGCACGCTCTCCAGCTCGTCCGCACCATCGTTCGAGGCTAGCCGATAAAGCGCGAACACATCGCCCGCCGTAGTCTCGCGGCGCAGGCCCAGCGTGACGTTGTAGCCGAACAGCAACAGATCGCCGATGCGCACGATGTCGCGTGCCACGCAGTTGTTCTCGGTGCGCGCACGGGCCCGCAGGATCAGCGCCTGATCGGATTTGCCGAACGCGCCCACGCGTGCCTCGTTGAGCGCGCTGGCCTGCGCCAGCAGTGCATCCCCCTGATCACTCAAGCGCTTTTTGAGCAACTCGTAGCTGCTGCTGTCGGCGACCATGGATTCGGTCTGGTTGTCAGGCGTTTGCGTTTGTTCGGTGTTGTCCATCGTGGCCATCTTGAGTGTTCAGAGCTTGAAGCTGCGGGTTACCAATCGGCGCGCAGCAGCGCGATCAGTTCTTCGTGCTGCGGCTGGGTGTTCAGCCACTCGCGCATGCGTTTGATCTCATCGATGCAGGCGTCACCATGTTTGCTGCGCAGGGCGGTTTCGCGCAGCGCACGCAATTCATCGCTCTGTATGCGGCGCTGCCATGCTGTGCTGACGATCTCGCCCAGGCTGGCCGTCAAGCCTGCCTGTGCCAGTGTCTGCCACTCGCCCTTGTCCAGCCATACCAACTGGCAGGCCGGGCAATGATCAACGCGGAAATCCGGCGTCAACCCGACACGGTAGCGCTGCATCAGCCGCGTGCAGGATGGGCAGCCACGCGCCGAGGGACTGTCGCTGACCTCGTGATCCTCTGCGCCAGACTCCGCAGAGGGCGCGGCCTGCTGCCGCCACTGGCGATAGTCCGACATGTCGAGCAACACGCCACCGCAGGCTTCGCATTGCTGTGTCATTAGCCCGGGCGCCAGCTCAGCGCGGGCCAGCTCACTTTGCGCGGCGCAACTGCAGAAAAGGCGCATCCCCATCAGATGCCCGTCGCCGCGCGCACGGCCTCAATCTTTGCCAGCATGGGGGGCGTCAGTTCGTCGGTCTTCAGGCGACGCAGGATGTTGCGCAGTACGCGCTTCTCGTTGGCGTCCACCACACCATCGCGCAGCGCCACGTCCACCAGCTTCTGCAATTCATCCACTCGCAGCTTGCCGTCGTCGGTGAAGCACTCGATGGAACGGAAAGCAATCTCCAAGTAATCACGGTTCTCACTCATTTCGTCTTCTCCTTATTTCCGGAAACCTTCGATTAATGTCTGCAGCGCAGCCTTCTGGCTGTCGTTGCCATCGCGTGCCACCTTGGTCAGCAGGGCCGCGACGCTGAGGTTTTGAATCTCGCCCGCAGAGCCACCCAATGCACCAATGATGTCGCGCACGTCGCCGACCATGTCGCGCTCGCCACTGAGGTGATCCTTGAGACCGATCTTGAGCGTGTCGCTCTTGGAAATGGCGCCGTCGATGCCCTTGCCGATGGAGAGTGCGCGCACGAAGCTGTCGAAGTAATCGCCCTGACCACCGACGATGTCGATCTTGGCATGCGACAGTGCTGCGCCCAGCACTTCGGCCTGCTCCTTGGCGATGCCGGTCTGCGCTTCGATGCCGGCCATGGTTTCGGTGTGGGCACGCTCCAGCTGCATGCGGAATTCTTCGTGCTCGCGTGTGTCCTGGCTCATGGCCTTCATGGCCTCGAACTTCTCGCGCAGACCCTTGGCTTCGGCCTGGAAACGCGCTTCGACCACTTGTGCATCGGCTTGACCGGCCTTGACGGTGGCATCGGCATTTGCTGAACGTACATGCACATCGGCCATACCCAGTTTCTCCTTGCCGTCGGCTTCGGCATCCATGCGCGAGCGCAGCGCATTGGCTTCGGCGGCACCGTACTTGCTGAATGCGTCGGCCTCAGCGATTTTTACCTTGGCGTCGACCATGCCTTGTTTTTCCTTGGCGTCGGCCGTTGCCATCATCACCTTGGCGCTTGCCAGGCCCGGTGCGGCCTCCATGGCTTCAAGGCCTTCGGCTTCGCGCTTCTTCGACTCGGAATCTTTTTCGGCGACCTTCAGCTTGGCGTCAGCCAGCGTGATTTCTTCCGCAGCCTTGTGGCGCGCACGGCGCTCATCCGCCTCGGCGGCTTTAACTTCCAGAACCAGGGTTTCTTCAGCCTTGCCTTCGGCTGCAATCACGACGGCTTTCTTGTTGCGGTCCGCCTCGGCGACCACACGCAATTCCTTGATGGCCTCTTCCTGCTCGGCCACTGTGCGATCGACGATGATGCGTTCGCGAACCACATCGGCAATCGCTTTCTTCTGGATTTCGACTGCCTTGTCCTTCTCGATCTCCTGCAGCGTCACTTCCTTCTGGCGATCAACAATTTCCAGCTCGCGAGCACGCGTGACCTTTTCCTCTTCGATAGCGACGGCGCGCTTGCGATTGTTCTCGGCGACCTCTTTCTCGCGCAGCACGTTTTCTTGCTGCACGGAAACCAGTTGCTCGGACTGCAGGCGGGCCAGCTCTGACTTCGTGTGCTCTTCCGATGCGACCTTGTTGGATTCCGCCTGTTCACGGGCGCGCACATTGTTGATTTCACGCGCCTGGCGGGCTTCGGCGTCGGCCTGCTGACGTTCAAGCTCCAGCATGGTTTCGCGCGTTTCCACGTCTTTCTTCTTGATCTGCATTTCTTCGTTGCGGCGCAGCTCGTTGGTGCGCACGTTTTCGATGGCAGTCAGTTCGGTGATCTTCTTGATGCCCTGGGCATCCAGGATGTTGCTGGGGTCGAGCTTGGATAAAGGGGTCTGTTCGAGGTAATCGATGGCCGCGTCTTCCAGCACGTAGCCAGACAGGTCGTCACCGATCTGGCGAATGATTTCGTCGCGGAATTTGTCGCGTGCCTGATAGAGCTCGACGAAATCCATGGCCTTGCCGACGGTTTTGAGCGCTTCTGAGAACTTCGAGGAGAACAGCTCTTCCAGTGTTTCCGGGCTGGAGGCGCGCTCGCAGCCGATGCCTTGGGCCACCTTGAGCACATCCTCGGCGGTTTTGTTTACCCGCACGAAGAACTTCACCTTGATGTCGGCGCGGATGTTGTCCTGGCAGATCAGGCCTTCGGTGCCGGTGCGGTCAATCTCGACCGTCTTGAGTGCGATATCCATCATCTCGGCCTTGTGGATGATCGGATAGACCATCCGGCCGGTGAAAATGACGTCCGGCTCGGCGCGCAGGGTGTTGACGATCATCGCGTAGCCTTGCTCCACCTTGCGGTAGAACTTGGCAAACATCGCGAAGATGACCAGCAGAAAAAGAGCGCCCAAGCCAGCGGCGATGTAGATCGGTTCCATGTGGTGACCTCAGTAGATGGAGGGTGGAGAAAAAAGGAAGGGTGTAGGTGGCCGGGCCTGCTGTCAGGGTTCCGGGGCGATCAGGTAGCGGCCGCTGGCGGCCTCGTAATCAAGGATGCGGGCGGTGGAGCCCCTGGCAAGCGCGTTCGGGCCGGTGGCCCACACGCGGATATTGATCGATGCGCCATTGGTGGCGACCTCGGCGCGGCCGAATTTTTCGGTGACGCTGCCGGTCAGTACCTTGCAGGTCTGGCCGACGACTGAGGCATTGGATACCGCGTTGTGGCTGACGAACAGTTTGCGTAGCGGACGCACGATGCGCGCGGTGAGGATGATCGCCAGCGCAATCCCCAGCAGCAGGATTGCCGTGCCGACCAAAAAGCTGAGCTGCGCTGTCGGCACCCAGGGCAGGATCCATTGGGCGGCCATGCAGGTGATGGTCCAGGAAATCAGCACCAGCAGACTGACGACGATGGAAAATGGCACACCGTTGAGCCCCATCGCGACCATGTAACTGGCCAGCACGCTGATGTCGCCGACATCACCGTCAAGCTGCGCGTCAGTGTCGATATCAATATCGATGTCGCTGGATTCGAAATCTACCAGGCCGATCAGGGCCAGCAGCCAGTAGAAGACCACCACCAATAGCAGCGCACTCAGTATCGCAGTGGGATAACTGAATGCTGTCGCCAGAAAATCGCCCATGACTCCCCCGGAATTATTATTTTACAGGTGTTGCGTACTGCCTTCGTGCGGCCTTTCATGCGCGGGCGGATTGTCCCATCCGTGCACTTGTGACTGCCTGATCTGCGTCCTAACTGCCCTTTCGTCCAGTCTCGGCGAATGCGATCAATTCGCGGGTGACCCGCTCCTTGATCGCCAGTCGGTCTTCGGGCGACAAACCGTAGCGCTCGCCAAGCAGTTCGTAATCGCTCTGCGCCAGCGAGACTGTCAGGCGTGGCCGCTTCGGGCGGCTGGAAACCGACAGGCCAAGTATCTGGCGAATCTGGTCCGAGGTGGACAGGTTGTTGTCGAAGGCTGCCTGTCGTACGGCGGACAGCACGGTTTCCTCGACATCAAATGCCACCTGCACGGCGCGGATGGCTTCATCCGAGCTTTGCCAGCGCGCCGGCTTGCGGCTGACGCTCATGCCTTGTCCGCCGCACCGTCACCCGCGGAGGCGGCAGGCGTATCAGCGCCCTGCGCCCGCGAGCGGATGCGCGCCATGATAGATGCCTTGCGATCGGCATCGTCGCCGATCCCGGCAGCGGCCAGCTTGGCTTCCAGCGCCTTGCTGCCCACTTCACGATCCAGTTGCTCGGCCGCCGTCATGCGATCTGACAGATCTTCGTGGCGCTGGCGGATGCGTTCCAGCGATTCCTTGGCGTTGAGCAGTTTCGAGCCCGTGCCATCCACGCTGTCGGCAATCGAGCGTGTCGCGCGATAAACACTCTCGGTCGTTTTGGCCATTACGATCTGGCGTTCGTGTTCGCGGATCTTGCCCTCGGCGCCCTTGATCAGCTCTTTCAAGCGCGCCACCTGCACGGCATAAGTGGCATGTGCCTTGGTCTGCTCGTCCAGCTCGCGTTCCAGTTCGGCCACGCGCCCGGCCACTTCTTCGGCCAACGCCTCTTCGTGTTTGTTGAGGGCTTCCAGTGCCAAGCCTTCGTAGCGCGTGACTTCGCCGCGCAGACGTTCGATCTCGCGAGCACTCTGCATTTCCTTGGCCATCACGCTGGTCAGGTCGCTGCGCGCCTGAGCCACGTTGTGCTTGGCATCGAGAATTTCCTGTTCGTAGATGCGCGTTGCATTGGCGTCGACCACGCTCTCGCCGATCTCGCGCACGCTGCCGCGCATCAGGGTTACAAGTTTTTTCAGTACAGACATGATTACCTCCGTCTATTCGGGAATTCAGTTGAGCAAGTCAGTTCAAAAATTCAGACATTGCATCCAGTGCATCAATGGCGTTGTCGCTCAGCGCGGCTACGTCCTGCGCCACATCCTCGGCACGTGCATTGCGCGATAGCGCACCCAGCAGCACATAGTGTTTGCCGATGCGGCCAAAGGACGACAGCGGCACCGAGGGGTTGAGGTCGAGAAGGGTTTCCAGCAGCTCGGTGCGGCGCTCGACGCGCACGTCTTCTTCGGCCCACAGGTAGCACATGCACAGCACCTGACTATCCGAGCAGGTAACGTAAATGGGCAGTGCATCGCGCTGCTCGATGCTGACCTGGATCACTTCCACCTCACCGGGAATGGGTTGCAGATGGACCATGAGGCCGCCCAGGGCATTGCCCGTCATGACGTCCAGTCCTTGTAACTGCTCTTGCAATGTTTTCATGGTGCCCCGTCTCTCCTTGTTCAAGCCAAAGTTGGCAAGTGGCCTCAGATCACGCCACAGCTGTTGTGTCGATCATTGTGAACCTAGCTTAGGTATCGCGACATAAAATGTCAAGACATAAAATGTCAAGGCGTGGGATGGACCTCATGCAGAAGTTAAAAAATCTCAAATGGGTTTTGGGCGTGAAGAGTTTTGCGGGGAATTCGGCGTAATCCCAGACGGGAGCGGGTTATGGCCGCACCAGGCAGCGGTTGTTGTAGAGCGTGTGGGTGCCTGGCCGCACAGCCAGTGTGGGCGCGGCCCTCCAGTCATACCTGGTGCGCAGGCAGGCTGGGGGCGCCTCTTCAGCCAAGTCTGCGCCAGTGGGCTAGCCCGCGGCTGCCCAGCGTGAACAGCAGCAAGCAGACGCTGCCTGCCAGCACGCCGGCCAGCGCATCCAGCAGCGTGGGGGTCAGTGCTTGCAGCAGGGAGCCGATCAGCCCAACGCTGCCGGCGATTTCGCTGAGGTGGTGAATGAAATCGTGTGCCTGCGGAATGCCGTGCAGCAAGATGCCGCCGCCCACGAGGAACATCGCCAGGGTGCCGACGATCGAGAGCGATTTCATGAGCCAGGGCGCGCACCACAGAATGGCGCTGCCGAGCTTGCGCAGAGCTTTGCTGCCCGGGCGCAGGCTGAGGTAAAGCCCGGCGTCATCCAGTTTGACGATCAGCGCTACGAAACCGTAAACACCGACAGTCATCAGCAGCGCGACTGCGCACAGCGCGATTACCTGTTGCAGAAAGGGGTAGGGCGCCACAACGCCCAGGCTGATGACGATGATTTCGGCGGAGAGAATGAAGTCGGTACGCACCGCGCCCTTGATTTTCTCGCGCTCGAAACTGCGCATGTCGACGGCCGGGTTTTGCAGAGCCTGCAGGTGCGCGGCGTGTTCGCTGGCGTCATGATCGGAGCGATGCAGGAATTTGTGGGCGAGCTTTTCAACACCCTCGAAGCATAGATAGGCGCCACCGATCATCAGTAGCGGAATGATGGCCCTGGGGGCGAAGGCGCTGATCAAAAGTGCGGTCGGCACGAGGATGGCCTTGTTGCGCAGCGAGCCGAGCGCCACGGCCCAGACCACCGGCAGTTCACGATCCGCTGAAACGCCAGTGACTTGCTGAGCATTCAGGGCCAGATCGTCGCCGAGTACGCCAGCGGTTTTCTTGGCCGCGACTTTGCTCATCACGGCAACGTCATCGAGGATCGTGGCGATATCGTCGATCAGCGCCAACAGGCTGCTTGCGGCCATTTCAAGTTCCGTGCGGGTGTCGGGGCGCGTAGTTTCGCAGAAAGCGCTGGCGCGCGGCACACGCTGAAGAGCCGCGCGGGGCGGCCGTTTTCAGCAGGGCTGCCTGCACAGCCAATACGGGCGCGGCTCTACAGCCAGCGCACTTTGGTCTGCAGATCCCGATGAGCGGCGTCGAGGCCTGCGCGGCTGTGGCTGATCAGGGCATAATAGCCTTGCCCGGCGCGCTGCACCCGGATCATGCGCCCCTGTACTTCGAGTGTCTGGGTGTCGGGCTCGCCAGGCTTGCCATTGACCAGCAGTAGGGTGATCGCGCCTTGCGGGGTGTCGTACACGATGTGCCAGCCCATGCCGTGGCCGGGAATCGGGCAGTGCTGGATGTAACGCACATCACCCACTGGCGCCTGCAACTGCCCGCCGAAACTCGCCAAGACGGGGCCGAAACGCTCCACACGCTCGGAGCTGTGTGCGGCCATTTCGTCCGCTTCGTCCTGCATATGTTGCGCGGCCGCCTGCGCAATGCTGAGGGGCACGACAGTACTTTGCTGCCAATAGAGACTGCTGCCGATCAGCGCGCACAGCAAAACGCTGGCCGCCATGGCCCAGCTTTTCCAGGGCCGTGCCTGAATTTTCTGGCCGCGCGTGGCGCGCAGGATCGCGCGCTCGGCCAGGCCTTCGGGGATGGCGACGTTCAGTGTCTGGGTGATCTTGATTTCGGCCTGATCAATGCGCCGGGCATAGGCCTGACACAGGCTGCAGTGCGCTTGATGGGCCAGAGCGGAGGCCGGCAGATGGCGCGGGTCGGCAAGTTTTTCGCGGCGGAACTGCAGACAGTCGAAGTGGAGGGAGAATGTGGTCATAGTGCGAGCCTCCGTTGGGGCTTTGAATCTTCTTTGAAGGCGGCTTGCAGCGTCTGGCGTGCGCGGGTCAGGCGCACCATCACGGCGCCTTCGGTCGTCGCCAGTTGAGTGGCAATTTCGGCACAGGAAAAGCCGCCAAGCGCCTGCAGCAAGAAAGGTTCGCGCAAGCTCAGCGGCAGGCTGCTGATCAGGTTTTCCAGATCGTGCAGCGCATACGCGTCGTGGTCGGCAGGCAGATCCAGTTCTTCCGGTGCTTCGTCGACATAGTCGAATTGTTTGCGCTCGTAGAGGCGCGCGTGTTCGTTGCGCAGGATGCTGATCAGCCAGGGTTTGGGGTTGCTAGGGTCCTGCACCTGATCCCAGGCCTTCCAGGCACGGGCGAAGGTTTCCTGTACCAGTTCATCGGCGAGGAAACGGTCGCGTGAAAGCCAGTAGGCGAAACGATAGAGATCCGGGCTGTAGGCGCGGACCACTTGTTCGAACTGGCGCTGAGCAGATTTCTGGAAAAACATGGCTGATTATCAATCTTTTTGTGCGCTCTTGAGGCTGCACATCCGGCGCAGCCAGTGGTCTGCAGCAAGACGTCCGCCGCCCATCGTCAACACAACCAGTAACAGTGCGCCCCAGAAAAAATGCGACTGAATCGCCGCCGGGCATTCGAAATCCCACAGCGCCGGATAGCTGATCACCGCCATGGCATTGACGATGAATAAGCCCAGTGCGGCAAAGCGCGTACCCAAGCCAAGCAGCAGGAGCGGTGGCAGAAGCAATTCACCCGCCGTCCCCAGTATTGCAGCGATGGCGGGCGGCAGCAGCGGCACGCTGTATTCGTACTGGAACAGCGCAGTGGTGCTGCTCCAGTCATCAATCTTGGTCAGGCCAGCGTGAAAGAAAACCCACACGATATAGGCGCGAATGCCGAGCAACAGCGCATCGCACAGGGCGTCAAGCGTCAATCCATAGGCACGCAGCAGCGCGGGAGGCAGTTTGGGGATGTTCATGGGGTTTCTCCCGGCGTGATGCCGATGATCAATTCTTGCGCAAAGGCGCGTTGCAGAAAGCTGCTGGGGTCGAATTGAGGGTCGATGTCTGCAGAGGCGCACAGGGCCTGCTCCAGCGGGCAGCCTGCTTGCAAAGCCTTTATGCAAGAGGCTTCGCAAGGGGGTAGGCTGCAGACGAAGGCTGCAAGCTCCTCTCTATGGATGAGGGCGACTTCTGCGCCACGCCCGGTCAGATCGAGCTCGCCCTCGTGGTTGGGCTGGTGCTGCAGCCAGATACTGGCGATGGGCCAATCCGAGGCGATCAGTTGAAGCGCTGGCTGTAAGCACAGACGGCTGACGGCGAGCTGCGCGGGCGTGAGTCCAGCCAGTGCTGCCATGCCGATGGGCAGATGGTTGGCGGTCATGCTGGCTTGATGCACTGCCCATTCCAGACGCGCCAGATCGGACAGCCAAGGCAGCTCGGTCATTTCTTCGACGCTTGTGATGAAGGCGGCAAAGGCCTCGCCATATTCGTTGAGATCGCCGCTTTGGGGTGGATGCGCGCGCCAATACAGACGTGCCAGCTCGGCGAAGCATTCCTCGCCGACGACTTGTTCGCTCACCGGGTAAGCCAGGCGCAGCGCCCCTAGCGTGTTGGCCACCGCGTTGCCGCGATACACCGCGATAAGCGCCGCATTGTGTTCGGGATTGCCGGCGAGAAAATCCAGCAGGCCTGCTTCAGCCTGATGATTCAGGATAGCGCCCGCAAATGCGCGCTGAGTGGCAAGCAGCTCAGACACAGGCCGCCTCCTGTTCCAGCATGATTTGCCGCGCATGTGCCGCTTCAGCCAGTAGTTCCGGTAATGGCGGGATGTCGGTGTCGCGCTCGATCAGCGTCGGCACCGGGCCGCAATGCTGCAGGGCGGCCCGGTACAGCGCCCATACTGCCTCGCACACCGGGCTGCCGTGCGTGTCGATCAGGCAATGTTCCCCCTGGCTATGGCCAGCGAGATGGATTTCACCAATAGCCTTTGGCGGCAGTTGGCGCAATTCCGCGAGCGGATCAAAGCCGAAATTCTGTGCATTGACGTAGAGGTTGTTGATGTCCAACAACAGGCCGCAGCCCGTGCGGCGGGTCAGTTCGGCGAGGAATTCGCACTCGCTCAGTTCGGAGGCATGAAAGCGCAGATAGGCCGAAATGTTCTCGATCAAGACGCGTCGCTGCAGGCGCGTCTGCAGCGCATCGACACGCTCGCAGAGCAGGTCAAGCGTGGCACGGGTCGTGGGGAAGGGCAGCAAGTCAGCCATGTGCAACTGATCAATCGCGCCCCAGCACAGATGTTCGGAAACCAGCGCGGGCTCGATGCGTTCAACCAGCGCCGCGAGTCTGTCGACATGCACCTCGCGCAGGCCATCGGCCGAGCCTAGCGATAGGCCAACGCCATGCAGGCTGATCGGGTAATGCGCGCGGGCGGCTTGCAGCGTGTGCAGGGCGGCTCCGCCAGCGGCGAAAAAATTTTCGCTGTGGACTTCAAGGAAATCGAGCGCAGGCAGCTCATCCAGCACAGCGCGGTAATGCGGCGCACGCAGGCCGATGCCGATGCTGAGAGGTTTGAGTGTGTTGATCATGATGACTTGGGAGCGGGGCCGCCCGTGGCGGCCCCGGCGGCCCGAATTACTTCTTCGGCGCCATCATCATGCCGCCCATCTTCTCGCACGTACCCTTGGCGACAAGCTTGAAGGTGTTCGGGTCATTGTCTTTCTTCGATTGACCCGCGCAGGAATGCGCGCCCGTTGCCGAGGCGCAGTCATTCGCTCCCGCTTTGGCGACGCCGTAGCATTTTTCCTGTGGGGCGTCGGCTGCAAAGGCTGGCTGAACAGCGGCCAGTGCAAGGATGGAAACAAGGGATGCGGATACGAGGGCGGTTTTGGTCATGTAAATCTCTCCTGTCAGGTGCCGCAGTGCCGGATGCGCTGCTGGCCGAGGCTATTTCCAAGCCTTCATGCGACAAGACAGGGGCAGCGCCGGAATCCTTACAGGTGATCGCGAAATAAACTGGATGTGAGATTGATGACCGCTTAAGCCTCTTGTAGAGAGCAATGCAGAATGAGCGGTTTCAGGAGCGTGCGTAAATGAATTGTCGATTTCATTTGCATTGTCCGGAAGGAATGTGCATACTTTGCGGGCGATTTTCAAGTTGTGCTGCTGTTGTCCGGCGTAAGTGCCCGGTTCTCCGGAAATTTTCTCCTTCATCATCCCGCTGTCTTGAGCTTCGCAGAGCATCCGCTCTGGGGGCGTCCCCCGAATTTTTTTAATTTTTTCAGGATATACAAGACATGGCAACAGGTACAGTGAAGTGGTTCAATGATTCCAAGGGCTTCGGCTTCATCACTCCCGATGGCGGCGGCAAGGATCTTTTTGCCCACTTCTCAGCCATTCAAGGCTCGGGCTTCAAGACGCTGCAAGAAAATCAGCGCGTGAGCTTTGACATCATTACTGGCCCGAAGGGCGAGCAAGCCGCGAACATTCGCGAGGCCGAGTAAGGTTGGAGCGTGCAGCAGGCTAGGCGCTAACGCGCTGCCCGCTGCATTCCGACTTACCGGAAAGCCCGGCTTTTGCCGGGCTTTTTATTTTTCTTTTTCCATTTTCTGTCTGGTAAGTACGCATGGCCAAAGAAGAGCTGATTGAAATGAACGGGGTGGTAGACGAAGTGCTACCGGATTCGCGTTTCCGCGTTACCCTGGAAAACGGTCACCAACTGATTGCCTATACCTCCGGCAAGATGCGCAAGCATCACATCCGCATTCTCGCTGGCGATAAAGTGTCGCTGGAACTCTCGCCCTATGATCTCTCCAAGGGCCGCATCACGTTCCGCCATATCGAAGGTCGTGGCGCTGGTGGTCCTCCTCCTCCGCGTCGTCGCCACTAATATCCGGGCCAGGACAGTTCTTTGTCCAGCCCCCGCAGGTAGAATGGCGCCCCTGCCTGTTTTGCCTGATTAGCGCGCTGCTGGATGTCTGCTCCGGATCTGCTTGACCTCGTATTAACCCGCGATCGCCTCGCTCTGCACCGCGCCCTGCGCGAGTTGAAGTCGAGGCCGCGTGCGCTTGCCGATCTGCCTGAAGCGCTACGTGGGCGCTTCGAAAAATCCATTGCCGCTCGCGCTTCTCGCCTTGAGAAGCTGCCGCAGCCGCGCTTTCCGGCCGAGCTGCCGGTCACACAGCGACGCGAAGAGATCGCCAAGGCGATCCGCGAGCATCAGGTCATCATCGTTTGCGGTGAGACTGGCTCCGGCAAGACCACCCAGCTTCCCAAGATCTGCCTCGAACTCGGGCGCGGGGTTGCCGGCCTGATCGGCCACACCCAGCCGCGTCGCTTGGCTGCGCGCGCCACCGCCACGCGGATTGCCGAGGAACTCGGCAGCGAGCTGGGCACCGAAGTCGGTTTCAAGGTTCGCTTCACCGATCATAGCCAGCCCAATACCTACATCAAGCTGATGACTGACGGCATCCTGCTCGCCGAGACGCAGGGTGATCCGACGCTTTCCGCCTATGACACGCTGATCATCGACGAGGCGCACGAACGCAGCCTGAACATCGATTTCCTGTTGGGTTATTTGCGCCAATTGCTGCCGCGCCGCCCGGACATGAAAGTCATCGTGACTTCGGCCACGCTCGATGCTGAACGCTTCGCCAGGCATTTCACTATTGATGGCAAGCCTGCGCCAGTGATCGAAGTGTCCGGTCGCCTGTATCCGATTGAAGTGCGTTATCGCCCGATCGAAGAAGAGGAAAACGATCCCGTTCTCAAGCCGCTGATTCGTGCCGGCGTGCGCGTGTCGGCGCCGAAGAATCGTAATCAGAATCGCGACCTGTACGAAGCCATCGTCGAGGCGGTGGCCGAGCTGCAACGCGTCGGCCCCGGCGATGTGCTGGTCTTCCTGCCGGGCGAGCGCGAAATCCGCGAAGCCGCCGAAGCCTTGCGCAAGGATCATCCGCCCGGCGCCGAAATTCTTTCGCTGTTTGCACGCCAGTCGGCGCCGGAGCAGGCGCGCGTGTTCTCGCGCTCGAATGGGCGCCGCGTGGTGCTGGCGACTAATGTGGCCGAGACTTCGCTGACGGTGCCGGGCATCCGTTATGTGGTGGATGCCGGGCTGGCGAGGCTCAACCGTTATTCACATCGCAACAAGGTTGAGCAGCTGCAGATCGAGAAGATCTCACAGAGTGCGGCCAAGCAGCGCGCCGGGCGTTGCGGCCGGGTCTCCGACGGCATCTGCATCCGCCTGTACGACGAGCAGGATTTCAACCGGCGTCCCAATCACACCGAGCCCGAGGTCCTGCGCTGCTCGCTGGCCGGCGCGATCCTGCGCATGAAATCCCTGCGCCTCGGCGCGGTGGAAGATTTTCCCTTCATTGATGCGCCGAGTGGCCGCATGATCGCTGACGGCTACCAGTTGCTGAACGAGCTGGGCGCCGTTGATGACAGCAATGAGCTCACAGCGATAGGCCGCGAGCTGGCCAAGATGCCGCTCGACCCGAAGATTGGCCGCATGATTTTGGCTGCGCGGGATCGTGGCGCCCTGCGCGAGGTGTTGGTTATTGCCGCCGCGCTGTCGGTGCAGGACCCGCGTGATCGCCCGCCCGAGCAGCCCGGCACAGCCGATCAGGCGCATGCGAAATTCCGCGTGGCACCCGACGACAAGGCGGAGCCGAAGAGCGAATTCCTTTGGTACTGGAATTTGTGGCTGGCGGCCGATGAAGTCTGGCGCCATGAATCTTCGAACAAACAGAAAGCCTGGTGCAAAACCAATTTCCTGTCCTGGATGCGCATGCGCGAGTGGCGCGACATTCATACGCAACTGCACGAGCTGTGTGCCGAGCATGGCTGGATTCACAAGACACCGAAGGCCGACAAGCCGGAACAGAAGCCAGCGAAGGACGCAGTGCCCGCCAAGGCAGA
Source organism: Uliginosibacterium flavum (assembly GCF_040566545.1). Lineage (NCBI taxonomy): Bacteria > Pseudomonadati > Pseudomonadota > Betaproteobacteria > Rhodocyclales > Zoogloeaceae > Uliginosibacterium > Uliginosibacterium flavum. The sequence goes on from NZ_JBEWZI010000018.1 coordinate 68,554, forward strand.
CGTAAAGCCAGCTTCCTACGAGGCTATCCACAAAGCATTGCTAGCTGGGCTTCTTGGGCATGTCGGCTCGAAGATCGAGGATGCGAGCGGCCCTTGGGTCGGTGCCTTCAACGGCGCGCGCGCCATCAAGTTCTGGCCGCATCCGGGCTCCTTCATGGCGAAGAAAGTCGGGCGCTGGCTGATGGCCGCCGAGCTGATCGATACCAGCAAACTCTTCGCGCGCTGCATCGCCAAGATCGAGCCAGAATGGCTGGAGGAAGTCGGCGCGCATCTGCTGCGCAAGAGCGTGTATGAGCCGCACTGGGAGAAGGCCAAGGGCGCCGTGCGCGCCTGGGAGCGCGGCGTGTTGCACGGCATCACGCTCTACGCCCGGCGCGCCTGCAATTACGACCAAGAAGATCCGGCGCTGTGCCGCGAGCTGCTGATCCGTGATGGCCTGGTCGGCGGCGAGATCGACGAAGCGGCGGCGCGTAACATGCCGTTCTTCCAGCACAACCAGCGCCTGATCACCGAGATCGAGCGCCTCGAACAGAAGATGCGCCGGCCCGATTTGCTGGTCGATGACGCGCTGATCGAGGCCTTCTACGACGCTCAGATTCCGGCCGAAGTCACCGATCTGCGGATGTTCGAAGCCTGGCGCAAGCAGGCCGAGCGCGCCAATCCGAAATGCCTGCATCTGGAACGCGAGCAGCTGATGCGCCACGAGGCGGCCGGCGTGACCAGCGACAAATTCCCCGCGAATTTCGAGGTGATGGGCCAGAAGCTCAAGCTCAGCTACGTGCATCAGCCGCGCGAGTCCGATGACGGCGTCACGCTGACCGTGCCGGTGGCGATGCTCAATCAGGTGCCGGCCAATCGCTGCGAATGGCTGGTGCCGGGCATGTTGGAAGAGAAGGTCACGGCGCTACTCAAGACCGTGCCGCAGCGCCACCGCCATCGCCTGCAGCCGATCAGCGAGAGCACACGGGCCTTCCTGGAACTCGTCGACGCCGGTGAGTACAAACCGGACGAGCCGCTGATCAAGACGCTGCAGCGTTTCGTGGAAGAGCGCGTCAGCTACAAGCTGGATATGGCCAGCTTCCGCACCGAAAACCTGAATCCGCACTGCTTCATGAATTTCCGCGTGATCGACGAGCATGGCCGCGTGCTGGAGCAATCGCGCGATCTGGCCGAGCTGCGTCTGCATTTGCGCGAGATGGCTGCGGCGGCATTCCGTGCGGCGCAGGTTGCCGGCTCGCTGGGCGCGCAACTTGCCGCGTTGAATGTAGCAGGCAAGGACGAGGCAGGCTCGAAAGCCGCATCGGGCAAGCCTCTTCAGGCAGGTGCTGCGGACAAGTCGGCCCCGGGTGGCTCTGCAGGCATTCCGGCTGAAGAAGACCAACCCGCGCACCTCTCTGGCCTGACGAGCTGGAGCTTCGGCCCACTACCCGAGCTGCTGGAAGTCAAGGTGGCGGGGCGCAATCTGATCGGTTTCCCGGCGCTGCATGACGATGGCGATTCGGTCAGCTTGCGCCCCTACGACACAGAAGAGGAAGCTGCGCGCGTGCATCGCAAGGGCATGGTGCGGCTGTTTGCGCTGGCCATGAAGGACCAGGTGCGCGCGGTGGAACGCCTACCGGGCCTGCGCGAACTGGCGCTGCAATTCATGCCCTTCGGCACGGATATCGAACTGAAGGCGCAACTGGTCGAGGCGACCTTGATCCGTACCTGCCTGATGGACCCCGTGCCGGTGAACCCGACGGATTTCAACCAGCGCGTGCTCGAAGCCAAGACCCGCGTCAGTCTGGTCGCACAGGAGTTGATGCGACTCGTGAGCACGCTGGTGGCGGAGCATGCCTCGCTGCAGAAACGCTTCGCCAGCCTGAAGAGCTTCCCCGAATTGCTCAGCGATGTGCAAGGGCAGGTGAGTCGCCTGCTGCCTAAGAACTTCCTGGTGTTCTGGCCCTTCGAGAAGCTCGCGCTGTTTCCGCGCTACCTGAAGGCCATCGAAGTGCGGATCGACAAGATGCGCACCAATCCCGGCCGCGACGTGCAGCTGATGGCCGAATGGAAATCCCTGGCCGGGCCGTGGGAACGCGAATGGATCGCCATGCAGCGCGGCTGCGTCACCGACCCGCAGCTGGTCGAATTCCGCTGGCTGCTCGAAGAGCTGCGCGTCGGCTTGTTCGCGCAGGAGCTGAAAACACCGATGCCAGTCAGCGTGAAACGCCTGCAGAAAATCTGGGAAGCCCGGCCACGCTGATCTTTTAGCGGCCTGCCTGCAGAGCCGCGCGGGATGCCGCTGTGCGCGACACATGGCTGGAGAGGCCCGTCCGGAGCGGCTCTTGGAGGGGATGAGTCGGACCGGCAATTCTTGCCGTCTCGACTCGCGAGAGGCGATCTGTCCGCAGGCGATGCGTGCATTTCTAGTGTAAACTTTAAAAAAATAGTCACATAAAAACAATGACTTGAAAGTATTGTCCGGCCGCGGAGCGGAGTTGGCATCAGTATTGCGATACATGGTCGTAGATTGCTTCAGGAGCACACGATCATGGCTGGCCTTCTCAGCGTTTCACTTACCGGACTCAATGCCGCCCAGGCAGCATTGAATACGACCAGCCATAACATCTCGAACGCGAACGTCACTGGCTACAACCGCCAGCAGGTGGTGCAGACGACGGCTGACCCGATGTTTACCGGTGTTGGCTTCTTCGGTCAGGGCACCGAGATTGCAACGGTCAAGCGGATTTACAGTCAGTTTTTGACGGCACAAGTGTTGGCTGCGGATAGTTCTCGGGTGGAGTACGAGACCTATTACAACCAGATCAAGCAAGTCGACAATCTGCTCTCTGACGCCACGGCGGGCCTTACGCCCGCTTTGGAAGAGTTTTTTCGTGGCGTACAGCAAGTGGCCGCTGATCCGAGTAGTGTGCCTTCGCGGCAGTCCATGTTGTCGACGTCGGAAGCGTTGGCGACCCGCTTCCAGGCCATGCAGAGCCGTTTTCAGGAAGTTCGCGATGGTGTTGAAACCCAGATCGGTCAGTCAGTTGACGACATCAATGCACTCGCCAAGCAGGTTGCCAGCCTGAATCAGAAGATCGTGACGGCGCAGGCAGCCGGGCCGAATGTTCCGGCCAATGATCTGCTTGATCAGCGCGATGCAATCGTTGCCCAGCTCAATCAACAGATCAAGGCGACGACATCCAGTAACAGCGATGGCTCTGTCAATGTGTTCATTGGCTCGGGCCAGCCGCTGGTGATGGGCAATGATGTGTTCCAGCTGTCGACGACGCCATCGACGACGGATCCGACTCGCTCAACGGTCGGGGTTCAGTTGATCGGCGGAGGTGTAGTGCCCATCCCGGAGAACCTGCTCTCCGGCGGGACGCTGGGTGGCCTGCTCAGTTATCGGAGCGATTCGCTGGATAAGGCTCAGAACGAACTGGGGCGTATTGCGATCAGCCTGGTGACGGAATTCAACGCCCAGCACCGGCTGGGGCAAGACCTCGACGGAGCGATGGGCGGCAATTATTTCACGGCCTTGTCACCGGCAGGGCAAAATTTGCCGAATTTCGTGACTGGCCTGGCTTCGACAGCTGCGGTTACGGCAACGATCTCCGATGTCGGCGGGCTGACGGCTGACGATTATGTGCTTGCCTACGATGGTACGAATTATTCGCTGACCCGCACTTCGGACAGCGGCGTGGTCTATAGCGGCGCGACGCTGCCGGCATCCGTAGACGGTTTGTCCTTCGCCGGCACGATGGCGAACGGCGATCGGGTGCTGATTCAACCCACTCGTTATGCTGCTGCCAATATCAGTGTGGCGATTCAGGATACGCGTCTGATCGCTGCGGCTTCACCGGTCGCTGCCAGTGCAGCGAATACCAACAGCGGTACGGGCTCATTGACGCAGCCGGTGGCGCTCAGCCTGACGGGGATTCTGCCTGCTGCGGCAGCGCATATTGCCACTCCGATCACGCTGACTTTTGATTCGACACTCAACCAGTTCAACGTGACTGGTGCTGTGCCTGCCACAATTGCCTACAACCCGTCGACGAATGCGGTGGGCGCCAGCGTTACCTTGACGAACCCGAATCTGACATTTTCGCTTTCTGGCCGACCGGCGAATGGTGACAGTTTTACGATCAGCACCAATGTGAGTGGCACCAAAGACGGACGCAATGCCAATGCTCTTTATTCGCTGCAGTCGGCTAAAAGCCTGCTGGGTGGCACTACGAGTTTTGGTTCTGCCTATTCGCAGATGGTCAGCGAGGTAGGGAGCCAGACCAGCGAAGCCAAAGTCAATGCCAGTGCGCAGCAGGGTTTGCTGGATCAGGCGACAGAGGCGCAGCAGGGCCTCTCTGGCGTGAATCTGGATGAAGAGGCGGCCAATCTGTTGCGTTATCAACAGGTTTACCAGGCAGCAGCCCGCTGCATCGGGGTGGCTAACACCCTGTTTGATGACATTCTTTCCATCATGGGGTGATGCAATGAGAATCAGCACTTCACTCATCTATGACAGCAACGTGGCGACGATCAATCGCCAGCAGATCGACGTGTTGCATACCCAGCAGCAATTATCCACCGGCCGGCGGGTGGTAGCGCCCAGCGATGATCCGGTGGCGGCAGCACGTGCTCTGGAGGTGTCGCAGTCAATCTCGCATCTGGCCGTGCAGAAGGAGAATCAGGGCACTGCGGTGGATACTCTGAAGAGCCTCGATAGCCAATTGGGTGCAATTCATGATGTGCTGGATTACGTGCGCGAGCGTGTTGTCCAGGCTGGTAATAGCGGAACACTGACATTGAGCGATCGGCAATCGATTGCGACGGATATCAAGGCGCAATTCGATAGTTTGCTCGCCTTGGCCAATAATCAGGATGCGTCTGGCGACTATCAATTTTCCGGCTACAAGGGTGATACCCAAGCATTTTCGGGCAACCTGTCGGGCGTCAGCTATCAGGGTGATCAAGGGGTGCGCACATTGCTTGTGTCCAATTCCCGGCAGATTCCGGTCAGCGTGAATGGCAACGAGTTGTTCATGAATATTGGCTCTGTCAACGGGGTCTTTACCAGCAGCACCAGTTCTTCGACGGCCGTTGTCAGCGATGGCACGGTATCGGGGCCAGCAGCGTATACGGGCGATCATTACGGCATCAAGTTCAGCAGCGCCACGACCTACGATGTGTATGACACTGTGGCAGATCCGGGCATGACAGGTGCTCCCCTGGCTTCCGGGGTTTACACCTCAGGACAGAGCATCGGTTTGCCCGATCCGGGCAATGCCGCGACAACCGAGATTCAGGTCGCGATCTCCGGAACGCCTTCGACGGGAGATACTTTCCAGATGACCCCGGGCGACTCCAGCGACATGTTCAGCACCCTCAAACAGTTCGTGGTGGGCCTGGAGAATACGAGTGACCCTGGCTACTCGCAGATGGTGGCGGACACATTGGGGCGGCTCGACAATGCAATGGAAAACGTGTCGCGCTTGCGCTCCCAGAGCGGTTCGCGGCAAGTCGAGGTGGAGGCGCTGCAAAACGTCGGCGACGATCTGAAGATCCAGTATGCGGATCGTCTGGAAAGTCTGGTCGGCCTGGATTATGTTTCGGCAATTTCTGATTTTCAGCAGCAGCAGACTTATCTGGAGGCCGCGCGCAATACTTTCGCCAAGATTTCCGGCCTGTCGCTGTTTAATTTCATTTCATGAGGTACTGATGTGATGAAAAAGCGCTGGATCCTCACGCTGCTACTGAGCGTCACTGGCTGCAGCAGTCTTTCCGGCGACCTGCCGGGAAGGACTTCGATTATCCCGAAGGGATCCTTGCGGATTTTCCCTGGCTATGCGGTAGCGCATGCCGATATCGTGCAGGTTGGTCTGCTGCTGGCGGCTGTTTATATGGTGACGGATCCCACCGCACCGAACTGGGAAATCGTCGAAACCCGCCTGCCTGACAATCGGGTGCTTTACAAACTCAGCATGCAGTATCTGCATCTGGGCGGTGATGGCGAAGCCCGTTATGTACTCGCCCGTCGCGCCGAGACGCTGGCGCGCGAGCAAGGCCTGGCCGGCTATCAGATCCAGCGCTACGAAGAGGCCGTCGATTCCCGCATCTTCCTGCCGCAGCGTACTGCCTATGCCGAGGTGCAATTGCTGGCAGCCAAGTAGGGCGGGCTTCTCCAGACGGCCTGTCTGTACAGCCAGTGCCCATAGGACTTTGCAAGGCATATGCTTGTAGAGGCAGTCAGCATGCGGCTTTTCGCACATGCATATTTTGACAAAAATACTACTTGCACAACTGTTCAAAACTACAGTACTGTACGTACATACAGTTTGTTGAGCGAGTTTGTCATGAGCCTTGAATTGACCCGTCGTCAGCAGGAAATCCTGAGCTTCATCCGTGACCGGATTGCCGCCGATGGCATGCCGCCCACACGTGCCGAGATCGCTGCGGCCTTCGGTTTTGCCTCGCCGAACGCGGCAGAAAGCCATTTGCGTGCTTTGGCGCAAAAAGGCGTGATCCGTCTCGAATCAGGTTCCGCCCGAGGAATTCGCTTGATCCAGGAGGAGGGTGGCGAAAAAGCCGAAGAAAGCTTCGGCCTGCCTCTGGTGGGGCGGGTTGCGGCAGGCGCGCCGATTCTCGCGCAAGAGCATATCCAGCGTCACTATCCGGTCGATCCGCTGATGTTTTCGCCACGAGCCGATTTTTTGCTCACCGTACGCGGGCTTTCGATGATCAACGCCGGCATTCTTGAAGGCGATCTGCTGGCCGTGCATCGCTGCAACGAAGCGCGCGACGGCCAGATTGTGGTAGCCCGCGTGGATGACGAAGTGACGGTCAAACGCCTTAAACGTCAGCCCGGCGGAATTATCGAGTTGATCGCCGAAAACCCTGATTTCTCACCGATTCTGGTTGATCCCCAACGCAGTTCGCTGGCGATCGAGGGGATTGCCGTTGGCCTGATCCGCGACGGCTTTGCCCGTAATTGATTCCTGCCCCCTATTTGACTCTGGAGCCTCTCATGAAAAACCTCTTCCACAACGCTTTGCCCAATAGCCTGCAAATGATGCAACCCACGATGCGCAGCGGTACCCGACTCAGCATCAAGCCGATGGCGATTCTTGAGGTTGTACGTCGGCGCGGGCGCAGTTGGGGCTTGCTGGCTCAATATGAAGAAGCGCGTCTGGGTTTGTTGCGCTGAATCCGTAGCGGCATTCTTCGCCAATAAAAAAACGCTGCCCTAGCGCAGCGTTTTTTTATTGGCCAGTCTGAAAATCAGATTGGTTGCTCGTTACCAATTGCTACAGCATTGAAACCCGCATCGACATACATGATTTCGGCCGAAATTCCCGACGCCAGATCTGAACACAGGAATGCTGCCGCATTGCCGACTTCCTCAATCGTCACATTGCGGCGCATCGGCGCTTGCTGTTCCGTGTGGGTCAGCAGCTTGCCGAAATTTCCGATACTGGAAGAGGCCATGGTACGGATCGGGCCAGCCGAGATGGCGTTCACGCGTGTACCTTCCGGGCCCACGGCTGCAGAGATATAGCGTACCGACGCCTCCAGGCTGGCTTTGGCCAGACCCATCACGTTGTAATTGGGCAGGGTGCGCACCGCGCCCAGATACGAAAGGGTCAGCAGCGAGCCATTGCGGCCCTGCATCAAGGGACGTGCGGCCTTGGCCAGAGCGGCAAAACTGTAACTGCTTACATCATGGGCGATCCGGAACGCGTCGCGTGAAAGACCTTCCAGAAAATCGCCCTTTAGTGCTTCGCCCGGCGCGAAAGCCAGCGAGTGCACCACGCTGTCCAGACCATCCCAATCCTGGCTGATGGCATCGAACAGCGCGGCAATTTGTGCGTCGTCCTGCACATCACAGGGAAATATCCGGGTGCTGTCAAAAGTTCTTGCCATTGCGGTGACGCGCTCAAGCAAACGCTCGTTCTGGTAAGTGAATGCCAGTTCCGCGCCTTCGCGATGCATGGCCTTGGCAATCCCGTAGGCGATGGATCGATCACTCAGCAGCCCGCAAATCAGGATGCGCTTGCCTGTCAGAAACCCCATTTTTATCCCGATTCAAACATGCGCGATGAAGTTTGTGCCGGGGCACGTGGCCCCGGCAATCCTGAGCTTATTCGACTTTTGATTTGGCCAGCAAAGTCTTGATGTGCGCGTTCAGAGCTTGCTGTTCCAGATACTGACGCAGCTCGTTTTTCTTTTCTTCAAAGGTCGGCGGCACTGCCTTGCGGGTTTCATCCAGCATGATCACGTGGAAGCCATAGGTCGTTTGTACCGGGACGGTGGTGAACTTGCCCTTTTCCAGCTTTGTCACGGCATCACCGAAGGGTTGGGGCAGGCCTTTCGGAGAAACCCAGCCAATATCGCCGCCATTATCCTTGGAGCCGGCATCGACGGAGTCCTTGGCCAGATCTGCAAACTTCGCGCCGCTCTGCAATTTGGCGATCACGGCCTGAGCATCTGCTTCAGTGAGTGTCTGGATATGGCGCACCTTGTGTTCGGTACTGGACATGTCAGCGACGCGACGCTCGTATTCGCTGCGCATTTGCGCATCCGATATGGGGTTGGCCACGGCCCACTCGTTGATGTAGGACGCAATCAGGATGCCTTGACGCGCCATTTCAACGCGTACCTGAATGTCAGACTTTTTGTCCAGACCACGCTTTTTCGCTTCCTGGGCCAGAACTTCACGCCGCACAAGCTCCTCCTTGATGGCGCGGCGCAGCGCTTCGTCGTTAGGCGCTCCCTGCGCAATTTGCTCATTTGCCATCAGATCGCCAACAGCAGCAGAAATCGGCACGCCATTAACTTTTCCGAGCGCTTTGGGTTCTGCAGCAAACAGGGAGGAAGACGCCAGCGTCAGCGCCACGGCAAGACAAGTCAGCTTTAGTTTCATGGTATTTCCTGATTGAACAATTGAAAAATGGACAGCTTGCAGCGGTTTATTCGCGTTCAACTTCGTCCGGGCTTAAGGCTGTGATGCTCAGCGCATGCACGGCGCCGCTCATCAATGTACTGAGAGTGGCATACACCATACGATGGCGGGCAAGGGCAGATTTTCCTGCAAATGCGGCGGAAACGATTTTCAGGCTGTAATGCCCGCCACCCTTGGCGCCTGCGTGACCAATGTGCTGCTGGCTATCATCAGTTAATTCACAGATGCTTGGAGACAGTTGCGCCAATTGCGCCCGGATTTGTTCAAGCATGTTTCATGCGTCCTCGGCCGAAGTTTCGCTTTTCATATGGCGTGCGAGGTATAGCGCTTGAGCAAGGGCAAATAGCAGGGTAAGTCCCATGCTGCCGAAGAGCTTGAAATTGAACCAGGTGTTTTCAGAGAAGTTGTAGGCAACCACAAGATTGAGAATGCCCATGAAGTAGAAAAATCCCACCCAGGCCAGGTTCAGTCCATGCCAGCCCTTGTCGGACAGTTTGACACCGTCACCGATCATTGCCTGCAGCAGGTTTTTGCCGAACAGGCGTGGGCTGAGCCAGAAGGCGGTGGCCATCAGCCAGTAAACAATGCTGAATTTCCACTTGATGAAGGCCGGGTTGTGAAACCAGACGGTGGCCCCGCCGAAAACCAGCGCCGCCCCCAGTGTGATCCAGGACATGGTGCCGATTTTTTTGCCGCGAGCCCACAGCCAGACAATCTGACCCATGATGGCGACGACAACGACGACTGTTGCAATAACGGTCGGCGCTTCATTCGGCCCGACGACTCCACCGGAGACCATGAATCCGAACCATTCAGAGGCTTTCTGGGCCGCGAGTTCCTTGTTGTGCTTGGCAAACTGGAACGCGGCATAGAAGAACGCGACGGGGAAGAAATCGAAAAGTAGCTTCATTTGGCGGCCGATTATAGACGAGAGATAGTGTTTTTGATCGTGCGCCGATTGTCGGTTGTCACAGCCTCAGCTTCAGTACCGCGCGCAAGCCGCCCCCTTCGCGAGGCAACAAGTCCAGGTGGCCGCCGTGCAACTTGGCAATGCGTTCCACAATGGCCAGTCCGAGGCCGGATCCTTGAGCATTGCTACGGGCGCTTTCAAGACGGGTGAAGGGGCGTTTCAGGCGCTCCGCCTGATCAGCCGGAATACCCGGACCACGATCAGCGAGTTCGATTTCCAGACCATCCGGAAAGTTCCGCAGGCGGAGTGCTAGAGGCTGGTCCGTATCGGCATAACGCAAGGCGTTATCGATCAGATTGGTGACGGCGCGGCGCAAGGATTGAGCTCGCACGGGGGCGATCACTTGTTCCGGGGTGTCCAGCTCGATGAGCGTTCCCCGGCGCCGGGAAGCCTGAGCCAGATCGTGCAGCAATGCAGCAATGTCACAATCCTGCGCCGGTTCCGCCTGACTGTCGCGGGCGAAGTCGAGGAATTGACCGATGATGCGATCCATGTCCTCGATGTCCTGGCCCATCGCGGCGATGTCATCCGTGTGGGCGCCGGACATCTCGATGCCCAGACGCAGGCGGGCCAGGGGCGTGCGCAAGTCGTGCGAAACTCCAGCGAGGATCAGGGCGCGATCAGACTCCAGTTCGGCCAGATCCTGTGACATCTGGTTGAAGGCTTGCGCCACCGCGGCGATTTCGTTGGCGCCGTGTTCGGGCAGGTTGGGGGCGGGTTCGCCACGGCCAATTGCGCGTGCGGCGCTTTCCAGGGCTTTGAGCGGGCGATTCAGGCCGCGCACCACCAGATAGGCGGCAATCAAGGCCAGCAGGATTGCGGCAATCCCCCAGCCCAGCCATTCGGCTGCAGCGGGGCCAGCGATTCGTTCCCTGGGCAGCATGATCCAGTACTCGTCTTCGGGATCTTCTTCGTCGACACGAAAACTGACGAAAAAGCCCGGTAGATCATTCAGCTCTGCCGAAAACCGGGTGTAGGCACCAAGGCGCTTGCGTACCGATGCCTGCAGCGCGCGCGTCGGGCTGCTATCGGGCAGCCCGACAAGCTTGTCTGTACTTTCAGCGGGCAGGACGCGGATGCCTTCGATGCTGTTCAGGTCATGCAGAAGTGCAAGGCGCTGGGTTTCATCCGCAGCAATCAGCGCCGAGCGGGTCAGATTGACCATGCTCACAACCATCTGTGCGGTCTGGGCGGCGCGTGGCCGCAGTGCGTAATAGTTGTAGATCTGCAACCAGGCCAGCAGCGAGGCGCCCAGCAGCAAGGCGATCAGCAGGAAGCTGCGCCACAGCAGGGTGCGCGGCCAAGGCAGGC